>CAZGBV010000066.1:0-10726 GCA_964523985.1 uncultured Paraprevotella sp.
GAGTTTACAAAAAGTTTACGAACGAAAATGCCGCTATTGATTTCATCGTGACGACAAAGTACAAAGATGGATATGTATGTCCAAGTGCGGATGTGTGCACAAAGTTCACCACCGCATTGCCGACGTGCAGCTCACGTCTCTAACTTGCTGTTTCATAGAAATGAAATAATTATTCCCTTTGGAATATCCAAATGAAACTGCCACTAAATTCAATGAAAAATCAGCCAATTATATCAGTTTTTCTTGCCCGAAATCTGCTATTCCGTTTTGGCTGAATAGTTACGATACATTTGTACTATGCCGTAATTCAGGCCAAATCCACCACGGTAATGCCGGCTCCCCCAAATTCTACGTGTTCATCCTTGAATTCCTTCACGCCAGCCACCGTGCCAAGGTATTGGCGGATGAGCGTACGCAGGATGCCGGATCCCGTCCCATGCAGGATGCGCACCTTGGGGATTCCCAACAGTATGGCATCGTCAATGAAGTAAGTGACGGCGTTGATAGCCTCATCTCCCCTCATACCCCGCACGTCAATCTCCTGACGGAAATTCAATTTTTTCTCATGGACATCGTCTTGCGTCTGTTTGCTAATGCTGGCCGTGACCCGCATTCGTGGCAGAGATGCCGATGACTCGACCCGTTCCAACCGTTCTGGCCTCACGTTGGTGCGCATCATCCCAAAAGTAACAACGGCGTTTTTACCGCCTATCTCCTCCACCGTACCCATTGCAACCTGCCCCTTGATGTGCACGGCATCACCTGGTTGTATGGGGCGGGCGCAACGCTCCGCTTCACGTGCGCCATTTGGGCATTCCTTTCCCGTGGCGTTTTCGGATGCCCTTTTATCTTTCCGTTCGGTCTTCTTTCGCTTTCGCTCTTTCAGTTGCCGTATTTTGCTCGCTATCCTATCGTCCACGGCTTGCGCGTCCATATCATTTACGATATTTTTGAAAATCTCCAGTTTCCGCCGTGCGTCGCGAGTCTTCTCCTTTTCGGCCTGAGCCTCCTTGATGGCCTTGATGGTGTTTTCTATCCTGGCGTTAGATTCCCAGAGCAGTTGCCCGGCCTCCTCTCTGGCTTTGCGCAGGATATCCTTCCGGGTGCGTTGCAGTTCTTCCATTTCCGTCTCGTAACGTGCCATTGTCTCCTCCAACTCCTTTTCGCGGAGGTGGATGTTCTGCCGCTTGTTTTCCCAATAACGTTTGTCCCTCACGATGTCTTGCAAATACTTATCCGCATTGATATATTCCCTACCCACCAAGTCGGAAGCATCGGCTATCACATCCTCCGGGATGCCTGTCTTACGGGCGATTTCCACGGCGAACGAACTTCCGGGGTTGCCAATTTGCAGTTGGAACAAGGGTTGCATGCGCCGCTGATCGTAGAGCATGGCAGCGTTCACCACCCCTTCGTGGTCGTTGGCGAAGCATTTCAGATTCTGGTAATGCGTGGTGATGATGCCGAAGGTTTTCTTTTGGTTGAGGCGTTTCAGCACTGCTTCGGCTATGGCACCGCCGATTTGCGGTTCCGTCCCGCCACCGAATTCGTCAATAAGCAGAAGGCTGGCGGAGGAACAGTGTTTCATCATGTTTTTCATGTTGAGCAAGTGGCCGGAATAGGTGCTCAGGTCGTCCTCTATGCTCTGCTCGTCGCCGATGTCGATGAATATACCATCGAAAACTCCTGTGTGCGAACTTTCCCCCATGGGGACGGGAAGACCACATTGCAACATATATTGGATGAGGCCGACAGTTTTCAGACACACGGATTTCCCACCCGCGTTGGGGCCGGAGATGATGAGAATACGTTGCCGCGCGTCCAGCACGATGTCAAGCGGCACTATCTTCCCCCCGTGTCGAGCCAGTGAAAGTTGTAGTAAGGGATGACGGGCTACCGCCCAATCTATTAGCGGCCTTCCCTCGACATTTGGTGTCGTGGCATCGAACTGGCACGCCAATACGGCCTTAGCGCGGATGAAATCTATCTCGGCCAGAAACTCGTAGGACTGTAACATTTCCCTGTAATGAGGTCTCATCTCCGCAGTGACTTCACGTAATATGCGTATAATCTCCCGCCGCTCCTGCCCCTCCAGCTCGCGGACGCGGTTGTTCGCCTCCACCACCTCCGCTGGTTCGATGAACACCGTGCGTCCCGTAGCAGACTCGTCGTGCACTATCCCCTTTATCTTCCGCTTCAAAGCCGGAGACACAGGTATGACCAGCCGTCCATCGCGCATGGCTGGTGTAGCATCCTTGTCCACCACGCCATCTTGCTGCGCGTTACGCAAGATGGAATACAAGATGTGCGAAATGCCGCTTTCCGCGGTAGCGAGTTCGCGACGGATGCGGAGCAGTTCAACGGATGCAGAGTCCTTTATCTTCCCGTACTTGTCAAGTATGTTTCCTATGCGGTTCACCAATAGAGGATAGACGGAAACACCTTGCGCCAAACGTTGCAGTGCGGGGTAGGCCAAGGTACGACCGTCCGTATTGTCGTCAAAGTTGCCGCCCGTCGTGTCGTCGTCTTCCGCTCCCTTGTTGAGAAACTGCACAATGTCAATGATGGCAGAGAGCGAACGTTGCAGGTCGAATAGTTCTGTTTCATCAAGATAAGTGCCTTCTACCCTGATGCGCCGGACGGCCGGACGCATGTCGCAGAAATTCTGTTCCGGGAAGTCCTCTCCCTCTTTCTGGATGCGCAGGAATTCCCGTGTCTGCTCCTGCAGTTCGCACAAGGTTTGCGAATCGGTCAGAAATACCATCTGCCCCACACGTTCCGTGCCGAGCGTACTCAGGCAGTGTCCTGACAGCAAGGCGCGTATCTCGTCGAATCCTATCTTCTGTTCAAAATTCTGAGGGTAAATCATAACTTTCTTGTAAAACGTTGCACACTAAATGGTCGAGAATGTTGCGAAATAGGCTTGTTTTCCGCTTTTATTTTATCACCTGTTATCGATGAGTGTTTTTTTCATCATTTTCCACACCGAGGTAATGTGGCTCTTCGACAACCTTTCCGACAGCACGTCAGAGTTGTGTGAGAATACGGCACACTATCCTTTGTGTTCTCGTCGTAACGCCTTATCCTCTTTGTTGTCCTGTGTCTGTCCATGAGTACCAACAAGAAGATATTGCCGAACCTGAAGTTCCCCATCCATCCGTCCGTCTTCCTTATAAGCAATATGCTTCCCGACGGGACGGTCGGCATCATGCTCCTGCCGGACTGCATAATTGCCATGTCTCTTTCCCTCGCTTCCGCGTTGACGAGTGGCACAAGACGGAAGCTGTCGACGACCTTGTCGGGAAGCGAGGCTTCCTCTACTTGATACGTCATGAAGCCTTGACCCGTCAGAAGCGAAGTGGAGTTGACATCCGAATAATGGTGAACAATTTCACCATCTCTGTCTGTCGTAAGATTGTTACTTTTAGGTAATGAGTTCTTAGACCAACCGAGTCCTGTTCTTGCCCTTGTAATTGCAATGCCTTTATTTTTAAGATATAGCAATATCCTTTCTTTTACATTGTTTTTCATAATTATTAAAATATATCACATCGGATTTTTTCATCAACCTTCTTGTGGATGGTGATTTTATTTACTTTCCTTGCACCGTGTTTGAAACATATTACAAATTTAGATATAAACAACGTGAGTTCGAAGAATTATAAGTTCTAATAAATTTAGTAATCAGCGAAAATTTGTTGTATCCTAAAAAATCAAAAACATAAAGTAAACAAGATTCTCTATGATTATCGAGAACAAAAATACAGAAATACTTTGTATGGCAAATGATTTCTGCAAGTTTTTTGATGCACAAATGAAGAAATATACGATAAAACACAGAGGAAGCATAAATAACATCATTATCAACGATGTTGAAAGCTGAGATTATGCTGACACCGAATTCTTTCCATGACTCCGGTTACCTGCTTGAAGTATTTCTGTTTGGAAAAGGTATGCAAGCATCTGCGCCGTCTCTTTATATAGGCATTTAACGACAACATTCAAATCGTTGTCAATCAACGTTTCATTGAGTCTTTGTTTTTCATTTTCAGCGTTTTTGCAGAAAAAGGAACAATTCAAAAAATCTTTCTTGCAAAAAGGCACCATATGAAAGAATTTGATGCATTTTCGATACAAGCGGAATCTTGCATCCGGACATCACTAACCCGTCCCCAAGGCAACTAACAGTCCATAAAAGGAAAGACCGCCTTCCCCCACATGAGGAAAGCGGTCTTTCCGCATGGTTACCGTCGAGGTCAGCTTAGGAAGCCCAATAACACACCGGCAGCCACAGCGGAACCAATCACACCGGCCACATTCGGTCCCATTGCATGCATGAGTAGGTAGTTCTTGGAATCGTATTCCAATCCCAGATTCTGCGAAATACGAGCCGCCATCGGTACAGCGGACACACCTGCGTTTCCGATGAGCGGATTGATTTTCTTGTGCTTCGGCAGGAACAGGTTGAAGAGCTTGACGAACAGCACGCCGGAAGCGGTGGCGATGATGAAAGCCAGCGCGCCGAGGAAGAAAATCTTGATGGTGTCCATCGTCAGGAACTCGCTCGCCTGAGTGGAGCATCCCACCGTCAGGCCCAGCAGCATGACCACGATGTCGTTCAGCGCGCTGCCAGCCGTCTTGGCGAGGCGCGTCGTCTTCGTGCTTTCCTTCAGCAGGTTCCCGAAGAAGAGCATGCCCAGCAACGGCAGGCCGGACGGGACGATGAACGTGGTGAGCAACAGGCCGACGACGGGGAAGATGATTTTCTCCGTCTGCGACACCTGCCGTGCGGGCTTCATGCGTATCACGCGCTCCTTCTTCGTGGTGAGCAGGCGCATGAGCGGCGGCTGTATCACCGGCACCAGCGCCATGTAGGAATAGGCGCACACGGCGATGGCGCCCATCAGGTTCGGCGACAGCTTGGAAGAGAGGAATATGGCGGTGGGGCCGTCGGCCCCTCCGATGATGGCGATGCCCGCCGCCTGGTTCGGCTCGAAGCCCAAGGCGAGGGCTATCATGTAAGCCCCGAAGATGCCGAACTGAGCGGCGGCGCCCACTAATAACAGCTTCGGGTTAGCTATCAGTGCCGAGAAGTCCGTCATCGCGCCGATGCCGAGGAACACTAAGGGCGGATACCAGCCCGCCTTCACCCCCTGGTAGAAGAAGTTCAGTACGGAGTTGTCCTCGTAAAGCCCGATTTCCAGTCCCACGGCCTTGAAAGGAATGTTGCCCAAGATGATGCCCAAGCCGATGGGTATCAGGAGCAGAGGCTCGAAGTCCTTCTTGATGGCCAGCCACAGGAAGAACGCGCCGGCCAGAATCATAATCCAGTTCGCCGTCTCGGCGTTGGCGAAGCCCGTATAAGTGAGGAAATCAGATATTTTCGTCCCGATGAAATCAAATACTTCCATAGTTCTAACCGATTGTTATCAGAATAGTACCTTCGCGCACTGAGTCTCCCTTGTTCACGTGTACCGCCGTCACCGTGCCGTCACACTCGGCGTTGATATTGTTTTCCATTTTCATGGCCTCAAGTACCACCACGGTCTGCCCTTTCTTGACGGCCTGTCCCACCGTCACGGCAACGGCATTCACCGTGCCAGGCAACGGGGCGCGGACTGCCGTGCCGTTCCCCACCAGGGTTTCGGGTTGCGTGCCGATTGTGGTTGCCGGAGTTACCGCCCCGTGATGCATATGGGGCACGGGGCGGACTACGGGCTTATGCGTCAAATGCATCGGGCGATCCATTTCCACTTCGAACGGTATTCCGTTCACTTCCACCTTGGCCATGTTACCTTCCACGTCGTTTATCTTCACCGTGTATTCAGCTCCCTTTATCTTATATTTGTATTCTTTCATGATGCTCCTTTTTAGACATTATCGTTTTATAACTTGCTCTTTTGAACTGTAATTTTCGTAATGGATTCTCGACGAATCGAACCTGTCAACCGGATTCGTGTCCGCGTCTTCCGCCGCATAACCGACAGCAACAAAGGCAAACAGGCCGATACCAGTCGGCAGTCCCAACGTGCGGGAAACGCGCTCCACGTCGACCACTCCGGGAGCGATGCCCATCCAACTGACGCCCAGCCCCTCTTCCACCGCCTGAAGCCACAGGCAGGTGGTGCAGGCGGCAAGGCTTTGGACGAACATGTCTTCGGGGAACCCGGCCAGTTCGGGCTGAGGCGGCCTCCGCAATACGGCGACGACCGCGGGCGCGGTGGGCATGGCGTGCGCGCCGGGGCTGAAACCTTGAAGTCTCGACAGCTTCTCCTTGTCGGTCACCACGAGGAACTCCCACGGCTGGCAGTTCATGGCACTGGGCGCACGCATGGCGGCCCTAAGGATACGCTCCAACTTCCCGCGCTCCACGGGACGGTCGACGAACTTGCGTATGCTCTTTCTTCTTACTATAGCTTCTATCATGATGTTTTCTATGAAATGTCCTGATGTTCATGTGTCCGGGCGGAATACTCGGTGCTATTCCGTCTTGCGGAACAGTGCCATCCAACGGAATGCAAGCTTCCGACGCTTCCACACCTCGCGTCCGGCATCTCCGTCCCAATCCTATATTCTTCCATCCCTACCGTCAAAACCCGAACGAACGATTCTACTCCGGCCATTCGCGCATGGCGTGCCCTTTCGCGTTCCATTCCGAATGCTCTTCGGTATGATAGGTCAACACATTGCTTTCCACGTCGTGCACGTCCTCCTCATAGTCGCGGAGTGCCATGGCAATGACGGCCACGTACACCTTCATGTCCACACCCTTGGTTTCCAATCCCTGCATGGCAATGACGGCGGCCTTGTCCGCGTGTTCATGGAGTGCCCGGATGGCTCTCACGCGCGCCATCCTCGAAAACACAGTCACAACGCGGCCAAACAGCCGGAAAAACACATAGAGGGTGAAGAGGCAACCGAACACGATGCCCATCGCCATGATGGACATGGCGATGCCGTGGGGATCTTTCTCCTTGAATTCCGCCACCTTGTCCTGCACCTTTCCCTGCCCCACGTTAGGGGCTCCCGGGGTCACTTCGTCCGCATCGAGCGCCACCCATACGTAGGATTCTCTTCCGGAGTCGTACACCCGCGCATAAGATTGGTTTTGAGCCAACGGTGGCACGGTGATGGAGTCGAGCAACGTCCTGCCGTTCCCGTCGAAAAGGGCGATGAAGTTCTCCTCGCCGTCTTTCAGGACGAAGTCCGTGTGCAGTGTGCCGAGGTTCGTCCGCCCGTCAGCGAAGAACACGATGCGTTGCCGGGCGGACAGGTTCGTCCGCCCGTCGCCCTTCGGTATGAGCGACATCAGCTTGACGCGTTCTGGCACCGAAAGACCCTTGTCCAAAGCCTCGCGATTGGTCGTCAGGTAGCAATTGCGTATGTCGTTGGTTCCCCATGACGTGTTGACAATCTCTATCCATCCCGAACGGCCACCGTATTCGTCCACAAGCCCCCCCGTGTTGGAGACCACCACCTCGTTAATCTTAAAGCTGAAGGCACCTTGGCCGAACGCCACCGTCACCATCGCCAGGCCGATGAGGATTCCTGAAAGTCTTCTGTGTAGCATCATTTTCTGGGTCATCGGGTTACAATGTTACAATGGAATGTTCCCATGCTTTTTCACGGGGTTGAGCATCTTTTTGGTCTGTAGCTGAGCCAGCGCACGAACCACGCGGAAGCGCGTGTTTCGCGGCTCTATCACGTCGTCGATGTAGCCATATTTGGCGGCCTGATAAGGGTTAGTGAAGAGCTTGTCATATTCCTCCTCTTTCGCCTCGAAGAAAGCTTTCGGGTCTTCGGCATCCTTGGCATCCTTGGCGTACAACACGGCCACGGCCCCGGACGCACCCATCACGGCGATTTCCGCCGACGGCCATGCGTAGTTGATGTCGCCGCGCAATTGCTTGCAACTCATCACGATGTGCGAGCCACCGTAGCTCTTGCGCAAAGTCACCGTCACCTTGGGTACCGTGGCTTCGCCGTAGGCATACAATAGCTTCGCCCCGTGCAGAATTACGGCGTTATACTCCTGCCCAGTGCCCGGCAGGAAGCCCGGCACGTCCACCAGCGTCACCAACGGGATATTGAAAGCGTCGCAGAAGCGCACAAAGCGGGCACCCTTGCGGCTGGCGTTGCAATCGAGCACACCAGCGTAGCAACTCGGTTGGTTGGCCACCACACCCACGCTTTGTCCGTTGAAGCGCGCAAAGCCTACTATGATGTTCTTAGCGTAATCCGGCTGCACCTCGAAGAACTCGCCGTTGTCCACTATCGCACCGATGACATCGTACATGTCGTAGGCTTGGTTCGGGTTGTCGGGAATAATCTCGTTGAGGAAGTCTTCCATACGGTCTATCGGGTCAGTGCATTTCTGCCTCGGGGCTTCCTCCATATTGTTCTGCGGAATGTAGCCGATGAGGGTGCGTATCATTTGCATGGCCTCCTCCTCTGTCTGCGCCGTGAAGTGTGCCACGCCGGACTTCGTGGCGTGCACACTCGCGCCGCCCAAGTTTTCCTGCGTCACGTCCTCGCCCGTCACGGTCTTCACCACTTTCGGCCCGGTGAGGAACATGTAAGAGGTGTTCTCCATCATCAAGATGAAGTCGGTCAAGGCCGGGGAATATACCGCTCCACCCGCGCAAGGACCGAAGATGCCGGAAATCTGCGGTATCACACCGGAAGCCTCGATGTTGCGCTGGAAGATGCTGGCATATCCGCCCAAGGCATTGATGCCCTCTTGGATGCGCGCCCCGCCTGAGTCGTTGATGCCGATGCAAGGCACACCCATCTTCATGGCCTGATCCATCACTTTGCAAATTTTCTCGGCCATGGTCTCCGACAAGGAACCGCCGTTCACCGTGAAGTCCTGTGCGAACACGTAAACCAGCCGCCCGTCGATGGTTCCGCTCCCAGTCACCACGCCGTCTCCCAGATATTGTTTCTTCTCCATGCCGAAATTGGTGCACCGATGAAGCTTGAACATGTCGGCCTCCTCGAAACTACCCTCGTCCAGCAACATGTCAATACGCTCACGAGCCGTATACTTGCCCCTCGCGTGTTGCTTTTCAATGGCTTTTTCGCCTCCTCCCATGCGCGCCTTGGCGCGGAGTTCCACTAACTCCTTGATTCTCTCTAACTGATTACTCATGATACTTAAATGATTAGGAAATGCCGTCAGCCACCTGTCCACCTCTCGCCGGAGGATAAGCCTTGCAACGCATGGCAAAGGTACTAAAAAAAAAAATGTCCAAACCTTTTTGGGGCTTTTTTAGAGGTCTATTTCGTCTATTTCGAATCATGTGGGTAGCGAAAGCTATCCACTCCGTTGATATAGCAGACCATGCCCGTAAAATTGTTTACATTAGCATATTCCTTTGCCTTTTTGGGGCAAGTTGGACTTCTGCGTTCAGACTTTCCGGCATCGCAGTTCGCGGTCGTTCATTGTTCGAAAAAGTTTAATGCAAAATAAGTGAGATTTGAATGTTGTAGCCATTTTCTTGAATGATTCCGTCCCTATGTTCTTCACCATTTCCAGACCATAGCGGGAATTCATCCCCTGCGCCTTCGGCCTTCGCCGTTGCCGTCGTTACACCAAGTCGCGGAAAGACTTGAATGTTTCGACACCTTTCCCCTGACAGACAAAGATGGGTCTCCCAAGTATCTAAATCCACGAATTAGGTGAGGTATGAACAGCCTTTTCTTCGTGAGATTTTGTCAATCCCTATGCGTCTTACCTCGGAAGGGAGTCAGTCACGTTTTCCTTTTGCCGTCTGGCGGTGAAAGATGACCCATATTCTATTGGAGTATTCTTTCACCATCATAGCCACATAGTTCATCGGTGTCTCTTTTTCAATAAGTGCCATCGAAAACGCCTCAAAAAGAAGTGTAAATCATGGATTTAAACAAGCGAGGAAACTTCAATCAACTCTATGAAGTAGGTATCTGTCCTCTGTCCGAAGGCACGGACGTGCGAATAACAGGGATGCCCGAAGAAATTAAAATGACACCATTCCTTTTCCATCGTGTCATGAGGTGGAAGAAGAGTATGCCAAAAGAAGAGAAAACGGACTCCAACGTTCAAAGTCTGTTTATCTATGCAACTCACAAACGGAACTCCTTGCGGCGTTACGAATACACTCTTCACGACCTTTCAAGAGCGGGGCAAATTCAGCACCAACCAAAATAACATATTTGCTTTCACCATGAAACAAAGTTACATCTTTATTTTCATCTTTTGAAATCGTTACCCGTTCTCCAGCACAGACCTTAAAAAAGAGGCCATACTCGACGTAAGGCCTCTTTTTCTTTAGGTTCGTATCTATACTGATTATTCTGCGGCGGGAGCTGCTTCTGTGGCAGTGGTGTCAGCAACAACTGCGGAATCAGCGGCTGTGCTATCAACTACAGTCTCTTCAACGGCTTCAACCTCTTCTACCGCCACTGAATCAGTTTCTGTTGTGGTTTCACTCTGAGAACCACTGTTTCCGCACGCTACAAAAGAAACAGCTGCAATAGCTACGAACAAAAATGCTAACTTTTTCATTTCTCTGCTTTTTTAAATCTGTAAAACAATCAATTGCTTATTAAAACGTTGCAAAGGTATATACTTTTTTTTAATATGTTGTTCACCTTTCTCTCCTTTTTTTTGTTAATTTATCAATGTTAACATAAGGAACGACGAACATAACTATTCAGCCAAAGCGGAGTAACAGGTTCCGAGCAA
>CAZGBV010000067.1:0-10478 GCA_964523985.1 uncultured Paraprevotella sp.
ATGTACGAGACATGCGCCGCGGCCTGGTTGCCGTCACAAGTGATAAACTTTTTTTGTTTTGACATAATAACGATTAATATTACGAGATTAAACTGCGTTTTTCCTTGTTTCCCCTTTCACGATGGGAAAGACGGGACACCTGTGCGGGCGTTTCGTCCTTTCGGGGCCTTGATATGTTTTGCAAAGATAACGTAAAACCTCGAAAAGTGCAAAGTGGGGTTGACAAAATCTTTGTTTTTTCTTGCTTTCGCGTTGCGGAGCCGGAAATTTGTCATTTTGCCTCTTCCGGTCTTCGCGGGATTGCGCCGCTCCTGCGTTGCCCCGTTGCGGGCCGGCGCGGATTTTTCCGGGATGCCTGCCTCGATATGTGGCGGGAAAAAGGTAACTTTGCGGCATGTAGCCGCCGGGACGGGCCGCCGGGGAGGCCGGTTCCGGGGCGGAAAGAATGACAAATCCGAGATATGCTGGCATGATGAAGGAACTTTTCATTTCGCGGGTCGTGCCGGCCGCGTGCGGCCTTTCGCCCGTCCGCCCGCACGAGGTCCGGTTCGTCGCGGCGTGCGGGGAGGAAGATCCCGTCGCGGCGGCCGCCCGCATCGAGAGGATGAAGGCGGAATGCGAGAACGCCTATTTCCGCATGACAAGGGGCGGACGGCGCGGTTTCCCAGACGCTTTCAACCGCAGGCTGGCGGGGACGCGGATTCCGGATTTCGGGCGCGGAATGCTGGAAAAGGAGTGAACCCGAAAAAGAAGGACGGCGGCGTTTCCTTGCCGCGGCGAACCCCTGCGGGGATGCCGCCGCACGGGACGAGGTTCCGGACTTCGCCTTTCTTTCTTCCCCATGACTTTGCACGTATTCAACCCTGAGAACGATTTGGCGTTGGCTTGCCCCGTCCCGAACTTCATCCCCCCGGCATCGGCCCGGCGCATGGCCGACGACCTTTCGACGTTGCCGGCATGGTGGGCGAAGCCGGGCGACATGGTCTGCGTGGCTTCGCCCGCGGAGGCAAGGCGGTGGGCGGCGGAGACCGGGGGACTTTGTCCGGAGGTGAGGTGGACGGGGCGCGACGGGCTTCCCGCCGACGCGGATGCGGATCCTTGGGGATGGAGCCCGGCGGTGGCGCGGATGCTGCGGGCGGGCGGCGTGGCGGGAAACCGTCTGCCCGACGAGACGAGGTTGGCGCGTTACCGCGACTTGTCGAACCGCCGCCACGCCGCGGATATGCTGGCTTTCCTGCGCGGCCCGGCTTCCGGACTGGGAAGGGAGTGGGAAGGCCGGCTTTGCGGTGTCGCCCGTTACTGCACCTGCGAGCGGGAAATCGTCCGGACGTTGCGACGATACCCCGAAACGATATTGAAAGCGCCGTGGTCAGGTAGCGGGAAAGGCCTGCGCCGGGGGCGGGGCGGTTATGTGCCGCCGCTCTCGGGCTGGTGCCGCCGCATGCTCCGCGAACAGGGCGGGGTGGTGGTGGAACCCGTATATAATAAGGAGTCGGACTTCGCCTTGGAATTTCACGCCGACGGTGCCGGGGGCGTGGAGTACACGGGGCTTTCGGTGTTCCGGACTACGGCGCGCGGCGCTTACGCCGGGAACTGGGTGGCCGCGGAAGAGGACAAGGTGCGTTGGCTGACCGATAGAATCCCTTTGCCTTTGTGGCTGATGCTGAAAACGGCTGTCACGCGATACCTGGCCGGCTGGTTGGGCAACGCCTACCGCGGCCATCTGGGCGTGGACATGATGCTGTGCCGCATGCCGGATTGCCGAAACTTGTGCGTGCATCCTTGCGTGGAAATCAATTTGCGCCGCACGATGGGGCAGGTTTCCGCGGATTTGGCCTCTTTCTTGTCGCCCGCCTCGGCGGCGCGTCTCGTGATAAGCCATGAAAAGGAGGAGGGACGGCTGTATGCGGATCATCTCCGGTGCGTGAAGAGCCATCCGCCGTGCTTGTCGGAGGGGAAGTTGCTTCGGGGTTACCTGCCGCTGGCTCCGGTGACCCCGACGGCGCATTTCCGCGCGGCACTGTGGGCGTTCCCCAAGGAGGGAGAAGATGTCGGTTTCTGCTTCCCGCCTCGTCCGGCGGGAAGCGAACGAGGCGGGATGTCCGCGCGGGGCGGCCGGATTTCACTTGATGAAGTACCCGATGTTCCTTGAACGTCCTCCCTCGTCCAAGGCCCTGACCTCGTACAGTCCTTTGGCCAAATGCCCGATAGGGACGCGGCGGCTGTAAGGCTCCGTGCTGACGATGCGCCCGCACGCGTCCGCGACCGCCACGTAAGGGCTGTCCTGTTCCGGGACGTCCAAGGTCTGCGAGTCGTGGGGGAGGAAACGTCCGGCTGAGGCTGGCTTGCCGTTCGCCCCGGCAGGTATCCGCGCCGGTTCGCTTTCGTTCCCGAAGCGGTCGATGGCCGTCACCGCGAAGCTGATGCCGTGGAGGGTACAGAACACCTCGTCGACGGGGAAACAGCAAGAGTCCACGTTCATGGCGACGAGGCACCGTGCGGAGGATATGTCGGCGGTCGGTTCCCGCGAGGCGTACACGTTGTATTTCACGTCTTTCCCGCACAGGTCGTCGGCGGACGGCGACCATCGGAGCGCATACGTCCGCGCCTCGCGGCTTATGCGCAGGTTTCCCGGACGTTGCGGCGGTATGTCGTCCGCGCCGGCGCAGGCCGGAGTCAGTGCCGGGAAAGGGTAAAACACGTCTTTCAGGAAGTCGAACACGCCTTTATGGTTCTCGTCCAGGTATGCGTAACGGAAGAACGCCTGCCCCCCGAGGCCCAAGGAGCGCGTGAAGTACAATTCGCGGGCGATGTCCTCCATCGGCCAGTCCTTTTCCTTCGGGCTGAGGAAATAGATGCCCAGCCCCGGGACGACGGGACGGCCGCGGTCGTTCTCCTTCCAGTCGATGGCGAAAGGGTAGAAATGGTTGCCCCGGAAGTACATCATGGGGAACAGCATGTCCTGTATCCCCTCGCGCAGCCATCCCTGCGCGTCTTGATAGACGGCGGAATAGGCGTTCCAGCCGTAGGACGGGTAGCGGCTCAGGTCGCTGAACTTGCCCACGGGCGAGGAGCTGACCTTGACCCATGGCTTGGTGGCTTTCACGGCCTCGTACACCGCCCGCACGCAACGGGTGACGTTGTCGCGCCGCCAGTCGGCCTTGTCTCGTCCCTTGCCGTACCTGCGGTAGGAGGCCGCGTCGTTGAAGCTCGCCGCGTTTTCGGGATAACGGATATGGTCGAGGTGTATGCCGTCCACGTCGTAGTTCTCCGTTATCTCGCGGCAGATGGAAGCCAGGTAGCCGGCAGTCTCCGGTTGTCCCGGGTCGAGATACCAGCTGTCTCCGTGGCGCACGCAAAGTCCGCGGTGGGCTTTCAGGACGGAACGGTTTCCCGTGAGTGCGGCGGCGGATGTCTTGAAATAAGGTATGGCCACGACCCATGCGTGCAGTTCCATTCCCCGCTTGTGGCATTCCCCGACGGCGAAGGCCAGGGGGTCGTAGCCCGGCGCGAGCCCCGGAGTGCCGGTCAGGCAACCGTCCCACGGCTCCACGGCGGAGGGATAGATGACGCTCCCCCTCACGCGGGTCTGAAGCAGCACGGTGTTGACGTTCACTTCCTTGAGACGGTCGAGGATGCGGCGCAACTCGTCCTGTTGCGCCTTGACGCCGGCGGCGGAAGTCGCCTTGTGCTTCGGCCAGTCCAGACTGCCATACGTGGCCACCCACACGGCCCGCGTCTCCCGTTTGGGGCAATTCGGGATGCCGGGGATTTGGCTTTGCCCGGTGCGGGCTTCGTCCCGGCAGGGTTCGAGCGGGCTTGCCTCTGCGCCCGGCTCGCACCGCGTTTGCGCGGATGCCGCCGCGCACCCGGCAACCCATACGTATAAAGAGAGGAACAACCGTTTCATGCAGGTTCATGCGGCTTTGGCTTCGTCCGATGCGTGCGGCGGCCCGGCGAAGTCCGGGCGAGCTTGGCCTTGCACCCGCCTCGCGCCGCATTTGTGAGACGCAAAGTTAAGTTTTTTTGAGCAGAAAATGAAAGTTTCGTGGGCAAATGCCGTGTTTTTACGATGCGAATTATTATTTTTGCGTAACTTAATTCGAATCATGACATGATCACATTCGCTACCGCGTTGGTGCTTCTGGTGCTGGGCTACTTCGTCTATGGCGCTTTCGTCGAGAGGGTGTTCGGTGCCGATGCCTCCCGGAAGACTCCATGTTACACGAGAGCCGACGGCGTGGACTACATGCCGATGCCCACGTGGAAAGTCTTTCTCATCCAGTTCCTGAACATAGCCGGGACGGGCCCCATATTCGGCGCGATCCTTGGAATCCTCTACGGCCCCTCGGCCTACCTGTGGATTGTGTTCGGATGTATATTCGGCGGGGCGGTGCACGACTATCTTTCGGGCATGATTTCGTTGCGAAAGGACGGGGCGAGCCTGCCCGAAGTGGTGGGCGACGAGCTGGGCGGCGGCATCCGGTTGGTGATGCGCGTGTTTTCCTTGGCCTTGATGGTGCTGCTCGGCACGGTGTTCGTCACCACGCCTGCCGGACTGCTGGCCACCATGGCGGGGGAGGGCGGCCTGTGGGGGTCGGCCTTGTTCTGGAGTATCGTGATATTCGTGTATTACGTGCTGGCCACTTTGTTGCCCATCAACGCCCTCATCGGGCGCATCTATCCCCTCTTCGGCGTGGCCCTGCTGTTCATGGCCGTGGGCGTGGGAACCTGCGTCTTCGTCCGCGGCGGCTGGATGCCCGAGGTCACGTCGGCCTTCGAGAACCACCACCCCGACGGGAGGCTCTCCATTTTTCCCATGCTCTTCATCACGATAGCCTGCGGGGCCATCAGCGGCTTCCACGGCACGCAAAGCCCGATGATGGCGCGTTGCATGAAGAGCGAGAAGATGGGGCGGCGCGTGTTCTACGGGGCCATGATTACCGAAGGCATCGTGGCCCTGGTATGGGCCGCCGCCGCCATCAAGTTCGCGGGCAGCTACGAGGGGCTGGCCCGCCTGATGAATAGCGGGGGCACGTCCAATCCCGCCGTCGTGGTAAACGCCATCTGCAAGGACTGGCTGGGCACGGCGGGTGCCGTGCTGGCCATCCTCGGCGTGGTGGCCGCGCCCGTCACGTCGGGCGACACGGCGTTCCGGAGCGCGCGCCTCATGGCGTCCGACTTCCTGCACTTCAAGCAAGACACCATCCTGCGCCGCCTCGTCGTCTCGTTGCCCCTCTTCCTGTTGTCCGCGGTGCTGCTGATGAACGTCAACTTCGACGTGCTGTGGCGCTATTTCGGATGGTTCAACCAGACGTTGTCGACCTTTACCTTGTGGGCGGTCACCGTATGGCTCGCGCGGAAGGGGAAGGCGTTTTATGTGACCTTGTTCCCGGCGTTGTTCATGACGGCCGTCTGCACCACTTACATAATGGTCGACGCCACGGGCTTCGGGCTGCCTTACGCGACGGGGTGCGCAATCGGAGCCGTGGTGACGGCGGCTCTTGCGGGTCTGTTCGTCAAGTGGCGTATGCAACTGGGAAAGACGGCGGCATGGGGAAAGGACGCGGCTCGGAAGACTGCCGCTTTGACGGGCGCGGGCAGGCCGGACGGGGGCGGACGTGACGTGGATACTAACCAAGAAAAACGATAGAGATGAAAAAGTTGATGCTTTCTTTGCTGCTGTTGACAGCGGCAATAGGCGCGAAGGCGCAGTTTGAAAAGGGTACCAAATATGTGTCGGCTTCCGTCACGGGGCTCAGCCTGTCTTACAGTTCCGACGAGGATTTCAAATTCGGAATGGAACTGGACGGGGGCTATTTCGTGCAGAAGGCGTGGATGCTTTACGGACAGGTGGGGTACGACCACACAGAATACACCGACTATTTCAAAGTGGGGGCGGGCGGACGCTATTTCTTCACGCAGAACGGCATTTACATGGGGCTCGGGTTGCAGTACGAGCATGCCACCAAGAGCGTGAACAACGTGCAGCTGTGCCCCGAGGTGGGGTACGCCTTTTTCGTGAACCGCTTCATCACGATAGAGCCGGCGGTGTATTACAACATGAGCCTGAACGACTTTTCCGACGGGAGCAAGGTGGGCTTCAGGATAGGACTGGGCTTCTACTTCTGACACGGGACGCACGCGGAGAAACCGTTGCGGAGAAGATTCACACGCGCCGCGCGGGCGGGAGCGGGGATGCCCCTCGCCGGTGTGGCGTGTGAATCTCCCTGTGTCGCCGAAGTGCGGGTTTTGCTGTCTTTTTGGCGGAAAAAGGCCGATTCCGCTAACCGGCACTCGTGCGGAAAATCTCCAGACAGAACGCAGACCGGGCCGTTGCGGATACATATTTTTGCAAACCAGCCTCGTTTTTCACTTCCTTTAACCAAACCGGCGCGATTTTGTGCCGACGAAAAATTTCGAATGACGTGACAAAACACTTTTTTTGTCGTGTCGTCGCGATTCGAATCTCGGGTTGTCGCCGCAAAAGTCGGCTGAAAGAGGAGATGGAGACTGCCCCGGACGGCGTTTCCCCGTCTGTTTGGTGTCTCTCCGCCGACGAAATGCGGATGCCGGATTGTCGGGCGAACCTGCTTTCCGCTTACGCGCCTCCCTGCGGCAAGCGCACAATCCGCCTCTCCGCCGGGCAAAACGCAAGTCCCGGCCGTCATTCCGCTTGCAAAATGATTCCACGGAGTGGCGCGAGAATCGGTTTTTTTCGCACAGTCCCGTCCGCGGCTCCAAACGAGCGATTTTTGAGGGGTCGGAAATGACAGACTGTCAATCCGCCCCCGGCGCGGGCGGGCGGTTGACAAAATGACACCGCGTCCGCGGGCCTTTTTCCGCCGAACGGAAGCCGCGCGGCAGCAGGGAAGGCAGGGCACGCGGGCTTCCGGAGAGGGCGGTTGTCGGCGAACTTCTTTCCGCGAGAACCGCGCCGGTGAACTTTTGAAAGGACAACGGTGCTTATGGTTGCAATCCGTCAGAAACAGGCGGCGTGAGGCTGCAAATCGGAAGGCGTGAAAATTCATTTGAAAAAAAGTCAGAAATTTTATGGTTTATTTGTCAAAAAGACGTAATTTTGCACCGAATAAAAGCATGATGCCAATTTAAACGGCAAAAGGCGGACAAAAAAAAGAATTTTCCATGCGCAGGGAAATAAGACAAGAGGTGTAATTGGTAAAGGTAAAAAGAATGAGGGAAAAAATTGGGAGAACTGCGTTCCTGTGCGCGACGGCGGCGGCATTGCCCGCCGCCGCCGAGGGGCAGGAAAAAATCGAGGCGTCCGTCGGGCTGGACTTGGTGAGCGGTTACATCTGGCGCGGCCAGGAACTCGGCGACGTGAGCCTGCAACCGTCGGTGTCCGTGGCGTGGAAAGGCCTGTCACTGTCGGCATGGGGGTCGGCGAGCTGGGACAGCGATTATGCGAAGGAGTTCGACCTGACTCTGGGGTATTCCGTGAAAGGGTTTAGCGTCTCGGTCACCGACTACGGCTTCAGCAAGGGCACGAATTTCAAGACGGGCGAGGACATCAAGGGGAAATATTTCCATTACGGCAGCCGGTCTACGCTTCATGTATTCGAGGCGCAGGCGGGGTACGACTTCGGCTTCATGGCCGTGAACTGGTACACGAACCTCGGCGGGAACGACGGGCGGAAAGGGAACGGCAAGCGGGCTTACTCCTCTTACGTCTCCTGTTCCGCGCCTTTCCGGCTGGGCGGTCTGGACTGGGATGCCGCGTTGGGTGCCGTGCCTTGGGCGACGTCTTTCTACAACGGGGGATGTTCCGGCTTCGAGGTTTCCGAGGTAGCCCTGCGGGCGGACAAGGACATCAAGGTGACCAGGTCGTTCGCCTTGCCCCTGTTCGCCAAGGTCACGTGGAACCCGGCCACGGAGGATGCCTATTTCACGGCGGGGCTCGGTTTCTGAGCGGGAAAGGTAAACGTGGCAAATCCGAGAGGCGGGTTTTGCGGGAGGTGAACGAAAAGGTTTGAAGGGATAGCGTGAAAACGACAGAAAAAGATTGATTATGAAGAAAATAGAAGCGATTATACGGAGGACGAGGTTCGACGACGTGAAGGACGCGCTGCTGGAAGCCGACATCGAATGGTTTTCCTATTACGAGGTGAGGGGCGTGGGCAAGATGCGCGAGGCCCGCATTTACCGCGGCGTGGCCTACGACACCAGTTCCATTGAGCGTATGCTGGTGTCCATCGTCGTGCGCGACAAGAACGTGGAGAAGACCGTGCAGGCGGTGACAAAGGCCGCCTACACGGGCGAGATAGGCGACGGGCGCATCTTCATCATCCCGGTGGAGGACTCCATCCGGATACGCACGGGCGAGCGCGGCGACATCGCACTCTACAACGCGGAACAGGAGAAGTGAGGCGCGTGCCGGGAGCAAGGCCGGGCTCGTCGTCGCCTCGCCGTGACGCAAGCCCGCGCCGCGGCGGGGCCCGAGGGGCGGTGAAAGGAAAAAAAGACAAACAGACGAAAAAGGAAGGATACATGAAATATCATATCGCGAGAATGGCGGGCGCGTCCCGCCGGGTATTGGCGGCGGCGTTGCTGTCGGGGGCGGCTTTCGTGGCCGCGAGAGCGGAAGACGGCGTCGCGCCGTCGGCGGGAGCGGACGGAGTGGCCGGGCTGGCCACGGGGCTGAATACGGTGTGGATGTTGCTGGGAGCCATGCTGGTGTTCTTCATGCAGCCGGGTTTCGCCTTGGTGGAGGCGGGCTTCACGCGGACGAAGAACACGGCCAACATCTTGATGAAGAACCTCGTGGACTTCATGTTCGGGTCGTTGCTCTTTTGGGTCATGGGGTTCGGGTTGATGTTCGGGCCGGGATGCTTCGTGGGTGCTCCCCACTTCATCGACTTGGACAAGATGGCGGAAATCATAGACAACGGCCTGCCCGTCGAGGGCTTCCTCGTGTTCCAGACGGTGTTCTGCGCCACGTCGGCCACCATCGTGTCGGGCGCGATGGCCGAGCGCACCAAGTTCTCGATGTACCTCGTTTACACCGTGTTCATCAGCATGTTGATTTATCCCGTGTCGGGACACTGGACGTGGGGCGGCGGCTGGCTGATGGACGGCGGGGAAGGCTCTTTCATGATGCGCCTCTTCGGACACGCGAGCCATGACTTCGCGGGTTCCATGGTGGTACACTCGGTGGGCGGCTGGATAGCCTTGGTGGGCGCGGCCATCCTCGGCCCGCGTCTGGGCAAGTACGGAAAGGACGGCAAGTCGAGGGCCATACCGGGGCACAACCTGACCATAGCCTGCCTCGGCGTGTTCATCCTGTGGTTCGGATGGTTCGGCTTCAACCCCGGTTCGCAGCTGGCTGCGGCGACGGCGGCCGACCAGAAAGCCATCTCGCTGGTATTCCTGAACACCAACCTCGCCGCCTGCATCGGCGGAGGGGCGGCCCTGTTCGTCAGCTGGTTCAAGTACGGCAAGCCGTCGCTCTCCCTGACGCTGAACGGGGTTTTGGCGGGCCTGGTGGGCATCACGGCGGGTTGCGACGTGGTGTCGCCCTCGGGGGCGGTGGCCATCGGCCTCATCTGCGGCACGGTGATGATTTACGCCGTGGACTTCATAGACCATAGGCTGAAGGTGGACGACCCCGTGGGTGCCTCGTCCGTCCACGGGGTCTGCGGGACGCTCGGCACCATGCTGGTGGGGCTGTTCGCCACGGACGGCGGCCTGCTCTACGGCGGCGGGGCCGGTCTGCTCGGCGCGCAGGTGTTCGCGGCCTTGGTGGTAGGATTGTGGGCGGCCGGCATGGGATTTGTCCTGTTCAAGGGGCTCGACAAGCTGTTCGGCCTGCGGGTCTCGCGCCGCGTGGAGGAAGAAGGGCTTGACATCTACGAACACGGCGAGTCGGCCTACAACGTGTGAGGGCGCGGGGGCGTGGCTCCGCGCCGAAAAGGCAAGAACGACATCGAAACATTTATAATTTATGTCAGAATTAAGATTCAGAGTGGTAGAGAATGCCTTCCATGTGAAGGCGAAGGAAGTGGCCGCCCCGGCGGAGCGGCCGAGCGAGTATTTCGGCAAGTATGTCTTCAACCGCGAGAAGATGTTCAAGTACTTGCCCGGTAAGGTGTTCGCCAAACTGGTGGACGCGATAGACCACGGGGCGGCACTGGATCGCGCCGTGGCCGACGAGGTGGCCGCGGGCATGAAAAGATGGGCCTCGGACCTCGGGGCGACGCACTACACCCACTGGTTCCAGCCGCTGACGGAAGGGACGGCCGAGAAGCACGACTCCTTCGTGGAGCACGACGGCAAGGGAGGCATGATGGAGGAGTTTTCGGGCAAGCTGCTCGTGCAGCAGGAACCCGACGCCTCGTCCTTCCCGAGCGGGGGCATACGGAACACTTTCGAGGCCCGCGGTTACAGCGCGTGGGATCCCTCCTCTCCCGTGTTCGTCGTCGACGACACGCTCTGCATCCCCACCGTGTTCATCGCCTACA
>CAZGBV010000068.1:0-10278 GCA_964523985.1 uncultured Paraprevotella sp.
TTGTGAATGCGAAAAACGCACGTCTGCCCCTTCATACACGGGGCAGACGTGCGGGAAAGCGTCACATGGCGAAAGCGTTGAAACCACCGTCCACCACAGCCACCGTGCCGGTAACGAAGGCGGAAGCCTCGCTGATGAGGTAGTGTATCGTGCCGCAAAGCTCTTCGGGACGGCCGAAACGCTTGAACGGTGTCTGGCGGATGACATCCTCGCCGCGCGATGTCAAGCTACCGTCGGGATTGGTGAGTAACGCGCGGTTTTGGTTCGTCAGGAAGAAGCCCGGCGCGATAGCGTTCACGCGGATGGAGGGAGTGAATTTCACGGCCACTTCGTTGGCCAAGAAGGCCGTGAAGTTAGATATGCCGGCCTTGGCCGCCGCGTAACCGCACACGCGCGTCATGGGTCGGAAAGCCGCCATGGAACTGAAATTCACGATTGCGCCCTTTCCTGCCTCTGTCATCGGGCGCAGGAAAATCTGCGTGGGGATGACCGTTCCCGTCAAGTTCACGCTCAGCACGCGCTCGAACTCCTCCACCTTAAGGTCGAAAATCGTCCCCGTCGGTGCGATGGTAGCTCCCGGCATATTGCCTCCCGCCGCATTGAGCAAGGCGTCCACCTTGCCGTAGGAGGACAACACGTCTTGCAGGTTCTGTTCCACCACGGCCGCGTTCATCACATCCGTCTTCAGGAACACCGCCTCGCCGCCTTTCCCGCGTATGCTATCCGCTATGCGGTTTCCGGTTTCCTCGTTGCGTCCCATCAAGACCACCTTGGCTCCCTGCAAGGCGAGGTATTCCCCGATTTCGCGTCCCAGCACCCCCGTGCCACCGGTGATGACCACCACGTGTCCCCGGATATCGAATAAATCCTTCATGTCAGTTTTGCGTTTTCAGATTATCCCCTCCGCTATCTCGCGGTCGACCACCGCCATGACCCCCTCCATCTGTCCGAGGGCAAGCATGCGCCCGTGGAACGAATAGCCGGCGTTGTAACCCTTCTTCTCGTCGCCCAGCATCAGGGGAGCGTGATCCACCCTCATCGGCAACGAGGGGTTCACCTTTTGGAAGATGCGTACCAAATCGATGATGCCAGCCCGTCCCGCCAGATGTGACGCCTCCTTGAAGTTCCCGCCGGGTAACACGTCCGTACTGCGCAGATGCACGAATTTCGTGCGCGAGGCAAATTTGCGAGCCAGTCCCGGCACGTCGTTGTGCGCCCCGGCACTCAGCGAGCCGGCGCAGAACGTCAGTCCGTTGTGCGGGTTGTCCACCGCATGAAGGAACCAGTCGATATCCGCGTCGCATGTCACGATGCGCGGCAGGCCCAGTATCTGCAAGGGCGGGTCGTCGGGATGCACGCACATGTCCACCCCATAGCGTTCGCATGTGGGCATGATGGCGGAAAGGAAATAGCGCAGGTTCTCGCGCAGGGCATCGCGGTCGATGCCCTTGTACAACGCGAGCAGTTTGCGGAATATTTCCACCGGTTTCTCGTCGTCCTCCTTGATATTGCCGTTCACGAAACCCTGTGTCTTTACGATGATGTTCTCTACCAGTTTGTGGTCATGTTCCGGGGTGGCGGTAGCTTTCTTGCGTTCCACCTGTTCCATGGTGTCGTTTCCGTAGTCGGACTCCGCCCCCTCGCGTTTCAAGATGCAACAGTCGAAGTAGGCGAAGTCGGCCCGGTCGAAATACAGCGACGAGGTGCCGTCGGCGTTGGGATGCTCCAAGTCAGTGCGAGCCCAATCGAGCACGGGCATGAAATTGTAGCACACCGTCCGGATGCCGGCCTTGCCGAGATTGGCCAGGCTGGCGACGTAGTTCTCTATCAGCCGGTCGCGGTCGGGGCCTCCGTACTTGATGCTCTCGCACACCGGCAGGCTCTCCACTACCGACCATCGCAGTCCGGCCGCCGCGATGAAGTCCCTCATCTCAGCCACCGCCCCGTAAGTCCACACATCCCCGTTCGGGATTTCGTGCAAGGCCGTCACGATGCCCTCCACGCCTATTTGGCGCAGCATGGGCAACGTGATCTTATCCTTTCTCCCGAACCATCTCCAAGTCTTCTCCACGACGGGCCTTGTCTTTTAGAATCTGAAGTAATTCTTGGCGTTGTAGTAGCAGATGTCCTCCACCATCTGGCAGATGCGCGGCATCTCCTCCGCAGGCATCTCGCCGTTCTCCACGTCACGTCCCACGAGGTTGCAGAGCGTGCGGCGGAAATATTCGTGGCGCGGATAAGAGAGGAACGAGCGTGAGTCGGTGAGCATGCCCACGAAGCGGCTCAACAGGCCGAGCACGGAGAGGGCGTTCATCTGCCGTTCCATGCCGTCTTTCTGGTCGTTGAACCACCACCCCGATCCGAATTGTATCTTGCCCGGCACACTGCCGTCCTGGAAGTTGCCGATCATCGTGGCCACCATCTCGTTGGCCGACGGGTTGAGGGTGTAGAGGATGGTGCGGGGCAGTATGCCGCGACCGTCCAGACGGTCGAGAAGACGTGCCATCGACGAAGCCGTGTTGAACTCGCCGATGGAGTCAAAGCCCGTATCCGGCCCAAGCTGGCGCATCATGCGGCTGTTGTTGTTGCGTATCGCGCCGAAGTGGTACTGCTGTGTCCATTCTTTTTCGGCGTCCATCCGTGCGAACTCCACCAGCATGGCCGACTTGAAGAGCGCGTTTTCCGCCTCGTCCGCTTTTTTGCCGCCGTACACCTTATTATATATGCGTTTAATCTCGCTGTCCGTGTAGTCCTCCGCATAGAACTCCGTGAGGGCGTGGTCGGAAAGGCGGCATCCCATGCTTGCGAAGAAGTCGTGCCGTGCCTGCAAGGCCGCCAAGAAGTCGGTATAGTCCGATATGGTGTGACCCCATGCCTGCTCCAGTTGCTCCACGTAGGTGCGAAACGCGGCGGGATCTTCTATCGCCATCGCCTTGTCGGGGCGCCATGCCGGCAACATGTTGATTTCGAAGCCGTCCGCCTTCACCGCAGCGTGGTATTCCAGACTGTCGGCCGGATCGTCCGTGGTGCATACCGTTTCCACGTGGTAGTGGCGCATCAGTCCGCGGGCGGAAAACTCGGGTCGGGCCAGCTTCTCGTTGCATTCCTCGTAAATCTCGCGAGCCGTGGAGGGGTTCAGCAGTTTGGTTATGCCGAAGGCCGTGCGCAGTTCCAGGTGAGTCCAGTGGTATAACGGGTTACGCAAGGTGTAAGGCACGGTTTCCGCCCACTTCTCGAATTTCTCCCAGTCCGAGGTGTCGCCCGTGATGTAGCGTTCGTCCACCCCGTTCGTCCGCATGGCGCGCCACTTGTAATGGTCGCCGCCCAGCCACAGTTCCGTGATGGAACGGAAACGGTGGTCTTCCGCCACCAACTTCGGGTTCAAGTGGCAATGGAAGTCTATGATAGGCATTCTTTCCGCATGCCCGTGGTACAAATCCCGCGCGGTGTCCGTGCCGAGCAGGAAGTCTTGATCCATAAATGCTTTCATATCACTATATTTTTTTATCTCCTCTTTCAATCAACTTGTCGTCAACGCGGCGCGAGGCACTTGTTCATCCTTCAATCGGCTTATAGCGCGGCACCAATAACTTCATGATGCACCACCCGACGAGGTAGGCCACGGCGCAGATGCAGAATATAATCATATAGCCGGCGGGCTTGCCTTCAAATCCCAGCGCCTCCATCGGCATTTGCGTGATGGTGCCGCCCAATTCGTTGACCTTCTCCACCATGAGTTGCGTCATTTCGTTCAGGCGCAAGGTCTGGTCGGAGTTCAGCAGGGGAGTGTTGGTGAGGCTTTCAATGACGTTGCGCGAAATTTCGTAAGTCTCGCCGTTATAGGTGAATTGGCCGGCTGCGTATGTGAACAGACTGCCCGAGCCTTTGTTGATGAGGAACGAGCCGATGCCGCCCGCCATCCCCCCAAGGCCGGTGATGGTGGCTACGGCATTGTTGGGGAACATGTCGCCAACCACCGAATAGATGTTGGCCGACCACGATTGGTGTGCCGCCCCCAGAATGCCGATGATGATTACGGCAAACCACGCCGAAAGGAAGTAATTGCTGAGCGGCTGCGCCACGATGCCCAACAGGGGGAACAGCGCAAAGATGAACATGGCCTGCATGCGCGCGGCATAGGGATTCTTGCCGGTCTTGTTGATGATAATGGTAGGAAGTTTGCCGCCGTAGATGGAGAGCATGGTAAGCGCGTAAAGCACGAAGATGAGGATTTGGGCGATGCCTGTGTCCGATGAATAGCCGAACACGTCCGACAGGTAGGCCGGTGTCCAGAACAGGAAGAACCACCACACGCCGTCTGTCATGAATTTGCCCACGGCGAATGCCCATGCCTGCGGGTATTTGAGGCATTGGACAAACGAAAGTTTCTTTTCCTCCTTCTTTTCGGAGGCAGCCTCTACCGCCGTCGGCTCGGCACGCTGCCCCGTCATCTTGTCTTGTTCGATGTAAGCCAGTTCGGCAGCGTTGACGCGCGGATTTTCGGCGGGCTTTTTATACATGAATACCCACATGCCCATCCACACGAAGCCCAGCGCGCCGATGACGATGAATGCCATTTCCCAACCGTTGCCCCAGCCGATGCTTTGGAAATAGCCGGCCAGAGAGGGGATGGTCACGGGGGCGACCAACGCGCCCACTGCGGCTCCCGCATTGAAAATGGAGGTGGCGTATGCCCGGTCTTTCTTGGGGAAGTATTCGGCGGTCACCTTGATGGCGGCGGGGAAGTTGCCGGCCTCGCCAAGCGCCAGCACTACCCGCGCCGCGATGAAGAAGTAGACGCTGGTGATGGCTATCATTTGGGCCACGTTGCCGGTGGCGGAAATCATTTCGGTTGCGTCGTGGATGCCTACCACATGTTCGGTGGCCCAGCCGCATACGGCATGGAGGCTGGCACCGGCGGACCACACGCCGATAGCCCAAAGATAACCTTTCTTGGTGCCTAACCAGTCTATGAAACGCCCGGCAAACAAGTTGGCTATGGCGTAAATGATGGAGAACACGGCGGTGATGTCGCCATAGTTGGCATCGGTCCAGTGGAACTCGGGAGCGATAAAGTCTTTCCACGTCAGGGAGAGAACTTGGCGGTCGAGGTAGTTGACCGTCGTGGCCAGGAACAGCATGGAACAAATGACCCACCTGTAGCGGCTCATTTTCTCATACGCTTGATTAGATAAATTCATGTTTTCCGTTTGTTTTTTTGTGTTTTCTTCGCGCAAATTTAAGGAATTAATTTTTAAATCACGAAAAAACAAAAGAAAAAAACGTGAGGCAGAGACAACCGGAAAGTGCAAAAGTAAGGGAATGTTTGAAGGACACGCGTTTCGGCATCGAGAACTTGAGTTTTTCCCTTGGCCTTACGTTCATTTTGGCCTGTACCTTTTTCAGGAAGGCATTGCCCGGGCCGTCGCAGTTCGTGCCGGAAGGCACGGACTGCCCTTATGAGATTGTCGGCGTTCTCTGGCGGTGCCTTTCCGCCGGGAGCGGCAGGTGTCGGCGAAACAGGCGGCGGTTCCTTCCAGGGCTCCATATTCCCGTGCGCGGGGAACCCGCCGTCGTCGTCCGTCGTGATGGTCTTCACCCCGTCCCCCCCTGCATGGCAACGACAGCCTGATTGCGGCCTTTGCCGCGTGTGCGGGCTCCCTGCCGTATCCGGGCTCCTCCGTGAGGATGAAGTCGATCCACCGTTCCGCCAGCGTGAACGTCGCGCCCTTGCCGTCCTTTCCCCGCCGTCGTTTCCGTCTCCCGGTCGCCGAAGCACTTTCCGTCAAATCCAGCCTGCCTGCCGTGCATGTCCATGCGACCGAGGATGTTCCTCGCCTTGGCCGTGCAGTCCGGACTGCCTCGCCGGCCGTATTGTGCGCCATCGACGGTAATGCCCCGCCGACCCGCCGCTCCCGTCGGCACGCGCGATACGGGGCTTTCCTTCTTCTTCATATACCCTGCGGCCTGCTCCGGCGACCTGCCGTCCCGCCTCGCGCTACTTTCCATCCTGTCGCCGAAACCCGGTTCTCGCTGTCTTTTTGGCGGGAAAAAGCAGATTTTCCTAATCGGCACTTGATTCAAGAAGCTCCAAATAGAGAGAAACCCAGGCGATTTTGGCAACACATTTTTGCAATTGGGTCTCTTTTTTCACGTTTGTTAGGCAAAACGGCGCGATTTTGTGCCGCGAAAAAATTTCGGATGACGTGAAAAAACACTTTTTTTGTCGTGTCGTCGTGATTCGAATCTCGGGTCGTTGCCGGAAAAGTCGGCTGAAAAAGGGAAAAGAGACTGCCCCAAGAGGCCTTTCTTCTTCTATTTGACACTCCGGCTTTGTAAAAGTCTGGATGCCGGAACGACAGGAGAAACGCCTTCCTGCTTACGCCTTTCCACGGCACAAGGGCATGATTCGCACTCCTGCCCGGCAAAGTGGAAGCACCGCCCGTGCTTCGGCTTACAAAATGATTTCCAAAAGTGGCGCGAAAATCGTTTTTTTCCGCCCACGTCCGCCCCCGGTGCAAACGAGCGATTTTCATGGAAGTCCAAATAACAATTTGACACTTTGTCAAAATCCCCTCCCGAAGCAAGTTCCCGGGAACTCGCCCCGGGGGAGAGCCGCAAGCCCCGTCCTCCTGCCGGGCGGATCGGGCACGAGGAGCCGCCGGAACACCTGCCTCCCCACAAAAAGGAGCGTGGCGTTTCATCCCCCGGACCGCCCGTGCCGCCTCCGGAATCTGTCAGTTCCGTAAAAATAGCAAAAAAGAGTTATATCCCGCATCTTATCTCCTTTTTCAATTTGCCCGTATGCCGGGAATAACCTATATTTGCAAATATAACAAGGTAAAGGAGGAATGACAATGAAAGGCAGGGTATTATTTTCATTCATCGCGGCCGCGGCCCCGTGCCTTGGCTTTGCCCAAACAGACGACATGTATTTCATTCCCGGGAAAGAGGCGAAAACACAAGAGGTACGACGCACGGAGCCGCAGTCCGTGGCGGGCACGGCTCACCGGAACACGGCGAGGGAAGTGTATGCCGGGGGGAGCACAAGGGACGTGGACGAGTACAACAGGCGATACCAGTGGACAAACGACAGCATAAGCGCAGACAGCGGCGACATCCGGGATTCGGACGAAGAAGACTACGTCTGCTCCCGCAGGATTATCCGCTTCAACGCCCCGGTCATCGGCGTGGCCGTCAGCAGTCCCTTGTATTGGGACTTGCGCTACGGCCCGGCTTCCTTCTATTGGGACGTATACGACGACGGGCTTTACGCCTATGCCTTCCCCTCCGACTGGTACTGGTGGCCTTCCTCCTTCTGGGGATGGGGGCTGTACCATCTTCACGGGTGGGGTTGGTATGGCGGCTGGTACGACCCGTGGCTTTGGGGGGCGCATTGGCATCACCCGCATTGGGGGTATCCCGGCCCCGGATGGCATTCGCCGAGGCCGGTCGCCCGTCCGAGCGTGAGATACCGCGAGGGCAGTCTGCTGGCAAGGGGGGGAGCATCCCGCGCCGAGGCGAGGAACCGCTATTCCACGGGAAGAGCCGTGCGAGCCGCGGACAGTAACGCACGGACGAGGACGTCGAGGGGCACGACGCGATACACCCCCCACCGTTCTTCCAACACAGCCACGACGCGACAGGCTTCGCGCACGCAATCCACTTCGACCTCCCGCGGCAGCACGCGGTCGGCAAGAAGCTCCGACTTCACGCGATCGTCTGGCTCGCGGAGCATATTCCGCCCGTCGACAAGTTCGCACGGCCGTTCCGGCGGAGGCTTCTCTCCGTCGCGGGGCGGGGGAGCCAGAGGCGGCAGACGCTGACAAGCTATGACAAACCATAAACGAAAGAAAGAAACGATGAAAAGGAAAGCGACCTTAACTGTGGCGGGCGCGTTGCTGGCCGGCGCCTCTGCGACGGCACAGACACCTTACATGAACGAAAACTACATGCCCACCGACCTGATAGGGAGCGCGCGCTACGTGGGCATGGGGGGTGCGCTGGGGGCGTTGGGAGCCGACATGTCGGCCTCTTCTTCCAACCCGGCGGCACTGGGGCTGTACCGCAAAAGCGACGGTGCCCTGACGTTCAGCGTGCTGACCCAGACGGAAAAACCGGACTTGAACGCCGACATGACCCACATGTCCTTCGACCAGATGGGGTTCGTGCTAAGCGTCCCTTTCATGTCCGACAACGTGAGGTTCGTGAACTTCGGCGTAAATTACCGGAAGAAGGCCAACTTCAACCAGTCGTTCATCGCGGACAACAATAGCCTGTCCGGGTTGTCGCAGACCCAGCAGATGGCAGACTTGCTGAACAACACGCAGTATTACACGCCGTTGGCAGACCTGATGTATGAATCCTTTCTCCTGAACCCGACGGACTTCGCGCACGACGCACAGGGAAACGTGCAGACGGACAAAGACGGCAACCCGTTGTACGGTTCTTATGACGCATTAAGTTCTGACTACAACAACTACGACCGCACGACGGAAGGAAGAATCGAAGAATATGACTTCAGCATGGCCGTGAACCTCAAGGACCGCGTGTACCTGGGCTTCACCATGGGCGTGGACAACGTGGATTATTACAGTTACAGCACCTACCGCGAGTTCGGCACGATTGCCGACATCCAAGGAAGCTCCATCAACGATTTCGAGTATTACACCTTATATAATACGCAACGCGTGAGCGGCTTCGGCATCAACTTGAAAATCGGCGCCATATTCCGCCCCATCGAGGAATCGCCTTTCCGGATAGGGCTGACCATGGAAACGCCAACGTTCTACCACTTGAAGTCCTACTCCTCCTGTTCCATAGACTCGCCCATGGCGGAGGATGAGAACGGAATATATGCCACAGACCAATATCTCACCTACTATTACTATCCGGAGGACGACAAACACAAACACAAAGAAGAACTGCGCATGAGAATCGTCACGCCGTGGAAAGTCCGCGTGTCGTTGGGGCATACGGTGGGAACCTACCTCGCCCTGGGGGCGGAATACGAATACGCCAACTACGCCAAGACGAAACAAGGGTACTTTGACGATTACGACTGGTATTACGACGGCCTCGTGGACTATTACGGGACGACGCGCGACCCCGACATGGATGCCTTGCACAAGCAGACGTTGCGCGAAAGCCATTCTTTCAAGTTCGGCATGGAACTGAACCTGACGAAAAATATCGCGTTCCGCGCGGGGTACAACTATTATTCCCCCATGTTCAAGGAAGAGGCGAGGCTGGACCAGACGGGCGACTCGCCGGCCTTCGACTACCAGACCACGACAGACTTCATGAACAAAGGCGAGGTGAACATCTTCACCGCCGGCTTAGGCTTCCACGGGAAACACTTCTATGGCGACATAGCTTACAAGTTCCGCATGCAGTCGGGAGATTTCTACGCTTTCGACGACACGTATCTCGAAGGAAGACTTTCCCCGGTGAACGTAAATCTGGACACCCAACAGGTGTTTTTCACTCTGGGATATAAATTCTGACCGCGAAAAGGAGACTAAACCATCAAAAAAACTGGAAACGCTTTGTTTCCTTGATTCCTTTTGTTTATCTTTGTGGTCGGTAAAGGTCGGGGTATTAGCTCATCTGGCTAGAGCGTTTGACTGGCAGTCAAAAGGTGGCAGGTTCGAGTCCTGTATACTCCACGATACGGACTGATTATCGGTTTTATTATAAAAGTCGCGCACGGATATACGCACAAGGAGCGGTTTCCGTGCGCGACTTTTTTTCGTATGGAGTTGGTGCAGAGGTTTCCCAATGGAGACACACGTCCCGAATTCGCATATCAGAAGCCGTTACTGTCGTTCAAACCGGCAGACAAACGGACGTAAAAACAAGAAAAGAGGGTGAGAATCCCGTTTTGACGAGTATCCTGACCCTGACATCAGGAATACTTGCGGACGGTCGCATTCGCTGAAAATCACTTCCCATAAGAACACAATCAAGGATGCCCGCAAGGCCTGGCCTGATTAAGATAATACGACAATGTGGACGATTCAAGGATGAAACGGTTCAATGTTGTCGCGGTTGTCTTCCATGAACATTGTGATGAAATCTAAGACTTCTGCGACGACCGCTCCTCAAATGCCACCGCCGAATCATCTAATACCAAAATCAAACTTTTCAGGACAAATCCGAATGGGATTGCGGATAAAAGATTCTTCCTCTTCGAATAATCACGAAGCCGTATGGGTATCCTCGCTGAATTTCTGCCGAGCGACTTTCAATTCGTGACCAAAAAGAGAAAGAGCCGCT
>CAZGBV010000069.1:0-9955 GCA_964523985.1 uncultured Paraprevotella sp.
TACGGTGTGACGGACGTGATAGCCCACGATTGTGACAGTGTCAATGCACAATCCATAAAAGCCTTGTATGAGGCGGCACTTGAAAAGCATCCGGAAGCCTCTAAAATATACATCATATCGGACAACGTCAGGTATTACAGGAACAAAGAGTTGCAGGAATGGGTAAAAGGAATGGAAATAACCCTCTTATTCCTGCCACCCTACTCGCCAAACTTGAATCTCATAGGGAGACTTTGGAAATTCCTGCGGAAGAAAGTGACAAATACGGGATTTTACCGAACCAAAGGTGAGTTCAGGAAAGCCATCAGGGATTTCTTTGACCGGATAAGCGGCTACAAGGAAGAATTGGAGAAACTTCTAACTCTCAATTTCCGTTTGATTAATTCGCAAACCATTTCTGTTTGACTATAAAAGCGGTTGTCGAAGAAGTTGTGGTTGACCTCGCTCTGAGTCCAGACATGGTTCCTGTGCTTGCGGAAGTAATCGTCGGACGAGTAGCTCGTACTTTGCCAGTAATTCTTGTCGCTGTCCCAGCCGTCGTTGATGTAATTGAAATCGTAGTTGTAGTTCCACGCCCCGCTCCGGTCGCGATAGTACAGGCCGAGCGTATGGCGGTCGCTGTTGACGCGCGAGACCGAGTTCCTCCTTGTGGCTTCTTTCATTATGGTGTCTTTCTCCTCGTTGTCGAGCCACAAGCGTTCCGTGCTGGCATACTTGTAGTCATCCGAGGCATCGGTTGAATAGTTGTACGACACCGACACGGAATGGTTCTTGTTTATCTGATGGTCTACCGCGAAATAAGCGTTATGTATGCGGAAGAAATTGACAAGCCTCATCGGGGCGGTAGAGTTTTCCCGCATGTGGCTTATGTGGTTCGTGTACGTGCTTTCCGTGTTACTCCTGTCCGATTGCGAGAAATTGAAATTATACCTTCCGACGACGTTCCATTTGTTCTTGGTGTAGGTGAACGAGGTCGAAGTGTAGTTCCATGTGAATTTCTTGTCTTTCCCGTTGTCCTCAGTGGGTTGGATGCCGACCTCTTGGTGCGCATTCCTTTCATATCCCTCATAGTCGGGCTTGGTATGCAAGTTTATCATCAGGTCGTATTCCGAGTATTTCCCCATGGGATGAGGTATCACGTCCACCTTGTCGTAGCGAAGGTGGTGCAATTCCTTGACGTAGTTTGCAGATTTCTCCACGCTGTCCACCAGGATGAGGATGTTGGAGGATCCGTAATAGGTGAGCTTGTTGTCGGCACGGTTGCAGTCGATTCCGGGGATATTTCCCAGTATTTGCGCGGTGTTGCGCGCGCCTTTCCGCATGGAACGCGTGATGTATACCACGTCCCGGTCGGCGTAGTGGGTGATGTTGTCGGCCTCCACCGTGACGGTGGGTGGTTTTCTGGATGCGGCCGTGCTGTCCGTTTTCAAGCCTCGTGCCACGCTGTCCGTTGCCAGACCTTGCGCCACGCTGTCCGCTTTCAAGCCTTGCGCCACGCTGTCTATGGTTGTAAAGGGGGAAGCTACTTCCGCTCCTTGTCGGAACATCAAGGAAACGAGGAACGCCATAAGCAATTTCATTTTCATGTTTTTCATAATCATGATGCTTAAAGGTCATAAAAATCCGATTTGCTCTCGCAGAATTCCACGATAGCCTTTTCCATGGTCGCGTCCTTGTCGGAATGCTGGCACACGATGCGCTGGTGTTCGGCGTGCATCCCTCCCTCCGTCTCGGACAGGGTTCCATGCAGAACGGCAGGTACCTACATTCCACACACTCACTGTCCGGTGAAAGCTGGTGGTGCCTGACAAACTGGTATTCCGTCTTCCACAGCGAACTTCTCCTTGTACGCGTCCGGACGGGAGATGATGTCTTTTAGTTTGGCGTGATTCCTTTTCGAGGCCAAAAAGAACCGATGAGTGATGCCATTGAAGAAGATGTGCTTTCCTTTGTAAGGGGTGAAGTAATTATAATCGCTGGATTTCATTATCTTCCCCCCTTACGGGGGGGGGGAATCATATTTCGTGCGCGAATATAATTGTTTGCGCAAACATCTCCAAACAAACACGCGCCTTTTTGTGTATGGACATGTGAAAAGCACACAAAATATCCGTTGCGAAAAGGCAAAACGTAAGCAAAACACTTTTTCATGTTACTTTATCTCGTCTGTCGACTAAAAATTGGTATATTTGCAGGCATAAAGAAAAGAGGGAGCGCATCGGAAGATGAATGTGGCTATCGTGAAATATAACGCGGGGAACGTCTGTTCGGCGGTCAATGCGCTGAAACGGTTGGGGATTACGCCGGAACTGACCGACGACGCGGAGCGGCTGTCGAAAGCCGACCGTGTGCTTTTCCCGGGACAGGGAGAAGCCGGTGGCACGATGGCTTACCTGCGTTCGCGGGGGCTGGACTGTCTGATAGGCGGACTGAAACAGCCGGTGTTGGGCATCTGCATCGGCCTGCAGCTGATGTGCCGCCATTCGGAAGAGGGCGACACGGACTGTTTGGGCATCTTCGACGCGGACGTGCTGAGGTTCCGCCCGGGAAGGCACGAGGACAAAGTGCCTCACATGGGGTGGAACACCTTGACCCGCACGGGCGGCCCGTTGTTCGAAGGGCTCGGCAGGGGCGAGTTCGTTTATTTCGCGCACAGCTATTACGTGCCGGTCAACGCCCATACCATAGCCACGACGGACCATGTCGTGCCGTTCAGCGCCGCCTTGCGCAAGGGCAATTTCTACGCCACGCAATTCCATCCGGAGAAGAGCGGAAGCGCGGGCGAGCGCATATTGAAGAACTTCTTAGACCTTCCGGCATGATTGAACTGATACCGGCCATAGACCTGATGGACGGCAAATGCGTGCGGCTGACCAAGGGTGATTACGCCACGAGGAAGACTTACGACGAAGATCCGGTGGCCGTGGCACGGGAATTCGAGAGCTGCGGTTTCAGACGCCTGCATGTCGTAGACCTTGACGGGGCGCGTTCGGGTCACGTCGTCAACCATAAGGTATTGGAACGTGTGGCTTCGGCCACGGGCCTGACGACAGACTTCGGGGGCGGCATCAGAAGCGACGAGGACCTCCGTGTCGCTTTCGAGAGTGGTGCGGCATTGGTCACGGTAGGGAGTGTGGCGGTCACATGCCCGGAACTGTTCACCGGATGGCTCGGACGATACGGGCCGGAACGCATCATCTTGGGCGCGGATGTCAGAGGCGGCGTAGTTTCCACCGACGGTTGGGAAAAGGAAAGCACGCTGGAATTGCTTCCTTTCCTCCGTCGGCATAGGGATGAGGGCGTGCGGCACGTCCTGTGTACGGACATCGACAAGGACGGCACGCTGCAAGGCCCGTCTACCGGCCTCTACCGGAAAATCATGGCGGAAATTCCGGACTGCGGGCTGATAGCGAGCGGCGGCGTCGGCTGTCTGCAAGACCTCGCCGACCTGAACGAAGCCGGAATCCCGGCCGTGGTGTTCGGGAAAGCCGTTTACGAGGGCAGAATCTCACTGAAGGAGTTGGCCGAATGGGCTGAAAACGGACGATAAGCATGGCATTGGCAAAACGTATCATCCCCTGTTTGGATGTCCGGGACGGGCAGACCGTGAAAGGAGTCCATTTCGCAGACCTGCGCCAAGCCGGCGACCCGGTGGAGTTGGGCAAGGCTTACAGCGAGCAGGGGGCGGACGAACTGGTGTACTTGGACATCACGGCGAGCCATGAAGGCCGCAAGACATTCACGGAAACGGTGCGGCGCGTGGCGGCGGAAATCTCCATACCCTTCACCGTCGGCGGCGGCATCGGCGAGTGGGTCGACGTGGGACGATTGCTGGATGCCGGCGCAGACAAAGTGAGCGTCAATTCGGCCGCCCTGTGCGACCCCGGACTTATCGACGAAATCGCGGGCCGTTTCGGGTCGCAAGCCTGCGTGGTGGCCATTGATGCCAAGGAGACCGAAGAGGGGTGGTTCTGTTACCTGAACGGCGGGCGCATACGCACGAAGCGGAACTTGTTCGAATGGGCACGCGAGGCATGCGACCGGGGAGCGGGTGAAATCCTGTTCACGTCCATGGACCATGACGGAACGAGAAACGGCTACGCCAACCAGGCTCTGGCCCGCCTCGCGAAAGAATCGGGTGTCCCGGTCATCGCCTCGGGAGGAGCGGGAAGCAAGGAGCATTTCCGAGACGCTTTCATCGTAGGGAAAAGCGATGCCGCACTGGCCGCCGGCGTGTTCCACTTCGGAGAGGTTTCCATTCCGGAACTGAAAGGGTGGTTGAAGTCGGAGGGCATCAACGTCAGGATTTGAAGAATGGATGTCTTATACCTATTATATATATGGAAACAGATTTCGACAAGGCGGGCGGCCTCGTGCCGGCTGTCGTTCAGGATGCCGGAACCAGAAACGTCCTGATGGTGGGATACATGAACCGTGAAGCCTACGGCAAGACATTGGAAACGGGGAAGGTGACGTTCTTCAGCCGCAGCAAAGGACGGCTGTGGACAAAAGGCGAGACCAGCGGGAACTTTCTGCACGTCGTCTCCGTCAAATGGGACTGCGACCATGACACGCTGCTCATTCAGGCGCATCCCGAAGGCCCAGTATGCCACACGGGTGCCGACACCTGCTGGGGCGAGAAAAACGAATCCAGTCCCTTGGCTTTTCTCGGCGAGCTACAGGATCTTGTCGAGACCAGGCGCGGGGAGATGCCCGAAGGGTCATACACCGCGAGCCTGTTCGAGGACGGTGTCAAACGCATGGCACAGAAGGTGGGCGAAGAAGCCTTGGAAACCGCCATCGAGGCGGTGGGCGGCACGGGGGAACGCCTCGTTTATGAAGGCGCGGACTTGCTGTACCACCTCATCGTCCTGCTCGCCTCCAAAGGATTGCGCATAGAGCAGTTGGCCGCAGAACTGCAGGCGCGCCACAATCCGGGATGGAAAAGACATTAACCTCATAGAAAGAAACACACATGCGCATCGAATATCAAAACGTGGACATCGCACAAGAAGGACAAGTCATCCTGAAAGGCGTGAACTTTCATGCGGAAGCGGGGGAGTTCGTCTACTTAACTGGGAAAGTGGGCACGGGCAAAAGTTCCTTGCTGAAGACATTTTACGGCGAATTGGACGTGCATACGGGACGCGCCCGCGTTTTAGACCGGGAAATGACCAAAATCAAGCGCAGACACATCCCCGCGCTGCGCAAACGGTTGGGCATCGTGTTCCAGGATTTCCAGTTGCTGAACGACCGTACCGTAAGAGCCAACTTGGACTTCGTGCTCAGGGCTACGGGATGGAAGAAGAGGAAGGAACGGGACACGCGTATCCGTGAAGTGCTCGCGCAAGTGGGGATGGAGGACAAGGCCGACCAGATGCCTTACCGCCTGTCGGGCGGGGAGCAGCAATGCGTATGCATCGCGAGAGCCATCCTGAACCGTCCCGACATTATCCTGGCCGACGAGGCGACGGGGAACATGGACAAGGAGAACGGCCGCCGGACCGCCGCGATACTGTACGACATCTGCAAATCGGGTGCCACCGTCGTGATGAGCACTCATGACGAGGAGCTGACGGGGGAATTTCCGGGCGCGGTCTACCGCATAGTGGACGGACACCTGCGGGAGTGCACGGACGCGCAGGTTCCTTCCCCATCATTCACGACCGCTTCGGGAGCATCCTCAACACGTCTGCGGGAGTGCACGGACGCGCATGTCGCTTCCCTGCCGGTCCCCGGCGGCGCCGAAGGGGAAAGCATTGAAGAAAACGCGAACAACCAGACCCGACATACGACATGAAAGTGATGAAGTTCGGCGGGACGTCCGTAGGTTCCGCGCAAAGGATGAAAGACGTATGCCGGTTGATTACGCGTGAGGGCAGGCCCGTCATGGTCGTGCTTTCCGCCATGTCCGGCACGACGAACACGCTGGTGGAGATTTCCGATTACCTTTACAAGAAGAACCCGGAGAGCGCCAACAACGTCATCAACCGTCTGGAACAGGAATACCGCCGGCACGCGGACGAACTGTACGCGACGGAGGAATGGAAGCGGAAGACGCTGGACTTCCAGAAGAACGAGTTCGACTGCCTGAGGGGCTTCACCAAGAGGCTCCTCTTCACCCCGTTCGAAGAAAAGGCTATCCTGGCGCGGGGGGAAATCATCAGCACGAACATGATGGCGAACTATTTGGAAGAATGCGGCGTGAAGGCCATCCTGCTACCGGCCTTAGACCTCATACGCACGGACAGGAATCGCGAGCCGGACTTCCACTACATCAAGGAGAGAGTCAACGAGGCGCTGGCGGCCAACGCGGGATACGACGTCTACATCACGCAAGGCTTCATCTGCCGCAACGCGTACGGTGAGGTGGACAACCTGCGGCGCGGCGGCTCGGACTATACGGCCTGCCTCATCGGGGCGGCGACGGGGAGCGAGGAGATCCAGATATGGACGGACATAGACGGCATGCACAACAACGACCCGCGCATCGTGGAGCGGACGCGGCCCGTGCGCCAGCTTCATTTCGAGGAGGCGGCGGAGCTGGCTTATTTCGGCGCCAAGATCCTGCACCCGACCTGCATCCAGCCGGCGAAGTTCGCGGGGGTGCCCGTGCGCCTGCTGAACACCATGGACCCGTCGGCTCCCGGAACGATAATCAACAACGAGTTCCGGAAGGGGGAGATTAAGGCGGTCGCGGCCAAGGACGACATCACTTCCATACAGGTGCACTCAAGCCGCATGCTGCTGGCATACGGATTCCTGCGCAAGGTGTTCGAGATCTTCGAGAACTACAAGACGAGCATCGACATGGTAAGCACGTCGGAGGTGGGCGTGTCTGTCACGATCGACAACAAGTCGTACCTGAAGGACATCGTGGCGGACCTGATGAAGTACGGGACGGTGACGGTCAGGGAGGACATGTGCATCGTGTGCGTGGTGGGCGACCTCTCGCGTGACAACGTCGGCTTCGAGAGCCGGGCGGCAAGGGCGTTGGAACACATTCCCGTGCAGATGATTTCGTACGGCGGGAGCAACTACAACATCTCGTTCCTGATCAGGGAGGAAGACAAGAAGAGCGCGCTTCAGGCGCTCAGCGACACGCTGTTCAACAATTGACATGAAGACATGAAAGGTTCGTTCCCGACAGAGAAATTCAATGCGGTGAGGACGCCGTTCTATTATTACGACACGGACCTGCTCCGCAAGACGTTAGATGCCATCAGGGCGGAGACGGAGAAAAGCACCGACTGCCACGTGCATTATGCCGTGAAAGCCAACGCCAACCGCAAGTTGCTGCGCATCATCAGCGGGGCGGGTCTCGGGGCGGATTGCGTGAGCGGCGGGGAAATCAGGGCTTGCCTCGAGGCCGGCTTTCCGGCGGACAAGATCGTGTTCGCCGGGGTGGGGAAGAGCGACTGGGAGATCAATGCGGCTCTGGACGCCGACATCGCCTGCTTCAACGTGGAGAGCATCCCAGAACTGGAAGTCATCGACGGGCTGGCCGGGGGAAAGGGCAAGAAAGCCCGCGTGTCCTTCCGCGTCAATCCGGACGTGGGGGCGCACACCCACGCCCACATCATGACGGGCCGGGCAGAGAACAAGTTCGGCATCGCCATGTCCGACATGGAGAAAGCCATAGGCGCCGCCGCGGCGTTGAGGCATGTGGAGTTCGTGGGGCTGCACTTTCACATTGGCTCGCAGATACTCGGAATGGATGACTTCGCGGTTCTCTGCGACCGCATCAACGAATTGCAGGACCGGCTGGAACGCCACCGCATCACGGTGAGGCACATCAACGTGGGGGGCGGATTAGGCATCGACTACCGCCACCCGGACGAGAAGCCCGTCCCCGACTTCGCGGGCTATTTCGGGACTTACCGCAAGCACTTGTGCCTGAGAGCGGGCCAGCAGCTCCATTTCGAGCCGGGGCGCTCCGTCGTGGGGCAGTGCGGCAGTCTGATAACGCGGGTGCTTTACGTCAAGCAGGCCACGTACAAGCAGTTCGCCATCGTGGACGCGGGCATGACGGACCTCATCCGTCCCGCCCTGTATCAGGCTTTCCATTCCATCGAGAACCTGAGCGGCGACGGACGCGAGGAGACCTACGACGTCGTCGGCCCGGTCTGCGAGTCGAGCGACGTGTTCGCCAAGGATTGCGAGCTCAACCGCCTGCGCCGGGGCGACCTTCTGGCCCTGCGCTCGGCAGGGGCTTACGGCGAGGCCATGGCTTCGAGATACAACTGCCGCGAACTGCCTGCCGGATACACCACTGAGGATTTCGCCTGATGCATCCGCTGCTGACTTTCCTTTCGGAAAATGCGGCCTACGCCGGCTTCGTACTGGCATGGGCCGCGCACTTCTGCGCCGCCCGTTCCTACAAACGGACGGCACGCATCGTGAAGCGGCAGGAAACGGAGCCGCAGTCCGCGGGGCGGGAAGAAGCCGTTTCCGTCATCATCGCCGCGCACGACCAGGCCGACGCGCTGCGGCGCAACCTTCCCCGGATATTGGAGCAGGAATACGGCCGTTTCGAAGTCGTCGTCGTGAACGACGCCTCGACCGACGACACGGAGGACGTGCTGAAGGGGCTGGAACTGAAATACGGCAACCTGCATCACACGTTCGCGCCTTCCGGCACACGCCACGTCAGCCGCAAACGCCTCTCACTGACCATCGGCATCAAGGCGGCGCGCTACGAATGGCTGTTGCTGACCGGACCGGACTGCCGTCCGAGCTCCTCTCGCTGGATTGCCACGATGGCAACGCATTTCCGGGGCGGCACGCAAATCGTGCTGGGGTATGCAAACCACGCGACGGACAAACGCCGGCTCACCCGCAAGGCCGTGTTCTTCGAGCTGTTCCACCAGATGCGGTACCTGCCTTGGGCTGTCCGCCACAAGGCTTACCGCTGCAACCCGTCGAACGTGGCCTACCGCAAAAGCCTCTTCATGAGCCATAGGGGTTTTGCCGACGACATCCGCCTCTTGGACGGGGAGACGGAACTTTTGGTCAACCGCCACAGCCGCATCGGCAACACCGCCGTATGCCTCCATCCGGACGGCATGGTGCGGCGCGGGAAAGTAGCGTCGGCGGCACAATGGAGGCTCGACCGGACTTCCTACATGGAAACCCGGCGACATTTCAGGCGGACGTGGCGTTATCGCCTGACGTTCAATCTCGGACAAGTTCTCCTGCTCCTGTACCATTGCGCCACGGTCCTGGCTCTCGGCTGGGGCGCGTGGCGGCGGCAATGGGCGGCTGTCGCCGTCGTATCCCTCCTGTTCGTCTTCCTCTGCGCGAAGAAGACGGCTTGGTTCAACCGTTCGGCGCGCGCGTTGGAAGAGCGTCCCTACCGCCTGTCCTTCCTCTGGTACGAGGCGAGGCTGCTCGCATGGCAAGTCCGTTCGTGGATGAATCACCGTTCCGCCCCGCGCTCGCGTTTCTACCGCAAGGCTCTCTGAGAGGGGGGGGACGGGGAATCGTTTGCACGTAAGCTTGGTAAATCATCGCCGTCGCGATTTCCATGCCCGTCCAATGCCTGTTCAATGCCTTCAAGCAGTTTTTCGACGGCATCGGCAACACCCGCACGCCGATGTGGATAATGGTTTGTGCCAACTTGTTCAACGTCGCGGGAAACTGCCTGTTGATTTATGGTGTCAGTCCTTTTCCGCAACTCGGGCTGACGGGAGTCGCATCTACACCGCACTGTCACGCATTCTCATGCTGGTAGTCATTTACGGGATATTCGCTTCGGGCGGGAAGTACAAGAAATATCATTCCGAGCCAAAGGCGAAACCACCGGCCTGCGCCGTCTGTTGCATAAACTGGGTCGACCGCCCGGACTGCAAACGGGCATGGAGACGGCTTCTTTTTCCTTATGTGCCGTCATGCAAGGTTGGATTTGCTACGCTCCCCTCGCTGCCCATCAAATCATGACGAGTGTCGGTTCCAC
>CAZGBV010000070.1:0-9797 GCA_964523985.1 uncultured Paraprevotella sp.
GCAACCTCTACTCCTACTTGCAGGACATCCAGTCGCTGATAGCCCCGGCCATGGTGGCCGTGTTCACGCTCGGCATCTTCTCGAAGCGGATTACGCCGAAGGCGGGAGAGTGGGGTCTCATCTGCGGCTTCCTCATCGGCATGATTCGTCTGCTCACGAACGTCGTCACGGACTCCGGGAAGGCCGTCATGGAAGGCGCGTTCTGGGAAAGCACGACGTGGTTCTGGCAGACCAACTGGCTCGTCTTCGAGGTATGGTTGCTGGTGTTCATCGTCGTCCTGATGTGCGTCGTTTCCATGTTCACGCCGAAGCCTTCGGCCGAGCAGGTGGCGGCCATCACCTTCACGGGCGACTACAAGAAGACCATCCGCGAGAGCTGGAACGTGTGGGACGTGGCGGCCACGCTGGGTGTCGTCGCGCTGTGCGCCCTGTTCTACTCTTACTTCTGGTGACGGCACAAACGAAAGACGAGGCCTCCTGCGGGCGGGTGGCTTGCCGGCAAGTCCCGCATCGCCTTCGGACTCGGACACAAGGGCGGCGTCGATGCCGCCTTTGCACCGGGGCGGGCGCGGAGGAGACCTCGCCTTTCCGCGAAAGAACGTATGTTATCCGGAAAAAACTCATAAGCAATGCTGGAAGAACTCAAAGAAAAGGTATGTGGGGCCAACCTTGATCTGGTGAAACAAGGGCTGGTCATCTTCACGTGGGGCAACGTGTCGGGCATCGACCGCGAAAAGGGTCTCGTGGTCATCAAGCCGAGCGGCGTGGACTACGACGCGATGCGGCCCTCGGACATGGTAGTGGTAGACCTGAAAAGCGGCAAGGTGGTGGAAGGAGACTTGAACCCCTCCTCCGACACGCCGACGCACCTCGTCCTTTACAAGGCTTTCCCTAACATCAAGGGAGTGGTGCATACCCATTCCACATACGCCACGGCCTGGGCGCAGGCGGGACGGGACATCCCCAACATCGGGACGACGCACGCCGACTATTTCCACGAAGCCATTCCCTGCACCGCCGACATGACGAAAGAGGAAGTGGAAGGACAATACGAACTGGAAACCGGCAACGTCATCGTCAAAAGGTTCGAGGGCATCAATCCCGACCACACGCCGGGCGTGCTGGTGAAGAACCACGGCCCGTTCAGCTGGGGCGCCAGCCCGGCCAACGCCGTCTACAACGCCAAGGTGCTGGAGCAGTGCGCCAAGATGGCATTCGTGTCTTTCATGGTAAACCCCGGCACGACGATGAACCCGCTGCTCGTCGAGAAACATTACGGCCGCAAGCACGGCCCCAACGCCTACTACGGGCAAAAGAAGAAATGAACGGAGACTTAACGAACGATAACCTTAACAACCAAAATCACTCATCATGGACATTTTTGACAGACACGAAGTATGGTTCGTCACGGGAGCGCAGCTCCTGTACGGCGGCGATGCCGTGGCGGCCGTGGACGGACACTCCACCCGAATGGTGGACGGCCTGAACGCCTCGGGAAAACTCCCCGTCAAGATAGTGTACAAGGGGACGGCAAACTCTTCCAAGGAAGTGGAAGCCGTGTTCAAGGCTGCCAACAACGACGAAAAGTGCATCGGCGTAATCACGTGGATGCATACCTTCTCGCCGGCAAAGATGTGGATACACGGCTTGCAACAACTGAAAAAGCCGCTGCTCCACCTCCACACCCAATTCAACAAAGAGATACCCTGGGACGACATCGACATGGATTTCATGAACCTGAACCAGTCCGCCCACGGCGACCGCGAGTTCGGACATATCTGCACCCGCATGCGCATCCGCCGCAAGGTGGTCGTGGGGTACTGGCAGGAGGAGGAGACCCGGCGCAAGATTGCCGTGTGGATGCGCGTGTGCGTGGCATGGGCCGATGCCCAAGACATGCTGATTATCCGTTTCGGCGACCAGATGAACAACGTGGCCGTGACGGACGGCGACAAGGTGGAAGCCGAACAACGTCTGGGGTATCACGTGGACTACTGCACGGCGAGCGAACTGATGGAGTACCACGCCGCCGTCAAGGATGCCGATGCCGACGCGCTCGTGCAGACTTATTTCGCCGAGTATGACCACGATGCCGCGCTGGAAGACAAGGCCTCGGAAGCCTACCGGAAGATATGGAACTCCGCCAAGGCCGAGCTCGCCCTGCGCGCCATACTGAAAGACAAGGGAGCCAAGGGCTTCACCACCAACTTCGACGATCTGGGGCAGACGGACGGCAGCCACTTCGACCAAATCCCCGGCCTGGCTTCGCAACGCCTCATGGCCGAGGGTTACGGCTTCGGCGCGGAAGGCGACTGGAAGTCGGCGGCCCTTTACCGCACGGTGTGGGTGATGAACCAGGGGCTTCCCTCGGGATGCTCCTTCCTCGAAGACTACACGCTGAACTTCGACGGAAAGGACAGTGCCATCCTGCAAGCACACATGCTGGAGGTCTGCCCGCTCATCGCGGCCAAGAAGCCCCGTCTGGAAGTGCACTTCCTCGGCATCGGCATCCGCAAGAGCCAGACGGCCCGCCTCGTCTTCACGTCGAAGGTAGGCACCGGATGTACCGCCACCGTAGTGGATTTGGGCAACCGCTTCCGCCTCATCGTGAACGACGTGGAATGCATCGAGCCGAAACCGCTGCCCAAGCTCCCCGTCGCCTCCGCGCTGTGGAAACCCATGCCGGACTTCGAGACCGGTGCGGGCGCGTGGATATTGGCAGGCGGCACGCACCATTCCTGTTTCTCTTACGACCTGACCGCCGAATACTGGGAAGACTACGCCGAGATAGCGGGCATCGAGATGGTGCACATCAACAAGGACACCACCATCGGAGGGTTCAAGAAAGAACTGCGCATGAACGAGGTGTATTACATGCTGAACAAGGCACTTTGCTGACAGCCTTCCGGCAAGGAGCCTGAGATTGGAAGTGCCCGGAAGGAAACCGCCCGCGGCACTTCCAATCTGTCCGCCTTGCCATTGTCACACCATAATTTGCGAGACTGAACATGAAAACGGACGCTAAAACGACCATCGAAACCGGAAAAGCCGTCTTGGGAATAGAATTCGGCTCCACGCGGATAAAGGCCGTGCTGATAGACCCCGAAAACCGCCCCGTCGCCCAGGGGAGCCACACGTGGGAGAACCAACTGGTGGACGGCCTCTGGACGTACAGCACGGGGGAAATCTGGTACGGGCTGCAAGATTGCTACGCCGACCTCCGCTCCAACGTGAAAAGGCAATACGACATAGAGATAGAAAACTTGGCCGCTATCGGCATCAGCGCCATGATGCACGGCTATATGGCATTCGGCAAGGAAGCGGAGATACTGACGCCGTTCCGCACGTGGAGAAACACCAACACGGGTCGGGCCGCTGCCGCCCTGTCCGAACTCTTCGTCTACAACATCCCTCTCAGGTGGAGCATCGCACACCTCTATCAGGCAATACTGAACGGCGAAAAGCACGTCAAGGAAATAACCTACCTGACGACGCTTGCGGGATACGTTCATTGGCAGCTCACGGGGAAAAAGGTGCTGGGCATCGGCGACGCGTCCGGCATGCTTCCCATCGACCCCTCCGCCAAGGATTATTCGGCCGGGATTGTGGCCAAGTTCGACAAGCTGGTTGCCCACAAGAGATACGGGTGGAAGCTGAAAGACATCCTGCCCAAAGTGCTGAACGCGGGCGAAGATGCCGGCCTGCTCACCCCCGAAGGCGCCAAGAAACTGGACGTGTCCGGCAACTTGAAGGCCGACATACCGCTCTGCCCCCCCGAGGGGGACGCGGGGACGGGCATGGTGGCCACCAACGCCGTCAAGCAACGCACGGGGAACGTCTCGGCCGGAACGTCTTCCTTCTCCATGATAGTCTTGGAAAAGGAACTGTCCAGGCCTTACGAGATGATAGACATGGTCACCACGCCGGACGGAAGTCCCGTCGCCATGGTGCACTGCAACAACTGCACCTCCGACCTCAACGCTTGGGTCAACCTCTTCAGGGAATTCCAGGAACTCCAAGGCCTGCCTGTCGACATGGACGAGATATACGGCAAACTTTACAACCACGCGCTCACGGGGCACGCGGATTGCGGGGGGCTCGTGGCCTACAACTATTACTCGGGCGAACCCGTCACGGGCCTTGCCGAGGGCAGGCCTTTGTTCGTCCGCTCCGCCAACGACAAGTTCAACCTGGCCAATTTCATGAGAGCCCACCTTTATGCCGCCGTCGGCGTACTCAAGATAGGCAACGACATCCTGTTCAACGAAGAGAAAATCAGGGTGGACAGGATAACCGGCCACGGAGGCTTGTTCCGCACGAAGGGAGTGGGGCAACGGATTTTGGCCGCGGCCATAAACTCCCCCATATCCGTCATGGAAACGGCCGGTGAAGGGGGCGCCTGGGGCATCGCACTGTTGGCTTCCTACCTCGTGAACAACGAGAAGGGACAGCCGTTGGCGGAATTCCTGGACGAACACGTGTTTGCCGGCGACGCGGGCGTGGAAATCTCGCCGTTGCCCGAGGACGTGGAAGGCTTCGACAAATATATCGAGAACTACAAGGCCTGCCTGCCCGTCGAGGAAGCCGCGGTGGAGCACAAGAAATGACCGCCCGGAACGAGGGAAACGCGCTTCCTCCTTGCGGGACGAGTCGGGCGGCGCGGCTCCCTGTCCCCGCCGCGCGTGCCGTTTCAAGCCGCTTGCGAATTACGAACAAACAAATTTATTTAACATGAACGACAAACAGATAATGAACCGCGCAGCCGACAACATCCGCATTCTGGCTGCGTCCATGGTAGAGAAAGCCAAGTCGGGACACCCGGGAGGCGCGATGGGAGGCGCCGACTTCATCAACGTGTTGTATTCCGAATTCCTGCAGTACGACCCCGCCGACCCGGAATGGGTGGGGCGCGACCGCTTCTTCCTCGACCCGGGACACATGGCTCCCATGCTCTATTCCCAGCTTGCCCTCGTCGGAAAGTTCACGCTGGACGAGCTGAAACAGTTGCGCCAATGGGGATCCCCCACTCCGGGCCATCCCGAGGCGGACGTGACGCGCGGCATCGAGAACACTTCCGGCCCGCTGGGGCAAGGGCACACGTTCGCCGTGGGAGCCGCCATCGCCGCAAAGTTCCTTGCCGCGCGTACCGGCAACCCGACGTTCGCCAAGGAGACGATTTACGCTTACATCTCCGACGGCGGCGTGGAGGAGGAAATCTCCCAGGGCGCGGGGCGCGTCGCCGGTTGCCTCGGGCTGGACAACCTCGTGATGTTCTACGACTCCAACGACATCCAGCTCTCCACCGAGACCAAGGTGGTGACGACCGAGGACACGGCCGCGAAATACCGCGCATGGAACTGGAACGTCATAGAAATCGACGGGAACGACTGCGGACAAATCCGCGAGGCGTTGAACGCCGCCAAGGCGGAATCCCGGCATCCCACGCTCATCATCGGCAAGTGCGTCATGGGCAAGGGCGCCCGCAAGGACGACAACACCTCTTACGAACGTGACTGCAAGACGCACGGCGCACCCCTCGGCGGCGATGCCTACAAGAACACGATGATCAACCTCGGGGCCGACCCGGAGAACCCGTTCGTCATATTCGACGACGTGAGGGAACTCTACGCCAAGCGCGCGGAAGAACTGAAAGGCATCGCCGCCGCGCGCCACGAGGAAGAAAGGGCATGGGCGGCGGCCAACCCCGAAAGGGCGGAGAGGCAGGCTGAGTGGTTCAGCGGCGCGGCTCCCGAGGTGGACTGGGCAGCCATCCGGCAGAAGGCCGGTGCCGCTACCCGCAACGCATCCGCCACGGTGCTGGCAGCGCTGGCAGAACAAGTGCCCAACATGATTTGCGCCTCTGCCGACCTCTCCAATTCCGACAAGACCGACGGCTTCCTGAAAAAGACGCACGCCCTCGCCTCCGGCGATTTCAGCGGCGCGTTCTTCCAAGCCGGCGTGTCCGAGCTGACCATGGCCTGTTGCTGCATCGGCATGATGCTCCACGGCGGTGTCGTCTCCGCGTGCGGCACATTCTTCGTGTTCTCCGACTACATGAAGCCGGCCGTGCGCATGGCCGCCCTGATGCAGGTGCCCGTGAAGTTCATCTGGACGCACGATGCCTTCCGCGTGGGTGAGGACGGCCCGACGCACGAGCCGGTGGAACAGGAAGCGCAAATCCGGCTGATGGAGAAGCTGAAGAACCACAGCGGCCGGAACTCCATGCTCGTGCTCCGCCCCGCGGACGCGGAAGAGACCACGGTCTGCTGGAAGCTCGCCATGGAAAACACCGACACCCCGACCGCCCTTATCTTTTCCCGCCAGAACATCGAGATGCTTCCGGCGGGGAACGACTACGGCCAAGCCGCCAAGGGCGCTTATGTCGTAGCTGGGTCGGACGAGAATCCCGATGTCATCCTCGTGGCCTCCGGCTCCGAGGTGTCCACGCTTGAGGCCGGCGCCGCCCTGCTACGCGCCGACGGCGTGAGGGTGCGCGTCGTGAGCTGCCCGTCGGAAGGCCTGTTCCGCAGCCAAAGCCCGTGCTATCAGGAAGAAGTCCTGCCCGCCGGAGCCAAGATATTCGGCCTCACCGCCGGCCTGCCCGTCAACCTCCAAGGACTGGTGGGCGCGAACGGCAAGGTGTTCGGGCTGGAGAGCTTCGGTTTCTCGGCCCCGTACAAAGTGCTCGACGAGAAACTCGGCTTCACGGCACGGAACGTGTACGACCAAGTGAAAGGAATGCTCTGATGATGGAAGTGAAGACCGTCGGCCTGGCTTCGGACCACGCGGGATACGCGCTCAAGCAGTTCGTGAAGGAATACCTGGCCGGGAAAGGCTACGCCTATAAGGATTTCGGCACGGACTCCGAAGAAAGCTGCGACTACGCCGACTACGCACATCCTCTGGCACGGGCCGTGGAAGAGGGAGAGTGCTACCCGGGCATAGCCATCTGCGGCAGCGGAGAGGGCATCGGCATAACGCTGAACAAGCACCAAGGCATACGCGCAGGATTGAGCTGGATACCGGAGATAGCGCACCTGTGCCGCCAGCACAACGATGCCAACGTTCTGGTCATGCCGGGTCGCTTCATCGACACGGAGACGGCCCGGAAAATCATGGACGAGTTTTTCGCCACGGATTTCGAGGGAGGTCGGCACAAAAGACGGATTGACAAGATTCCGGTGAAATAACCCGCTCCTCCCACTTTTATTTGCGGCCGCAATTCCCCGCGGGGAATTGCGGCCGTGCTTTTGTGTCCCGAAGAAGAGGCGGCTTTTCTCGGGCGATTACGTTTTGCCGGACTACCCGAAACAAAACCGTGTTTGGTCACAAGTCGTTTAATATCAAACGGTTGGCTCTGTCTATGACGGCCGTGTCCAAAGAAGCCAGGTAAATCTGCGTGGTGGTTTCGGAATCGTGTCCCATTCCCTCGCTGATGACGGACAAGGGCACGTTCTTCCGCTTGGCGATGCTCGCCCACGAATGGCGCGCGACATACATGGACAGGGGGTGGGGGCTTCGCGCGAGGACGGACAGGATTTTCAGCTTCCTGTTCACCAGCGTGAGGGAATTCCGGTATTGGCGGCGTTCGTCCTTGTCGGGCGACGTGATGATGGGAAGCAGGTATTCCGTCGGGCTGGGAGAGTACTTCTTTATGATTTCCTGCATGCAACGTTCCCACCTGATGGAAAGTTTCTGCCCGGTCTTTTTCCGCCGGTAAGTCAACACGCCGTCCTTCAAATCCGTCTTCCTCAAATATGCCATGTCCACAAACGACATGCCCCGCGTGTAGAAGCTGAAAAGGAACATGTCCCGGGCATAATCCAGCGTCCCGCCTCCGGGCAGGGACTTCATTCCCTTTATCTTCCGTATGACGGACAGGGGGACAGTCCGTTTCACGGTTTTCCCTATCCCGGTGTAAACGCGGCGGAAGGGGAAACGTTGCGTGACAAGCCCTTTCTCCGCAGCCCGGTTGTAGACGGCCCTCAAGATGCGCATGTAAAAAGAAATGGTGTTCAGGCTCAGGCTTTCGTGCCTCAAATATGCCTCATAGGCTTTCATCGTTTCCCCGTCCACTTCGTCCAATAAGATTTCGTTCCCTCTCCTGAATCGCATGAAACTGTTCAGCGTGCTTTGATAAGTCTCCCCCGTGCGAGGCCTCCCCTGTTCTTTCAGTTGCCGGGCAAGCGAGGCCATGAAACGGGAAAGGACGCCTTTCCTCGTCCACACGCCGCAACATCGGAGAATGTCGTCGGTGCCATAAGGTAACCCGTTGAGTTCCAGTTTGGCAATATATGTTTCTAATTGTGCCAAATCCAGCTTCATGTCATGCCGTATTTGCAACAAGGCGGAATGTCTGCCCGGCCTGGCGGGAGACGGCGCGATTGTCGCGGTTCGCGCGTCCCATTCGTCGGGATAGATTTTGTACTCAGTCTTTCGTATGCGCGTGACGCGGTGATGGATGACTTGAAGATAAAGGGTTCCCGGTTTCCCCTCGATGGTCGAGGGTCTGAATTTAACTTTAACAGATGCCATTTGTATGTTTTTTGGTTATGGATTTACGGGCAAGTTCCAATTACGGTGTTGCCCGGAGTTCAAACTCCATGCCAATTTAAAAACATATCATGGAAGTGGTCATGATTTGGCTCGTCTTGGTCGGATGCTTGCAAGAAACGTTGCCCGCGAACCTTGTTGACGAGTAAATCCTGTCTGGGGGGAGACGCGGCGCGTTACCGGCTCATTTTGGGCGTTGGCGGGAAAGATGCCGGGGATGTTTCCCCCGGGGGTGCGGCGTTTCGGCCAAGCCCCGGATGTCCGGCAGACGCAAGGAGGGGGCGGCTGGAAACAGAGGAAGGTATGTGGTGCGCTTTATTGTTTCAATTTGTCCGTGCGGACATAAGTCGTGATTTTCCCGTCCGTTTCCAAACTCAGCACGTTTTCGTCCGCCTGGATAACCTTGAAAGCCGCCTTTTCCGTCCGTTTCTTGTCCATACGGTCAAACAGTTCTTTTACCAAGGCTCTGTCTTCTTCCGTCACGCTGTCGCCGAATTCATAGGTCGTGTTTTGGATGTCGTTGGAGATGAACAAACTGTCTCCCTCAACTTTCCATGTTCCGGGACGCTTGATGACGCAATCCATAGTGCCTGCCCCTACCGTATTGACGAATGTATGATCTGCGTGAAATTCAAAGGATTGCCCAAGGATGTCCGGGTGTTCGTATTTTCCCGCTATTCTTCTTTCTACATCGTTCCGGCAACCGGTGCTTATGAAAACGGGCGCAACCGTCAGCACTGCCAAGAGACAGGTTCTTTTCATCTTTCGTTAGGTGGGTTCTATAATTCGCATACCGCAAAAATCCGGTGAGCCCTACTTTGCCCGACCGACACGGATTTGTCACCATTCACGTTGTAAAGGTATGTATATTGACTTATAGCGACATCACCATATTCTTGATTTAATATATATTTAACATGTATGGCACGGTTATTCCTTGCGAGCGGTCGCCCGACTGCCATGATTGCGGACAAGGGATTCGCGCCCTCTCGTCGAAGTCGTCCGGATGGCACTTGATGATGCCGAGCCGGATAGTTGAAAATCATCTGAAAGAGGTGACGAAAGCAGGAAAGAAAGAGCCTCGTTTGAAAGAAAAAGAAAGAGGCGCACTTCCGGGCGGAGAGGGTGCGCCTCTGAAAACTGGCGGCTTGCTCGCTCAGAAAAGCAAGCAAGGTTGTCAGTCGTCCAGCTTCGCCTTGATGAACTCGCGGTTCAGGCGGGCGATGTTGGCGATGCTCTCGCAC
>CAZGBV010000071.1:0-9664 GCA_964523985.1 uncultured Paraprevotella sp.
TGCGCGCGGTGTTGAAAGAGGAGGAACGGCGCATGACGCCATGCACCTCGTACCCCTTTTCTATGAGGAACTCGGCCAGGTAGGATCCGTCCTGCCCCGTGATGCCCGTAATCAATGCTGCTTTTCTCATGATAAACGATGATTTGTTATGTTAGTCGGTATGATTGTAGCAAAGTTACGACTTTTTACCGAGAAGGAAGAGGAAAACGGAAAAACAATCCGCGCCGCACGGAAAAGTCTGTCCCGGACGGATGATTTCCCGTGCGGCGCGGATTACGCCCGCGTCCGCAGTTATTTCACGATGTTGGTCACGAGCGAGGCGATGGACACGAGGATGCTGACGGAGCTTACCCAGTAGCTCGTGCTCGAACCGATGTCTGAGTTCTTGGCCTTCGTCTTGTTCGGCGTCACGTAAAGCACGTCGTTCTGCTGCAGGTAAAAGTAGGGCGACTTGATGAGGTTGGCATCGTTCAGGTTCAGCTCGTGTATCGTCTTCTTCCCCGTGGAGTCCTCGCGGATGAGTTTCACGTTGTCGCGGCGGCCCCACACCGTCATGTCCTTGGCCAGTGCCAGAGCCCCGTAGATGGAAATCTTCTCCGACGGCACGGTGTAAGTGCCCGGGCTTGCCACCTCGCCCAGCACCGAAATCTTGTAGTTGCTCAGGCGCACCGTCACCACCGGGCGCGTCTTCAGGTAAGTGCCCTCTATCTTGGAGGCTATCATATTTTCCACCTCGTTCACCGTCTTGCCTCCCACCTCCAGCTTGCCGAGGACGGGGAAGTTGATGGTGCCCTCGTTGGTCACGAGGAAAGTCTGCAAGGTGGGCTGCGAGCCTAATATGGAACGCCCCTGCCCCACGGCCGGGGTGGCCGTCAAGTTGAAGGGGATGACCGCTTCCGCGTCCTCCGGGCAATTCACCGTGATGGTCAGCTCGTCCTTTGGCATGATGCGCGCCTCGTAAAGCACGGCACTCGAATCGAGATTGGCCTCCTCGCTGTTAAGCATATAAGGCACCGTCTTATAAGAGGTACAGGATGTGGCGAACCAAATGGCGGCCACGACCGGCACCGCGAAAAGTTTCATTCTGATTTCATTCATGTTTAAATAAGATTTGTTTTTGTTCACACGTATGATTCCAACAAGACGGTCTCACGTTCAGGCTCAACCGTCACGTTCTCCGTCTCCGCCGACACCAAGAGCGTATGCCCCGCGGCGAACCTCGCTTCTTCCCCACCTCGGGAAACCCGGCACGCGCCTTCCGTGCAGACCAGGACGACGAAACTGTCCAGCCCCGCGTAATCGAGCGTCGCCGGACGGGTCAGCCTGTAAGCCCCCACCGTGAAGAACGGGCTTCTCACCAGCTCCGTCCGCACGTCGGCACGTATCTCGCGGCTCGGTTCGGTTTCCGCCACGGCATAGTCTATAGCCTCCCTGGCTTCCTCCACGTGGAGCCGGCGCGGCCGCCCGTCGCTTCCCACACGCCCGAAGTCGTAAATACGGTAGGTCACGTCGCTGCTCTGCTGTATCTCGCAAATGAAACAACCCGCGCCGATGCTGTGTACCCGCCCCGCCGGCAGGTAATGCACGTCGCCGCGCCGCGCCGCGCAGTGCCGGAGCACCTCGGGCAGAGTATCGGCGGCCACCCTCTCCGCGTACTCTTCCTCCGTCACCTGCCTTTTGAACCCGTTCAAAAGGCAGGATCCCGGCGCGGCATCCATCACGTACCACACCTCCGACTTGCCCGGACAGCCGTGGCGGCGCATGGAAAGTTCGTCGCCGGGATGCACCTGCACGGAAAGAGGCAAGGCCGCGTCGATGAACTTGACGAGCAGGGGGAAACGTGTGCCGAACCGCTCGAAGTTGTGTGCGCCCGACAAGGCCCGCCCGCCCGCTTCGGCCAGTCGCGTAAGGGTCATCCCGTCGTAAGCACCTCCCGCCACCACCGACTCGCTCCCCGGAATGCCGGACAGTTCCCAGCTCTCGCCTATCGGGCGGTCGTCGGCCGCCAGCCCCTTGAACGGGAGTATGCGGCGACCCCCCCACAACGTTTCCTTGAATATGTCCGTGAAACGGAACAATCCACTTTTCATGTTCCTTCCGTAAAAACGCCCAAAATTACGGAATTAATGTAACACGAGCAAATAAAAAAAGGATATTTAAGTCACGGTCTCGCGCGCAGGCGGACGCGGCTCCGAGAGGGAACACGGAACGCGGCCGTCTCTCCGGACGGAATTTCAAACTTTTTTATTCACCATCAAATTAGTTTTACGAAATGGAAAAGAACATTTATGACGTGACAAGACTTGCCACCTTGTACTTCCCCGACTCCACCAGACCGAACGCCCGGCGGAGGCTTCTCAAGGTGTTGCGGGCCGAACGCGACCTGTGGAACCGCCTTACGGCACTGCATTTCGACTCCTGGCAACGGAGCTTCACGCCCCGCCAATACAGACTGGTCATCGACATCCTCGGCAAGCCGGAGGAGGCGGACGACGACTTCGGCGACTGGCCGCGCGAACCGGGCAGGAGAACGCGCCGGGAGTAACGGAACGGCGGAAACGACAGGAACGCGCTTTTTCATGCGGGAACGGGCGGAAACGTGCAGGAACGCGCACCCCTCCCGCCGCCCCGCCATACCTTTGCACCGTCGTCCGGACGACATGAGAGTTTCAACGAAAAACATCAATCTAAAAAACGTGAACATCATGAATTACAAGGTAATCAAACGGAAGAAGCCGGGCAGCCCCGATGTGGCCAAGTTTTACGGCTTCATCGTCAGCCTCTCCAAAATCGGGATAGAGGACATCGCCACGCGCATTAGCAACACCTGCACCGTCACGCGGCACGACTGCTTGGCCGTGCTCTCCGCCTTGCAGGAACAAATCATCTACGCCCTGCAAGAAGGCAAGCGGGTGAACTTAGGCGACATCGGCAGTTTCCGCGTTCTCGCCAACGGGCTGGGCAGCGAAACGGCAGAGGACTACGACACCTCTTGCATCAACAAGCTCCGCGTCTGCTTCACGCCCAATCCCAAGCTCAAGAAAGCCTTGTCGCTCGAAAACAAGAACTTCTCGCTCGAGCGGGTGGACTTCGCAACCGGGGACGAGGAAGGCGCCTGACAACGGGGAAGGATGGAGAAGCTGAACAAGCAAAGGGGGCTGCGCAACTGCAACCCCCTCAACATCCGGCGCACGGCAGATCTCTGGCAAGGGCTGGCCGAACGACAACCCGACCCGGAATTCTTCTCGTTCAAAAGCATGCCATGGGGCTACCGCGCGGCCTTCATCGTGCTGCGCGTCTATTGCGAGAAGTACGGCCTGCGCACGGTGCGCGACATCATCGCCCGCTGGGCACCGCCCGGCGACGGCAACGACACGGAGAACTACGTCCGGAAAGTATGCGTGCTGACCGGCTTCCCTCCGGACAAACGCCTCAACCCTTACGACCCCTCGCACATGGGGCCGCTGGTGGCGGCAATGAGCCGGATGGAATGCGGTGTGAAGCCCGACTTGCGGCAGATAAGGGAAGGTTGGTCGCTCTACATGGGCGCGAACTGACCGACAGCGGTTTAACCCCTAAAACATCAATGCCTATGAACAAATCTGTCTGGAAGACCCTGCTTAACGTGCTGATTGCCGTTGCCAGTGCCATTCTCGGTGCCATCGGCGGATCCGCGATGTAGCACGGGTAAACGACCGGGAGAGGACTCCCCGCCGGGCGCGGGAAGTCCTCTTTTCCCTTCCGCCGCGAGCGTGCCGCCGCTCCGGCATGCCCCTCCCGCAAGAGGCCCCGCCGCCACAAAGCCGAAGGCGTCCAAGGGAACGAAAGGCGACATCACGTCTCCCGATGCCGGAAAAAACGGCAAAGAAACGACGCGCGCAACCCGGAATAGCACGAATTTATTTGGCATTTTTCCCGTCTTGCACTATCTTTGTTCCCCAAAACCGACTAAAGCCGAAAAATATGACCATTGCCGTAGATTTCGACGGAACTATCGTGGAGCACCGCTATCCCGAAATCGGGCGCGAGATACCCTTTGCCGTCAAGACGCTGAAGAAACTCGCCGAGGAACACCACCAAATCATCCTCTGGAGCGTGAGGGAAGGGGAGCTGCTGAAAGAGGCCGTGGAATGGTGCCGCCTGAGAGGACTGGAGTTCTACGCCGTGAACAAGGACTTCCCGGAAGAAGACATCAGCAAGAACGAAAATTACAGCCGCAAGCTGAGAGCCGACATTTTCATCGACGACAGGAACTTGGGCGGCCTTCCCCAATGGGGAATCATCTACAGGATGATCAAGGAACAGAAAAGCATGGCGCAGCTGCTGCGGGAGGAATGGGAAGAAGACCTGTTCCAGGCGGCGCAGAAAAAAAAGAAGAAGGGATGGTGGTTCTGACCCCGTCCCTTCTTCTTTTCTTCTTTCCATGCCGCATGCAAGCCACGGCATCACGACTTGCCCTCGCCAAATCAACGCCCGCTGCCGTGTTTGTGATGGTGGTGCCGCCTACCACCGATGATGGTGCTTGCGGCGTTTCCTCCCCCCCCCCCCATTGTGTTTGAATAACCTCCGTAATTGCCGTATCCTCCGTAATTGCCGTAACGCCCGTAATTGCCGTAACGCCCGTAACGCCCGTAGCCGTAATAATAACCGTACTTGCGCTGTTGCAAGTCAACCCCGTTGAGCACGAGGTTCATCTTCGGCAGTTTCCCCTCCTCGTGAATGGAGTTAATCACGTTGAAGTTGCGTTTGAGCGAGAAGTCGCACCGGCACACGATGAGTGTCGCGTCCACCAGCCGCCCCAGCAACAAGGTGTCGCTCACCAGCCCCACAGGCGGGGTGTCGACGATTATCATGTCGTACCATTCGCGGAAACGCTTGAAAGCGTCGTCCAGACGCGCCGAAGTGACCAGCTCTCCCGGGTTGGGAGGAATCGGGCCGGCGGGTAGCACGTCAAGGTTGGCATGCACGCCGGATTTGAAAATCTGCTTGCGCAGGAAGTCGTCCGAGTCGTCGTCGCTGACCAGATATGTCGTCAGCCCGTAGTCCCTCGTGGAAAGCCCGAATATCTTGGACAGCTGCGGCTTGCGGATATCCAAGCCGACCACCAGCACCTTGCGATCCATCAAGGCCATGCTCATGCCCAGATTGGTGGATATGAACGTCTTGCCCTCGGAAGGTATCACCGACGTGCAGAGCAACACCTTCTCGCCTTTCGTCATGACGAAGCCGAGATTGGTGCGCAGACTGCGGAACGTCTCCTCCATCGTGTTGTTCGAGTTCTCGCGCACGACTATCGCCCGTCTCCCGTCTTTCAGTTCCTTGGCCACGAAGATGTCGCTCAACACCGGCAAGTCGGTCAGCTTCTCTATGTCGTTGCGCCCTTCTATGCGGTAGCGCAACAAGTCAAGCAGGTAAATCAGTCCCGCCGGGATGGCCACGCCCATCACCAAGGCGATGAGTGCCACCAGCTTCTTCTTGGGCGATACGGGGTATATGGAACTCTCCGGCATATCGATGACCTGCGCCTTGTCCACCGTGGAGGCCAGCGAGATGGCGTTCTCCTCGCGCTTCTGTAGCAAAATCTGGTAAAGCGCCGCCTTCACGGACTGCTGCCGCCCTATGTCGGTGAGCACGCGTTCCTGCGTGGGCGCGTTGGAAAGGCGGCCGAAGAACTGGTTGTATTGCCCGTCCACGTTGCGCTTCGTCACCTGCAGGTTGTCATACACCGTGGAGAGCGAGTGGCGGATGCCTGGATAGAGGGCGGTGATGGCGTTCGTGGCCGCCACCACCACGGGCGAGGATTCCGGAGCCGTCTTGAGCAGGCGCTTGCGAGCCACCACTTTGGTGTTGTAGTCGGCGATGAGGTTGTTCAGCCCCTCGTCTGTCAGACCCAGGTTCGCGGGAATCATCTCCATGTAGTTCGCCGGGGTCTCCACGTATTCTTTCAGCGACTTCACGAGGAGCATCTGCGTCTGCAGTTCCATCTGTTGCCTCTGGTAACTTTCTATCCCTTTGTAAACGGTGCCGGCATCCGCCGTCAGGTCTATCAGGTTGTTTCTCTTCTTGTAAGTTTCCAAGTCGGACTCCGTCGTGCCCAGTTCCACGTCGATTATCTTGATGCGTTTGTTGATGAAGTCCTCCGTCTTGAGCGACGCCTCGTTCTTCACCTCGTTGGCATCCTCGTTATACACGCGTATCAGCTCGTTCAGGTAATCCTCCGCCCTGTCGGGCTTCGTGTCGTTCATCGTGATGCGCGCTATCGTGGTCACCTTGCTGATGGCCTCGATTTCGGTGGATTCCAGGAACATGTCGGCCGCCAGCGACGGGCGGTTGACGTAAATCCGCAAGGTGCGGTCGCCGAAGACGCAGGTCGTGTCGGGGTTCTGCCGCAGGGAGACCCATCCCGACGAAGTCTTCACCCTCGCCGGGAAGCTCTTGACATCGGCCTCGAAACGCTCTTCCCGCGCCTCGCCCTCTATGTGGTAGCCTCCTCTTTTCTTCAAGGGCTTTATTTCCATGGACAGCGTCGTGCTCAGCGTGTCCAAGTCCTCTAACGACATGTCGGCCAGAACGGGAGACGTGCCATAAAGTTCGGATTCGTGCACCCTGCCTTCAAACGCGTAGCTCACGTAAAGCTTCAGGTTGTTCACCGTCCTTTGCGCCAGTGCCTTGCTGCCCAATATCTCCACCTCGTTGTCGAAGCCGTTGCTGTTCGTCAGGATGCCGAGCTGGGTGAAGTCCGCCAACCCGTTGGCACGCATGTTGCGTTTGTAAGGGTCGTCGTCCTTTATCAGCACTTCCGCCCACGTGGCGTAAACCGGAGACGTATATCTAAGGTATAAGAAAGCAATGAAAAGACAGCCGACGATGGATATGGCAAACCACTGCCAATGCAGGATGACCGCGTCCACCATCTCCCGGTAATTAAAACCTGAGCCTTGTTCTTCCGCGGCATCGTTCGTTTGGATTGTTCTGTTGGGCATACCGTTTCTCTTGTTTTCTGGTTGTACACATTTGAGGGGACAAAGTTAGGGATTTCATTCCTACTAGCCAAACAAAATGTCAGAAAATCGTTTTTTCCCCCCCCCCGACAAATTCCCCTTTTTTCTTTGCAGTATTGGACAAATAAGTTTACCTTTGCAAGCACTATAACCAATTCAAACCGGGAAACGAGAAGCAGACCATGGAGATTAAGAACTTGGAAGAATCCGGTGCCGTAAAGGCCGCCGTCGCGTGCTATGAAATCATCTTGCTGGCGGCGAGCTTCTGGATGGCCTACGCGATAATCCACGGTTTCGCGTCGGCTCTGAGTTTCCCTTATGCCTTGAAGCTGGAGCTGCTCCTCGGCATGCTGACGATTTTCCCCGCCTTCTACATCGCGCCGCCCGTGTTCTTGAAGCGCATGGTGCACGGCAACGACATCTTCGGCCGCTCGGTTTACACCGTGTGCTTGCAGATGCTCTTCATGATGGCGGCTCTCAGTATGGCGCAGCGGAGGAACTTGGGCGGCGACGAGCTGCTCGTGGGGGAGATGCTCTTCTTCTGCCTTCTCTACGCGGAGCGCGCCATCATGCACTCCGTCCTCAAGCGCAGCCGCTCGCGGGGGCACAACCTGCGCTACGTCGTGATGGTGGGGTCGCCGTGGGACTTGGAGGACATTTACCACACGCTGAACGACCACAGCCTCGGTTTCAAAATACTGGGCATCTTCACCCACAAGGAAATCCCGGAACGCATACACATAAGCAAGCTCGGAGACCAGCGGGCGGTGATAAGCTACCTGCGCCAAAACCCGCAAGTGACCGACCTGTACATGGCTCCGGACACCGAACACACGGCGGAGGCCAGCGAGATATTCCGCTATTGCGAGGACAATATCATCCGCTTCTACGCCCTGCCCGTCTTCATGGAGTTCCTGACCAAGCGCATGGAACTGTCGCACCTGGGCAACACCATGTTGCTGAGCGTGCGGAACGAGCCGCTGGAAGACCCCGTGAACCGCGGGGTGAAGCGACTCTTCGACATCTCCGTATCGGGGCTGTTCCTGCTCACCGTGTTTCCCGTCATGTATATCATCGTGGGCATCATCATCAAGATACAAAGCCCGGGACCCATACTTTTCCGGCAGAAACGGAACGGGCTGGACGGAAAGGAGTTCTATTGCCTGAAGTTCAGGAGCATGCACGTCAACGCCGACTGCGACCGCATACAGGCCACGAAGGACGACCCGCGCAAGTTCAAGTTCGGCGACTTCATGCGCCGGACAAACATCGACGAGTTCCCGCAGTTCGTCAACGTGTTCCGCGGCGACATGAGTCTCGTCGGGCCGCGCCCCCACATGTTGCTCCACACGCAGGAATATTCCCGCCTGATACGCCACTACATGGTGCGCCATCTGGTGAAGCCCGGCATCACGGGCTGGGCGCAGGTGCTGGGCTTCCGGGGCGAGACGAAGACGCTGGAACAGATGGAGAACCGCGTGAAGGCCGACATCTGGTACGTGGAGAACTGGAGCTTCGGGCTCGACCTGCGCATCATGTGGCGCACGGTGGTGAACATGCTGATGCACAACGAAGAAAACGCTTATTAACGACACATACACATATCGCATGAAAGGTATCGTATTGGCCGGAGGGGCAGGCACGCGCCTCTACCCCATCACGAAAGGCGTGAGCAAGCAACTGCTCCCCATCTTCGACAAGCCGATGATTTACTACCCCGTGTCGGTGTTGATGCTGGCCGACATCCGCGACATACTGGTCATCTCCACGCCCTACGACCTGCCGGGATTCCGGCGGCTCCTGGGTGACGGCAGCGACTTCGGGGTGCGTTTCACCTACGCCGAGCAACCCTCCCCCGACGGCCTGGCGCAGGCCTTCCTCATCGGCCGCGAGTTCATAGGGGGCGACAGCGTGTGCCTGGTGCTGGGCGACAACATCTTCCACGGGGCGGGGTTCTCCGCCATGTTGCGGGAGGCCGCCGCGAATGCCGAACGCGAGGGCAAGGCCACCATATTCGGCTATTGGGTGAACGACCCCGAACGCTACGGCGTGGCCGAAATAGACAAGGACGGCAACTGCCTGAGCATAGAAGAAAAACCGGCCGCCCCGAAAAGCAACTACGCCGTGGTAGGCCTGTACTTCTACCCCAACAGCGTGGTGGACGTGGCCGCGCACATCAAGCCGTCGACCCGAGGGGAGCTGGAAATCACTACGGTGAACCAAGCCTACCTGAAAGAGGGCAGACTGAAGGTGGAGACCCTGGGGCGTGGATTCGCCTGGCTGGACACCGGCACGCACGACAGCCTCTCCGAAGCCTCCACCTTCATCGAGGTCATCGAGAAGCGGCAGGGGCTGAAAGTGGCCTGCCCCGAAGGCATCGCCTACCGCCGGGGATGGATTAGCGCGGAGAAACTGCGCGAAGTGGCACGCCCCATGCTGAAAAACCAATACGGGCAATATCTCATGCGCCTGAGCGAGGAAAACTTCGCGCAGGAATAAGACAGATTTTTCTTTTTTCTTTTCAGTCGGCGGGGACGCGGCGGGGGTTTCCCTCATGCCTACGACGCGTTTCCGCTATTTTCATGTGCCTTGCCATACGCACGGAAGACCCGCGCCGCCGTCCGGAACCGAACCGATAAAAACATGGCAGGGGGATTATAAGT
>CAZGBV010000072.1:0-9080 GCA_964523985.1 uncultured Paraprevotella sp.
CATAAGGACAAGCGAAGGCGGCTTCCGGCATTCTTGCCCGGAGGCCGCCTTCATTTTGTCCGTGTCTCCCGGGGCGCGTCCAGAAACAAAGTGCCCGGCGGGTGGCGGCAAGCCTCGGTTGCAAGGTCTCGGCCGTCCTTGAAGGGCAATCCGGTGTCCGTATGGCGCGGAACCGGAAACTTGTCCGGTTAATCCAAGCTAAACGGGGGACTGCGTTCCTTTTCGACGTCAGCTCCATGTCCTCTGCGGAAGTCCCGCAAGAGCCGTCCGCCTCCCGGAGGATGCCGGAGAGCCGTGTGACGGGGTCTCCCGTCCGGATTCACGGATTGTCATCCTGTCTCCGAAATCGGATTTTCGCTTTCTTTTTGCCGGAAAAAGGGCGATTCCGCTAACCGGCACTTGATTCAAAAAGCTCCGGATAGAGAGGAATGCGGGACGTTTCCAAAACATATTTTTGCAAATCGGCTTCATCCTTCACGTATGTTAACCAAAACGACCCGATTTTGTGCCGAGAAAAATTTCCGGATGACGTGACAAAACACTTTTTTTGTCGTGTCGTCGCGATTCGAATCTCGGCACTTTTCCGGAAAAGTCGGCTGAAAGCGGAATCCGAACCTGCCGCAGGTTGCCTTTTTCCTCTATTTGATGTCTCTCCGCCGTCGAAACGCGAATGACGGATTGTCACGCGAAACCGCCTTTTCGCTTGCGATCCCGGCATCGGCAAGGGGCATATCGCGCCCTTTCGCCGTGCGCGGGGCAAGCCCAAGCCGCATTCCTGCTTGCAATTTGATTCCCAGAAACCGCTTGAAAACCGGTTTTTTCCGGCCAACCTCCTGCGCGGCTCCAAACGAGCGATTTTTGAGGGGGCGGGGATGACATTCTGACATTTTGCCATGTCGCCCCGCGCGTCCTTTCCACCGGGGGGAGGCACAAAAAATCCCGGCGACGGACATCGCCGGGATCCCTCATACGTTTTCCACTCCGTTCCCGTCAGAAAGGCAGGTCGTCCTTGGAGTCTCCTTCCGAGAAATCCACGGGCGCGGCATCCGCCGCCAGCGAGAACGGCACCGCCCCGGCGGCGGATGTTTCGGGGGCGGTAGCCTCGCGGTCTACCTTCCAGGCGCGGATGCTGTTGAACCAGCGTCCGTTATATTCATGCGCGTCTATGTCGAACGACACGGTGAGCCGCTCGCCGGCCTTAATGGCGAACTGCGCGATTTTATCCGCGCCGAAAACGCTGAAACATATCTTCCTGGGATACGCCTCCTCGGTTTCCAGCACATATTCCTGCACTTTCCACTCCGAACCCGTGCGCTGGGAAACGCCGTTTTTTTCCGGTTGCACGACGATAATCTTTCCTGTAATCTCCATATTCCTTCGTTGAACTGTTCACGACGCGAATTTACATATCTTTTTTGCTTTTCCCCAATTTTAAATTGTTTTTTTTGCTTCGTTCTACTTAAATATGTAATTTTGCTGATTATAATTCTAAAAAGGCACATTATGAGATTCATCGTATCAAGTTCCGCGCTTTACAACCGTTTGCAGACGGTGGGGCGCGTGATAGCCTCGAACAACGCGTACCCCATCATGAAATGTTTCTTGTTCGAGATACACGAAAACATACTATCCATCACGGCTTCCGACAGCGAGAACACGTTGATTACCGCCATGGAACTCGTGGAAAGTGAGGGTGACGTACGCTTCTGCATCGAGGCCAAGAACATACAGGACTTCCTGAAAGAAATCGCGGAACAGCCGCTCTCTTTCGAGGTAGACCCCGGCACCATGGGCATCAAGGGCGAGTACCAGAACGGGTGTTTCAACATCGTGGGGCAAAGCGCCGACAACTACCCGAAACTCGACATCCCGCAGGATGGCATGACGAGCATCGTCCTGCCGGCCAAGACGATGCTCAACGGCATAAGCCGTTGCCTGTTCGCCACGTCGGACGACGAGATGCGCCTGGTGATGAACGGGGTGTTCTTCGACATCCAGGAGGACAGCATGACTTTCGCCTCGACGGACGGCCACAAGCTGGTGCGCGACAGGAGCTACGCCGTCAAGGGCAACCAGCCCTCGTCCTTCATCCTCCCCAAGAAGCCCGCCACGATATTGAAGAGCCTCTTGCCGGACGAGGCGGACGACGTCACGTTGAGGTTCAACAAGCAGAACGCCTACGTCACCATGGGGGCTTCGCGCCTCATCTGCCGCCTCGTGGAAGGACGCTACCCCAACTACAACTCCGTCATCCCGCAAAACAACCCCTTCCGGGTCACGGCAGACCGCCTCTCCCTGATGGGCGCACTGAGACGCGCGTCGATATTCACCAATCCCGGCAACGCGCTAATCAAACTTCACCTGGATCGCAACATGATGACGGTGTCAGGCCAGGACACGGACTTCTCCACGTCGGCCGAGGAGCGAATGCCGTGCGATTACGAAGGCTCCCCCATCAGCATCGGCTTCAAGGGGCCGTTCCTCATCGACATACTGAACAACATCGGGGGGGAGAACGTCGTCATCGAGCTGGCCGACGCGAGCCGCCCGGGGGTAATCATGCCGACCGTGCAGGACGAGGACGAGAACTTGCTGATGCTGCTGATGCCCATGATGCTGAACGACTAAGGAACGGGAACATGAAACTAAGCTTGAAAAGACCCATCGTTTTCTTCGACTTGGAAACCACGGGGACAAACATCGCGACCGACCGCATCGTCGAGGTGAGCTACATCAAGGTGTATCCCGACGGGAACGAAGAAACCAAGTGCGTGCGAATCAACCCGGAAATGCACATACCGGAAAGCGCGTCGGCGGTGCACGGCATCCGCGACGAAGACGTGGCGGACTGTCCCACGTTCAGGGATGTCGCCCCGGAACTGGCAAAGGCCATCAGCGGCTGCGACTTCGCCGGATTCAATTCCAACCGCTTCGACGTGCCGGTGTTGGCGGAGGAATTCCTGCGGGCCGGCAACGTGGAAATCGACCTCCACAAATGCAGGTTCATCGACGTGCAGAACATATACCACAAGCTCGAACGCCGGACGCTGGGTGCCGCGTACAAGTTCTATTGCGGGAAGGACTTGAAGAACGCCCATTCCGCCACCGCGGACACGCGCGCCACATACGAAGTACTGGCGGCGCAACTGGACCGTTATCCCGGCGACCTGAAGAACGACGTGGAGTTCCTGTCCGACTTTTCCCGCATGGCGGACAACGTGGACTTCGCCGGACGCATGGTTTACGACGAGCACCGCGACATCGTGTTCAACTTCGGCAAGTACAAGGGGCAGAAAGTCACCGACGTGCTGCGCAAGCATCCCGAATATAAAGATTGGATTCAGAAAGGCGAATTCACGCACGACACCAAGCAAACCCTGGAACGGATAAGCTTGGCCATGCCCAGCAAGGCGTAAACCGGGATGGACACGTTGGGAGGCAAGAAAATCGTGCTGGGAATCACGGGAAGCATCGCGGCCTACAAAGCCTGTCTGCTCGTCCGGGGGCTGGTGAAGAGGGGAGCTGAAGTGCAAGTGGTCATCACCCCGGCGGGCAAGGAGTTCGTCACGCCCGTCACCCTCTCCGCGCTTACCGGCAAGCCCGTGGTGAGCGACTTCTTCTCCCACCGCGACGGGAGCTGGCACAGCCACGTGGCTCTCGGCCTCTGGGCGGATGCCATGGTGGTGGCCCCGGCCACGGCATCCACCATCGGCAAGATGGCCTGCGGCATAGCCGACAACATGCTCGTCACCACCTACCTTTCCATGAAAGCCCCCGTTTTCGTGGCTCCGGCGATGGACTTGGACATGTTCGCCCACCCCTCCACGCGGCAGAACCTCGAGCGCCTCCGCAGTTACGGCAACCACATCATCGAACCGGCCAGCGGGGAGCTGGCCAGCCACCTGAAAGGCAAGGGGCGCATGGAAGAGCCCGAGAACATCATCGGCATTTTGGAGCGGCACTTCTCCGCCGCGCAGGACTTGGCGGGGAGGAAAATTCTGGTTACGGCAGGCCCTACTTACGAGAAGATAGACCCCGTGAGGTTCATCGGCAACTATTCGTCGGGCAAGATGGGAATCGCCCTGGCGGAGGAATGCGCCCGGCGCGGCGCGGAGGTCACGCTGGTGTGCGGCCCCTCCCCTCTCTCCGCCGCGCAAGCGGGCATCCGGCGCGTCGACGTGGAAACCACGGAAGAAATGTTCCGCGAAGCCACGGCGCGTTTCCCCGAGTCGGACGCCGCCATCCTGTGCGCGGCAGTGGCCGACTTCACCCCCGAGCAGGTGTCCGGCCGCAAAATCAAACGCGGCGAAGGCGGCCTCGTGCTACGCCTGAAGCCGACGCGCGACATAGCGCTGGCACTCGGGCAGATGAAACGCGAAGGGCAAAGGCTCGCGGGATTCGCCCTGGAGACGCACGACGAGATGGCGCACGCCCGCGAGAAGCTGGAACGGAAGAACCTCGACTTCATCGTCCTCAACTCGCTGAACGACGAAGGCGCGGGATTCCGGCACGACACGAACAAAATCACCATCATCGGGCGGACGGACTGCACGGCCTACCCGCTGAAAAGCAAAAGGGAAGCGGCGGTCGACATCGCCGACCGCCTCGCGGCCTCGTTCCTAACCCCCGGCTGACATGCGCGACGTATCCGGACATCTGGCTCGCCTCCTCGCGACCGCGACGGTATGCCTCCTCGCGGCGGATCCCGCGGCGGCGCAGGAACTCAACGCCAAGGTGACCATCAACCGCTCGCAAATCTCCAACACCACGGAGGCCGTGTTCGACGCGTTGCGGAACTCACTGACGGCTTTCGTCAACGAGAGGCGGTGGACTGGCATGACATACGAGGAACAGGAACGCATCGACTGCACTTTCAGCATCACGCTGAAGACTTACAGCGAGACGGACGGTTCCTTCACGGGATCCGTGCAAGTGCAAAGCACGCGCCCGGTGTACGGCTCCGGCTACACCACCACCGTGTTCAAATTCCAGGACGAGAACTTCAACTTCAACTTCCGGCAGTTCGACCAGCTGGAATTCCGCCCGGAGCAGGTCGACAACAACCTCACGGCAATCCTTGCCTACTACGCCTACCTCATCATCGGCATGGACATGGACACGATGGCACCGCTCGGCGGTTCCGCCGTCCTGCAACAGGCCATGGACGTGGCGGACAACTCGCAGAACCTGGGCTACGCGGGATGGAAGGCCTTCGGGGACGACCGCAACCGCTTCGCCCTCGTCAACGACTACTTGGACGGAGCCATGGAGCCGCTCCGCCGGTTGGAATACAAGTACCACCGCCTTGGCCTGGACCGCATGGCGGAAAACGTCGACACGGCGCGCGCGGCCATCACGGAGAGCATGGAGCTGCTCAAGCAGGCGCGCGAACAGAGGAGCCTGAGCGCGCTCCCCGTCATCTTCACCGACATCAAGCGGGACGAGCTGGTGGACATCTACGCCGGGAGGGGCACGGCGGAAGAGCGCGAAAAGGCGTATGGCATCCTGTCCTCCATCAACGCCTCGCAAAACGACTATTGGGAAAAACTCAGGAAATAAAGGACATGCTGAAATCTCTATCCATCCGGAACTACGCCTTGATAGACAAGCTGGACATCGGGTTCGGGCCGGGCTTTTCCGTCATCACGGGGGAGACGGGAGCCGGGAAGTCCATCATCCTCGGCGCGATAGGCTTGTTGCTCGGCCGCCGCGCGGACGGCAAGGTCATCAAGAACGGCGCGGCGAAATGCGTCGTGGAAGCCGTCTTCGACCCGCTCCCGCAAGGCGCGGAGGACTTCCTCGGGCGCAACGACCTGGAAAGCGACGGGGGGGAGGGATGCATCGTCCGGCGCGAAATCACGGCGGCGGGCAAGAGCCGGGTCTTCATCAACGACACTCCGGCTCCGGCCGTCCGTCTCAAGGAATTGGGGGAAATGCTCGTCGACATCCATTCCCAACACCAGAACCTTTTGCTGGAGAAAGAGGACTTCCAGCTGGAGGTGGTGGATGTCATGGCCGGGGACAAGGAAGAGCTGCGACGGTACAAGGGACTGTACGCCGCCTGCAAGGAGGCGGAGAGGGCGTTGCGGCTGGCTCGGCAGAAGGCGGAGCGCGACAAGGCGGACGAAGACTACATCGCCTTCCAACTGGAACAGCTGGAGAACGCCGCGCTGAAAGCGGGGGAGCAGGAAGAACTGGAGCAAGAGGCCGAGACGCTGGCGCACGCCGAGGAAATCAAACAGGCGTTGTACGAGGCCGGAAACTTGCTGGACAACGAACGAAACGGCATCGTGGATGCCTTGAAGGAGGCTACGCGCCTCATCGCGGGCATAGGGAAAGTCTGCCCCGGCGGCACTGAAATGGCGGCGCGCATGGAGTCGTGCCTCATCGAACTGAAAGACATCGCACGCGAAACCGCGGCACGCGCCGAAAGGGTGGAATTCAGCCCGGAACGACTGGAATACGTCAACGGGCGGCTCGGCACCATCTACGACCTGCAACAGAAGCACCGCGCGGGTTCGCTGGACGACCTGCTGCGGATAAAGGAGGGGTTCCGCGAAAAGCTCGACACCATCTCGCACGCCGACAAACACATACAGGACTTGCAACGGCGGTACGGCCAAGCCCTCAAGGCTATGGGAGAACAAGCCGGCAGGCTGACCGCGCTGCGCGAGAAGGCGGCTCCCGCCGTGGAGGGCCGGATGAGGGAAACGCTCGCCGGGCTGGGCATCCCTGACGTCCGGTTCGAGGTGGAACTCACGCCGAAGGAGACGGCGGACGAGACGGGGGCGGACAAGGTGGACTTCCTCTTCTGCGCCAACAAGAACGAACGACCGCAACCCATCTCCCGGGTGGCATCGGGAGGCGAAATCGCTCGCGTCATGCTCTCGCTGAAGGCCATGATATCCGGTGCCGTGCGTCTGCCCACCATCATCTTCGACGAGATAGACACTGGCGTGTCGGGCGGCATCGCCGAGAAGATGGCGCACATCATGCGCGGGATGGGCGCGGGCGGGCGGCAGGTCATCAGCATCACCCACCTGCCCCAAATCGCGGCTTGCGGAGACACGCACTACAAGGTTTACAAGGAAGAAAACGCGGAGGGTGCCGGAAGCCACATCGTCCGGTTAGACGCGGAGGGGCGCGTGGAAGAAATCGCCCACATGCTGAGCGGCACCGCGCTGACCGAGGCCGCCATCAACAATGCCAAAGAACTGCTTAACCAATCACACGGGAAATGAAGAAAACCATATTTTTATCCGCCTGCCTTTCCATGGCGACCGGCCATTGCGCCGCCCAGGCTCCCAAATGGTCCAAGAACGCGGAAAAGGCGCAAATAAGCATCGTGACCATGGACGCGAAGGGCGATATGCTACAATCCGGAAACGGCTTTTTCATCGGCAAGGACGGGACGGCCCTGGCCGACTACCAGCTGTTCAAACACGCCGCCAAGGCCAAGGTGGTCAGCGGAGAGGGGAAAGAATACGAGGTGGAGGCCATCATGGGAGCCAGCTCGTTGTACGACGTGGTGAAATTCAAGGTGAAAACCGACAAAGAAACCCCGACCCTGACGATTTCCGGCCGCACGGGCGTGAAAAAAGAACACGTTTACGTGCTTCCATACCCCACGAAGGAGAACAGGATGTGCGTGAACGACACGTTGCACGACATACGGAAATTCAACGACAAGTACGGTTACTACACGCTGGGGCGTGCGCTGGACGAGAAATACTTGAACAGCCCGGTGATGGACGAAGAGGGAGAGGTGCTGGGAATGATACAACGCAACGCGGATGCCTCCGCCACGGCCTCCTACGCCATCAGCGCGGCTTACGGCAACACGTTGTGCACCAACGGTATGTCGCCGACCGACGGCGACTTGAACGCCATCCTCATCCGCAAGGCGTTGCCCGCCGGCGAATCGGACATCCGCACTTTCCTCTTCATGTGCGCCGCCCGCTCTGACTCCGCCACTTACGTCCAATACCTGGACGAGTATGCGGGGCGATTCCCCCAAAGCGGCGATCCATACGCCCAGCGGGCAAGCTTCTACGCGGAGCACGGCAACTACGCGGCTGCGGAGGGAGACATGAACAAGGCCATGGACGTGGCCGGGAAGAAAGACGAGGTGTGCCATACGTTCAGCAAGCTGCTCTACGACCTGAACCTGAAGCCGGGCTACGCGGTGTACAAGGACTGGGACATGAAGAAAGCTCTCTCGCTCGCCGAGGAGGCCTACAGGCTGAATCCTCTCCCACTCTACGCCCTTCAGGAGGGCAACGCGCTCTACGCGCTCAAGGACTACGGGAAGGCCTGCGAGAAATACTTGTTCCTGACGGGAACCAACATGCGGTCGGCCGACATCTTCCTCTACGCCGCCCAATGCAAGCTGAAAGGAGAAGCCGACTCCTTGCAGGCCTTGGCCTTGCAGGACAGCGCGGTGGCTTGCTTCAGCAAGCCTTACCCGAAAGAGGCGGCGCAGGCGTTGTTGGAACGCGCCAACACCTTGCTCTCCATGAAACGCTACCGGAACGCCGTCATGGACTTGAACGATTACGAGCACCTGATGAGCAACGAACTGACGGCCTATTTCTACTACCGCCGCGAACAGGCGGAAATGCAATGCCGCATGTTCCAGCAGGCCATCGACGACATCGACCGCACCATCCGCATGGAACCCGCAGAACCGCTGTACCATGCCGAACGGGCGGCGGTGTTCTACCGCATCGGGGAATTCGCCGAGGCTCTCGCCTCGGCCCGGAAGAGCGCGGAACTCGCTCCGGAGTACGGCGACGCTTACCGCCTTGCGGGCCTTTGCCAGCTCAAATTGAACCAACGTGAAGGAGGCCTGGCCGACCTAAGGAAAGCCGCCGACCTGGGGGACAAGGCCGCGCAGGGCATCCTGCAAGACGAAGAGGCCGGGAACAACGAGGGAGCCTCCTAAGCCGGGAGGGGTGCGAGGCCATGGACGTTTTAGGCCTTCAAACGCAAGCATCACGAAAGCGGAAAGGCGAAAGGTCTCGACATCAAAGGAGCAAAAGATTACCAATTTTATAGGCAATTTCATCGAACTCGCGCTA
>CAZGBV010000073.1:0-5436 GCA_964523985.1 uncultured Paraprevotella sp.
TAACGACATCGTGAGGTTCCTGTTGTAACGCCCCTGCCCTATCGCGCGGAAGCTCTGGAACTGGCCAGTCGCACGATTCCGAATTCCGTCGCTTTCCGAGGACGAATTCCGGGTTCAGTTTCTCGTCCATACCGGTTTTTCGTCAGGAAGGTCCTGAAAACGCCGTGCGCGGATTGTCAGAAAATCCGTATAATGCGGTTTCATTCCGCCTCGCCTTCCGTCAAGCGCGGCGGCCAATTCACCAGATACAAGACTTCCGTGGCTCGGGTGAAGGCCGTGTAAAGCCAACGGGCATAATCGGGCGTAAACATTTCTTCGGTCACGTATCCTTGGTCTACAAAGACGCGCTGCCACTGTCCGCCCTGTGCCTTGTGGCAAGTCACGGCATAGGCATATTTCACCTGCAAGGCATTGAGGTATGGGTCGGACTTCAGCTTCTTCATTCGCTCGCGTTTCACTGTAACGTCCATGTAATCGGCCTCCACGGCGAAGAACAAGGTGTCGGATTGTGATTTCGTGAGAGCCGGTGCCTCGCTTTGCAACGTGTCCAGCAACACCGTTGCCTCCATTTCCGCATCGTCATAATCGGGGAAACTCAGCCATACGTCGGCAAACCGGAAACCGTACATCTCGTGCGTCCGCCGCACTTTCCGCACCAACGCAACGTCGCCGTTGGCCAGGAAATCAAAATGGGAGTCCTTCTGTCCCTCAGTCCAGAAGTAGTTGTTCTTGGCCACCAATAGGCGGTCGCCACCTGTAAGTTCTTCCTCCATTCCGAAGATACGCCCTCTTATTCCGTTGTTGTAGACATTGGCTTGTTTGTTCGAGCGAGTCACCACGATGGTCTGGTCTGGTCCGCATCGGTCGTAAGCTCCTTCCAAGGCTTCTACTATCTCGTTGCCGGATATGCGGCGGATGTCGGGCTTCCCCCGGAAACGTACTCTGGGCAACTCCCCTCCCCCGCCCGCCGTAATCCAATTCCTCAGGCACGTGGCATTCCACAATATGCCGCTCTCGTCGTGTTGGCGGACTACTTGCGTCAGTTCGCATTCCCATACGTGCAGGCCATATCCCTCCAGCGCACGGCGCGAGAGAGCAGGGCTGAGTTCCTCTCCCACGGGAGGCAATTGCGCCGTGTCGCCCACCAATATCAGACGGCAACCCTCGCCCGAATAGACGAACTGTATCAAGTCGTCCAGCAGGTTGCCGGAACCGAAGTGTCCCGTGCCGCCGGCACTGCCCGAAATCATGGAAGCCTCGTCCACGACGAACAAGGCATGCTTCTGTAAGTTGACGTTCAGCAAGAAATTGTCTGTCTCGTTGGAAAAAGACTTTTGCCGGTAGATGCGCTTGTGGATGGTGAAAGCCGGATGTCCCGAATGGAGCGCGAACACCTTGGCCGCCCGCCCCGTAGGTGCCATCAAGATTGTATTCCGCTTCAAGTCGTCCATGGCCCGCACCAACGCGCTCAGGACAGAAGTCTTGCCCGTGCCGGCATATCCGCGCAACAGACATACAGCGTCGCCGTCTCCCGACAAGAGGAAATCCGCTGCCATGGCAATCATTTTCCGTTGCCCGTCCGTAACTTCAAAGGGACATTTTCCTTCTATTAATCGTCCCAAATCCTTATTTATCATAAAACCGCGATAAAAAAAAACCTGAAGAGGCGGATATTAAATTTATTTATCTTATTTTTGCGATGCGAATGTAACAAATAAAATTATAAATGTATCATGAAAAAAACGATTAATGTCATTCTGGGCTTATGCGCAGTGGTTTTGCTTTATCTGTGCTACGAAAGTATCATGCAGCCCATCCATTTCAACGAGGAGAAGGATGTGCGGGAAACGGCAGTTAAGGCACGTTTGCTTCAAATCAAGAAAGCGGAAGAATATTACCGCCAGCAACATCAAGGCGATTTCTGCGACACCATCGACTTGCTGGTGGACTTCGTCAAGACGGCACGCATTCCCAACGTGAACAAAGTGGGTGACTTGAGTGACGAGCAAATGGAGAAAGGCCTGACCGAGACCAAGGCCGCCGCCATCGTGAACAGCGGCGATGCCGCTGCCATCGCTGCCAACGGCTTGCAAAACTTCCGCCGCGACACGACATGGACTTCCATGGCGGAAGATGTCGTGGGTATCGGCGGCAACGTGGATTCGCTCAAATACATCCCCTACGGGGAGGGTGCCAAATTCGAGTTGGAGAAGACCATCCACGTGGGTCGCTCCGGAGTGACTCAGAATGTGATGGAGTGCCGTGCGTCGTACGCTGCTTACCTGAAAGGCTTGAACGACCGCGAGATTTTCAACCTGACGGATGCCGCGGAGAAGCAAGGCCGCTATCCCGGATTGAAAATCGGTGACCTGCTGACCCCGAACAACAATGCAGGAAACTGGGAATAACCACGACCAGCCGTATAGCCTGTCCATCCGCCTGCACGCGGATGGATTTTCTTTTTATGGTTACGACCCTGCGATGACGAGGATGGCAGGCGTGGAGGATTACGTCCGCCGTGAAGGGGAGAACATCGCGGAAACCTTGAGAAGAGCCATCGCGCAGTCCGCCGTGACCGGGAAGAAGAAATGCCCTTCGGCGGTCTACGGCTTGGCGACGGGGCCTGCCATGCAAGTACCTTTGGAATGCTTCAGGAAAGAAGACGTACACGCTCTCTACCGCTTGACATACGACCGGGAGAAGACGGGCAAGACCTATTATAACATCCTGCCCCACCCGGAAATAGCCCAGATATTCACGGTAGACCGTGAGGTGGAACACATACTCGGACAGTGCTTTCCCGGCACGCGGTTTTATCATAGCCATTCCATGATATTGGAAAAACTATGGCTTCTGGCGCGGCAGGACAAGCAGCAGTTGTATGCTTATTTCGACGAAAGGGAAATCTTCGTGTTTGGCTACCGCGAACAACGGATGCGCTATGCCAACACTTTCCCCGCCGATGTGGCGGCGAACGCGGCTTATTTCATTCTTTCTGTGTGGAAAGACTTGAAGCTGGACGTGCATGAGGGAGAATGCATCCTGTTGGGGGACGATGACATAAAGGATGACACGGCCCGGCTTCTTTCGCGATACCTGCAGAACGTGACGAACGCGGGCGCGGCCGACATATTCCGCCGCTTCGTGCCGGCGCAGGACAGGCAAGTTCCGTTCGACCTGCTGGCGTTGTGGGCACACGTGATATGACATGAAACCGCCGCCATGAGGATTATCACCGGCATATACAAAGGCAGGCATTTCGACATCCCTCGCAACTTCAAGGCGCGTCCCACGACAGATTTCGCCAAGGAGGGCTTGTTCGACGTGCTCAACGGCTATCTGGACTTCAGCGGGGGGATTGAGGCACTGGATTTGTTCGCCGGCACGGGCGGCATCACCCTGGAACTTCTTTCGCGGGGATGCAGGAGGGTGGTTGCCGTGGAGCGGGATTCCCTGCATTTCCGTTTCGTCAGCGGAATTATGGACACGTTGGGGGTTCACAACTGCCGGCTTCTCCGCACCGACGTGTTTCGTTTCGTGGAGCGGTGCGACGAACGGTTCGACTTCATCTTCGCCGACCCCCCGTATGCCTTGGAAAACTTGGAGGAACTCCCCGGCCTCGTGTTCCGGCGCGGACTGCTGAAGCCGGACGGGCTTTTCGTGCTGGAGCATGGCAAGACGAAAGACTTCGGCAAGCATCCCTCCTACTTGGAACGGCGCACTTACGGGAGCGTGAACTTCTCTTTCTTCAGAGCAAGGGAGACAGCAGGCGGATAGAAGATTCGGCCACACGGCACCAGATGGAGCGTGTCTCCCACGTCTCCAGGTTCAGCATCCGGCAATGGCTCTCGTCTTCGCGGAACGCTTCTTTCATGCGCAGTGCCGCCTCTCTATCGTACACGAAGGCGTTCACTTCGAAATTGCGTTCGAAGCTTCTAAAGTCTATGTTGGTGGATCCGCATGACATCAGCGTGTCGTCGCACACCAGCGTCTTGGAGTGAAGGAAGCCGTTCCGGTAAAGATACACCCTCACGCCGGCGCGTATCACGTCGTACAAGTAAGAACGCGAGGCCCATGTCAGTAGCCGCTTGTCCGCGTGTTCCGGTATCATCAGGCGCACGTCCACTCCCGCCAGCGCGGCCGTCTGCAACGCGAACAACATACGCTCGGTCGGCATGAAATAAGGGCTTTGCAAGTAACAATACCGTTGCGCGCGCAGGAGTGCCAGAATCATTCCCTGCATGATGTCCGGCCATGGCGACGTGGGTATGGAAGTCACGATTTGTATCAGGGCGTTCCCGCTCGCGAAAGGCTCGCGGTCGTCACCCATTATTTTGCGGCACTCCTCTTCGCGGGGATAATAGACCTCATCCGTTACGGTCTGCCCGGATGCCACGTACCAGTCTGAAAGGAATGCGCGTTGCAATCCGCCCACGGCGTTCCCCATGATGCGCAGGTGCGTGTCGCGCCACGCGGGGCGGTTTCCGGTCGCCGGATAAAAATAACGTTCGGCCAGATTCATGCCGCCCACGTAGCCCACAATGCCGTCGATGACCACTATCTTGCGGTGGTTCCGGAAATCCACCTTGCTGGTGAACTTCGGAAAACGCACCGGGAGGAAAGCCGCCGCTTGTATGCCGTCCGCCTCCATTTTCCTGAAAAAGGTGTTCTTCACGTTCCAGCATCCCACGTCGTCATACACTACTCGCACGCTCACGCCCGCGCACACCTTGGCGGCCAAAGCCTCGTGCACCCGTCGCCCCACCTTGTCGTCCTCGATGATGTAAGACTCCACGTGTATGTGATGCCGCGCCGCCGCGATGTCGCGCAGGAGATTGTCGAGCATCTCTTCTCCGGAGGTAAAGATGCGGATTTTGTTGCCGGGATAGGGAAACGCCCCGTCTTGCCGTCGGAACAGCTTTATTAGCGGCTTGTGTTCCGTCGGTAGTTCGGGAAAGCCTCCTTGGTGGAAACGCACGGCTGAACGCCTGGCCAGCTGGCTGGCACACGCCCGGCTCACGAAATGTTCCCGCTTGCGGTTGCGTCCGAAGAAGAAATAGATTACCAACCCCGCCACGGGCAGGAAAAACAGCACCATCAGCCACGCCACGGTCTTCACCGGCTGGCGGTTCTCCAATATCACCACCAGCATCTGGCTCAATACCACGAGCAAGTAGAAAATGCCTGATACACTATATATTAATACATCGAACACGTTCCCAATTCCCTTTGCGCATAACAAACATACGAAAAAGAATTGAAATCTGGTCGGGAAAAACGGGGAAAAGTGAGTTCCTGTCTCCTTTTCCCCGCTGAGGCCGCCTTCTCGCGCTTGCTGGGGGCGGCCTCGTTCCGGCTATCCTGTCGCTGTCCTTTCGGGACGGGGGTGGCGGTCAGAACCTCGGCCTTCCGAAACCTCCTAATCCGCGCCCCCTC
>CAZGBV010000073.1:5536-8986 GCA_964523985.1 uncultured Paraprevotella sp.
CCGGTCCGCGCCCCCCTCCCGGTCCGCGCCCCCTCCCGGGGCCGAAACCTCTGCCAGGCTCCCTCATGCCGGCACGGGCGTTGCGATTCCCCATCAGGTTGAGCCGGTAGATGAAGTGCACCATCACGTAACTGTTGATGGAGTTGCTCCACGAGTCAGTGCGCTGTGTGGCCGACAGCGAGCGACTGATGTTGCTCTTCTCCTGAAGGATGTCGTACCACTGCACGGAAAGGGTGGCCGCGTTGCCTTTCAGGAAGCTCTGCGAGAGTTGTGCGTTCCATATCAGCTCGTCCGTGTTCATCGACGCGTCGTCGTAGCCGCGCCGACTGTCCTGCCCGATGTTCGTGGACAGGCTCATGTTCCACGGGAAGTTCACCTGCAAGTTGCCTCCGTAGGAGAAGTTGTATGTGTCCATGTTGGCGTTTTCCTGAAGCTTGTTCCTCGCGTGCTGGTAGTTGATGTTGCCGGTCACACCCATTTCCAGCAGGTCGTTGCGGAAGTTCAAGTTCAGCCGTTCCCCCACGTTGGTGCTTTTCGTCGTGCTCTTCCGGCTGAGGTTGACGATTTGGTCGGAGGTGACATCCTCGCTCCCGTGGTCGATGTCGGAGCTGATGTATCCCACGGAATTCGTGTAATTGCAGTTCGTGAAGGTGGAGAGGTTGAAATACTTCTTTTCCCCCATGGCGGTGTTGAACATCACGCCCGTCCATGCGTTCCAGTTCCCGTTGATGTTCATGGGCATGGTGGTGCGCTTGCCGGAAGCCTCGTCGTAGAGCATGGCCGTGCTGATGCTGTTGTTGGTCAGGCTGATGTCCGCATGCATCATCCATCCGCGTTGCTTGTCGGGTATGTAGTTGTTGTAGAAGACGGTCATGCGGTTCGTCCACGACGGCTTCAACCCCGGGTTGCCCTTCGATACGTTCAGCGGGTCGGAGTCGTCGGTCACGTCCAGCAGGTTGGTCATGGAGGGCTGGGTGGAGCGCCCGTCGTAGCGCAAGCGCAACTGTCCGGTGTCCGAGAACTTATACCGCAGGTCGACGCGCGGCGACCAATTCACCACGTTGCGCACTACCGTCGTGTCCAACGTCCCTTTTTGGTAGTCCATATAGGTCTTTTGGGGTTGCAGCGAGATGCCGGCGTTGAGGCGCGTCTTGCCTTTCCGGTAACGGAACATCACGGAGGCGTTCTGGTTGTGTTCCTTGTACGTGGCATACTGGCTGTTCTTTGCGTCGATGTAAGCACCCAGCACGTCTGTCCCTGGAATGTAAGAGATGTCCTCGCGATAATCTATGCCGTTTTGCCACAACGAGTCTATCAACTCGGAGAATTCATACATCGAGCGGTCGGAATCGGAGTAGCGGTACTGGTAACGGTAGCTGAATTGCAGGTGTGCCCCCGCGAACAGCGGCTCGCTGTAACTCAAGTTGGTGCTGAAGTTGTAGTTCTTGGAGGGATTGGTGCTGTAACGCCGGGTGTAGTCGTTCTCGCCGTTCCCGTCGGCATCCCTCCGCAGGAAGTAGTTCACGTCCGAGATGCTGTGCGAATTGCTTTCCGAGTCGGAATACCCCCCGCGCAGGTGCAGGCTGACGTTGCGCCCCTTGCTGTTCAGCCTGCGGTTCAGCAACAACGTGCCGTCGAACGAATAGCTGTTCCCATCGCTGTGGCTCCACCTCTTGTTGTCATTCACCACGATGCTGTCCTTCACGTATTCTTCGTATTGCGCCAACGGGTCTGTCATTCTCGTGTACGGGTCGTCGTTGAACGTGACGGAACTGCTCAGGCCGTTGCTGTAATTCTCTGAATAAGAAAAGTTCGGACGAAACATGATGCGCGTCATCGTGTCGGGCGACCATTCCAGCCTGAAATTGGCATCCACGTTGGTGTTACCCGAGCGGGTGGTGTTCTGGCTGTTGGAGAAGGAACTGTTGGTTCCGGCGGAAAGGAACGTTTCCGAGTTGGAAGAACTCAGCAGGTCTCTCCCCTGATGGTAATAACGCGCGTCTCCTCCTATTTCCAGCCGCCCCTTTTCGTTCTCGCGCTTCCCGTTCTCCCAATTGAAGTCCACGCCGGCCATCTTGCTGGCCATGAAGCCTCCGCCGCCTCTGCCGCCGTAGCTGAATTCGCCGGGAAACCCCCTGTCGGACACGTTGTTGGCCGACCCGAACAATGTCAGATGCAACCGGTCGGTGAAGCGGTTTACCATGAATCGCCCCGTGTAACGGTCTTTCGTGCCGTATCCTGCGTCCACGTTGCTTAGCCATCCCTGCTTCATGCCTTTCTTCACGGACAGGTCGAGCACGGTCTCTTCCTCCCCGTCGTCGATGCCCGTCATCCGGGTGTAGTCGCTTTGTCGGTCGTAGGACTTTATCTTCTCCACCATGTTCGTCGGGAGGTTCTTCATGGCCATCTTCGTGTCCGTATCGAAAAACTCCTTGCCGTCCAACATTATTCTTTTGACTTCCTTTCCGTTTATCTTGATGGTTCCGTCGTCCGAGACTTCCGCGCCGGGCAACTTCCTCACCAGTTCCTCGAGGGCCGACCCTTCGGGCACACGGAAAGCCCCGGCGTTATAGACGAAAGTGTCGGCTTTCATTTCAACCTGCGCCTGGCGTGCGGTCACTTCGGCGGATTTCAGCAACACGGCATCGGTTTTCAGCTTGATTGTCCCCAAAGCCACGTCTTGCTTCGAGGCCGAAAGTTGCAAGTTCCTGTAATAAGTCTTGAAACCCACGAAAGAAACCCTGAAGATGTACTTGCCCGGCTTCACTCCCGGGATGGCGAACTTGCCGTCCATTTTGGAACTCACGCCTGTTGCCAGCGTACTGTCCGGCCTCAACAACACCACGGAAGCCGACAACACCGGCTCGTTGGTGTCTTCTTCGATAATTGTTCCCCTCACCGTCACTTTCTGTGCCCACAGGCACGTCGCCCACAGGCACAACAAGAAAGTCCAAGCACTTCTTCTCTTTCCCATATTCTCTTTTTTATTCGTCCCCGTTTGAACGTTGAACAGTAGTTAAGACGGGCATAAGCCCGGCAGGTTTAATCGCGGGACAATCTTTTAACGAAAATAAACACACGGCGTAACTACTCAAGCGTTAGGCATAAACGTCCCCGCGCCTGCCATGACGGAATATTTCATTTGTAAGAAAGCATGTCCGGCTTGCGGCACTACCGTCTACAATGAAATTCCGGAGGGGGAGGTGAACGGAAACGTATCGTATAGTCCGAACATACAGGCATCGGTCATGTATCCTTGCGAAAGACACGCGGTGTCATGTCAACGCACGAAGCACCCTTGTGTGACACGTCCCGCACAAACATGGGCAAAGGTACAATAAAATACATCGTACAAAAGGATGACAAGGCGTGCAAGGCAACTTGCGAAAGGATAAACGTATTTTATCCCCCCGAAGTAGTTACCACATAGCCAATGGTAAATCGTTATAC
>CAZGBV010000074.1:0-8877 GCA_964523985.1 uncultured Paraprevotella sp.
TTGTCGGAAGTTCAACAGGCGATACTTCGGTGATACCCTGTTTGACAGGCTTGTCGTTGCCGGTGTCCCGTACAAAAATGAGCTTAAGTCTAACATTGATTAATCATTTCTGTTTATCTTCATAATAATCAAACTTTTTAATCAATGTGATTTTCTGTTATTTTCTATCTTGGCATTATATTCTTTATTCATATAATTCTACCATCAGTTCGTTAGGAATCAATTCCCCATTTACCTATAACGGTAAATCCTGCCCGTATTCTACAAAAGGATTATTGAGGACTTGAATTTCTTTATCTTCAAATAATTGCGCTTGAGCCTGTAGTTTCTCCAAATATAAGGTACGTTTTGAAGTGTCATTAATTTCCTCACGACGCGCTTTACTGATTTCCAAAAATTTCTCATTTTGGTCTATACCAAGGAAACGGCGGCTCAAAAGATTGGCCGCAATGCCAGTTGTACTACTACCTGTAAATGGGTCTAAAATCCATGCACTAGGAAGGGTCGATGCTTGAATGATTCGAGAAAGAACACACAATGGTTTTTGTGTAGGGTGCTTCCCACACGATTTCTCCCATGGTGCGATTGCTGGCAACCTCCAGACATCACGCATCTGTTTGTCACCATTAATTTTCTTCATCAATTCGTAATTGAAAAAATGAGGTACTTTGGGTTCTTTACGAGCCCAAAGAATATACTCTGCAGAATAGGTAAAATACTTGCATGACAAGTTTGGTGGCGGATTTGTTTTCTCCCACGTAATGCAGTTCAAAATTTTGAATCCCAATTCGGTCAAGCAACGAGCTACGGAAAATATATTGTGATATGTGCCGCTTATCCATATAGTTCCATTACTCTTCAGTTTATTCCGGCAAGCTTCAATCCAAGATTTATCAAACAGATAATCTTCCTCATATCCATTAGACTTATCCCAATCGCCTTTATTGACAGATACCATTTTACCGCTCTGAACACTGATACCTCCGTTTGAAAGATGGTAAGGAGGGTCTGCGAAAATCAAATCAAACTTGAAATCAAACGAATTCAGCAGTTTGATACAATCTCCATTCAAAAGGGTAAAATCCCTGTTTTCTGACTTATAGTAGGCGGTAGGCATTTAGATAAGTACTTTTGAGATAATTCCGTTTTCAAGATCCGAAATATTGTAGAGATGTTCCAAAACATCAAAAGTCTCTTTCAAATTATTCTTGGCACTGCGCCAACCACATCCATCGGTAAACCAAACGAACTTAAAGTAGTCCAAATCTTTAGTTTCCATGGTGATGGTTTTATAACTACGGGCTGTTTCATTAAGTTTGGAACCGCTACTGGTATAAAAGTTAGTTTCTATTCCATAAACAGTATTCTCACCTTTTACCACAAAGTCAAACCTCTTTTCCGCCCCTCCATTATTTGAAATAGAAGACAAATCTATGTTCCATTTAGCCTCTATCTCATGGATATTCATTTCCTTGAAATAAGAGTTTCCTTTCACGAGTCTGGCCTTGCAAAGAAAACTTTCCACAAGGTTCTCCATCAGATGCCCTCCGCGATTCTTACGACCGTTGGAATCAAGCCCAGTTTCTATGCCGGTTACATAATCTACAAGGTTGTTGACAATATGATTCTCCATCAAATCAAACAGACCTGTTTTACGCATGAATTTAGCATATTCCTCATTTGTGCAATTAGGCTTGTCAAAATGAAAATCAATCTGGCCTTCTTCATCCATAGCCATAATATCAAGTTCACGTTTGGCTAGAAGAATAGGAATACACCTCAATGTCTCAGGATATCGTATCAGGACGCTTTTAAATTCATCCTCTATATTCTTTGATCCAATAAGAGAGTTCAAGATATTGAGCGGAATTTTTATGGCATTCACATTATTGAACACCTTATTGAAATCCGTGTAATATTTATAATCGGCGATGGAAGGCCTAAAACCAGCAAGCCACGTTTCGAAATCTCTCATATCAGTAAGCATTAGCAACATTTGAAATCATTATTTCAGAAATGGCACCACGACCATCACCCTTTGAATTTATCATCCTCGCAGCGGACACTCGTCTAATGGAAAACATCTTGTAAAGATAATCAAAGAAGTCGTCTCCGTTATCCACATTTTGAGGATCCGAGTTGCTCGCCACAAACAAAGACCCGCGTTTTGCAACCTGCTCACAAAAATCACGAAGCCGCACCTGTTCCGCGTCGTCAAAACCTTCTTTTGCGTATGACGTGAATGCGGAGGTTCCCGTCAGAGGACGGTATGGCGGATCAAAATAATACAACACATTGTCACCGGCATATTTACCAGTCTGTGAAAAATCGCCGCAAAGGATTTCAACTCGCTGCAGAACGGCAGAATCCGCCCTTAATGTTTCTTCATCACAAATTTTGGGATTCGCATATTTCCCGTGCGGAACGTTAAACTTGCCCTCAGAGTTTACACGATACAACCCATTGAAACAGGTGCGATTTAAGAAAATGAATAATGAGGCCGTTTCAACATCCGAATTATCTTTCCCGTTAAAACGTTCGCGTCGAGAAAGGAAATATTCTTTTCTTGCTACTTCACCAAGTGAAAGATACTCTGCTTGAAGTCGAGCCAATTCAACAATCAGGCTTTCAACGTCAGATTTTATCATCTGATATGTGCAGATTAACTTTGGATTTATATCATTTATTACAGCTCTTGTTATATCAGGATATTCTTGTAAAATCCAAAACAGAACAGCCCCGCCGCCAACGAATGGTTCGACATACGTCAATCCGTTTCTCCGTGAAAAATCACGGGGCAGAGTCTTTTTAATATCATTAAGGAGTTGGGATTTCCCACCAACCCACTTAACAAACGGTCTTGCCGGATACGTATTTAATCTTTTCATCATGATTTCATATAACAATGTAGAGAATACCTCTGCACCATTATGCAAAAATAGCGATAACGGTTCACTTATCAAAATAATACACCTCCTCTTACTCTTATAACTTTTTCCTTCACTTCTTCCGTGTCTGTGGTGAATCGAGCGGGCAACCATTCAAGAAAGAAGATAATAAAGATGTGAATTTGCTTCATGATGGATGCAAACATATTGTTCCCGACGGGTCTCAATTTGCCCCGTCATGAAGACAACAGGAGGGAACGAGGCTTGGATTTCTACAAGGCAAGGCGAACGGGCATCGACGAGTCCTGTCAATACTGCCGTGCAGGCATCCCCTCTCGCGGGATGCTTCGCCGCGGGGAGCCGAATAACCCCAATCCTGTTTCGTTCATCCGAATCCGCGCTTCTACGAAAAATCCAACCAGCCTTGCCCGCGGTCGCCGCCGAGTTCCATATACCCCCGGAAAGATTCCGGAAAGTCGTCTTTCCCCAAAAAAACAATACGCCCGGAATCTTTTTGGCACATATTTTGTACCATAATCACCATAATATTGTTAATTTTGCCTCCACAGTCGTTAAACGGAAGAATTTTGCACAGCATGAACAATCAATTTTCACCCAAGATAACAGAAGTCCTCGTTTACAGCAAGGAAGAAGCGCAACGGTTACATAGCGGGAGCGTGGCTCCGGAACACTTGTTGCTCGGTCTAATCAGGAACGGGGAAGGCAAGGCCGTCCAGATACTCCGTCTGCTCAACCTGGACTTCCGGCAGGTGAAATGCCGCGCGGAGCAATTCGTACAGTGCTCTTCCCTGCGTGAAACGCGGGACAACGACGACCAGGTCATCCTGAACGAGAAGACATCGAAGATACTGCGCCTTTGCCTGCTCGAGGCACGCATGCTGAAATCCCAGACGGCTGATACCGAACACGTGCTTTTGGCCATCATGAAAGAAAAAGACAACAATGCCTGCCGCATTCTGGAGGAGAACAGCATCCATTATGCCGACATCCTGAACCTGCTCTCCCGGAAGACGGGAAAAACAGACATGCAATCGGGCTTCGGTTTCCCGGACGAAGACGATGAATACGAAGACAAAGCTACCTCGGGGGGGAAACCGATGAACGAGCAAGGCGGCACCGCCACGCAAACGGCACAGCTACGGAAGAAATCGGCCAACAACACGCCAGTGCTGGATAACTTCGGAACCGACCTGACGCACGCCGCCCGGGAAGGCATCACAGACCCCGTGGTGGGTCGCGAGAGGGAGATAGAACGCGTGTCGCAAATCCTGAGCCGGCGGAAGAAGAACAATCCCATCCTGATAGGCGAGCCGGGCGTGGGCAAGTCGGCCATCGTGGAAGGGCTGGCTTTGCGCATCGTGCAGAAGAAGGTGTCGCGCATCTTGTTCGACAAGCGCGTGATAGCCTTGGACATGGCGGCCGTGGTGGCTGGCACGAAATACCGGGGGCAGTTTGAGGAACGCATCCGCAGCATACTCGCCGAGTTGCAGAAAAACCCGGACGTGATTCTTTTCATCGACGAGATACACACCATCATCGGAGCCGGATCGGCTCCCGGCAGCATGGACGCGGCTAATATGCTGAAGCCCGCTCTGGCACGGGGAGAGATACAATGCATCGGAGCCACTACCACGGACGAGTTCAGGAAAAGCATCGAGAAAGACGGTGCGCTGGAACGCCGCTTCCAGAAAGTCATGGTGGAGCCTACCACGCCGGAGGAGACCATACAGATATTGGACAACATCAAGGAACGCTACGAAGACCACCATAACGTGCGTTACACGTCCGAGGCCATCCGCGCCTGCGTGCGGCTCACGGAGCGTTACGTTTCCGACCGTTGCTTCCCGGACAAGGCCATCGACGCGATGGACGAGGCAGGCGCACGCATACACCTCACCCACTCCCCCGTGTCGAAAGAAATGGAAGAGCAGGAGAAACGCATCGAGGCTATCCACGCCTTGAAGAACGAAGCGGTGAAGAACCAGAACTTCGAGCTGGCCGCCGACTACCGCGACAGGGAAGCCGGTATGCAGGAAGAGCTGGACCGCATGAAAGCGGCATGGGAGGAGAAGCTCAGCCGCGAGCGCGTCACCGTGGACGAAGACCAGATAGCCGAAGTGGTATCCATGATGACAGGTATCCCCGTGCAACGCATGGGTGAAGCGGAAGGGAACAAGTTGAAAGACATGGCCGCCAGCCTGAAACGCGATGTCGTGGGGCAGGACGAGGCCATCAACAAGCTGGTGCGCTCCATCCTGCGCGGACGTGTGGGGCTGAAAGACCCGAACCGACCGGTCGGCACGTTCCTCTTCCTCGGCCCCACGGGAGTGGGAAAGACCTATCTGGCCAAGAAACTGGCCGAGTACATGTTCGGTAGCACCGATGCCTTGATACGCATCGACATGAGCGAATATATGGAGAAACATACCGTGAGCCGCATGGTGGGAGCCCCTCCGGGATACGTAGGGCACGAGGAAGGCGGGCAACTGACGGAGAAAGTGCGCCGCAAGCCCTACTCTATCCTGCTCCTCGACGAGATGGAAAAGGCACACAGCGATGTGTTCAACGTCTTGTTGCAAGTGATGGACGAGGGACGCCTGACCGACAGCAACGGAACGACGGTAGACTTCAAGAACACCGTCGTCATCATGACATCGAACTGCGGGACGCGGCAACTGAAGGATTTCGGACGAGGTGTCGGGTTCGGCCGCACGGACACTCCGGCCGCCGATAAGCAACACGCCCGCGAGGTCGTCATGAAGGCGTTGCAGAAACAGTTCGCCCCCGAATTCCTGAACCGTCTGGACGACATCATCAATTTCGACCAGCTGGACATGGAGGACATCAAACGCATCGTGGACATCGAGCTCAAACCCATCGAGAAGCGCGTGAGGGAAATGGGTTACGTACTACAGACGGAAGAGGATGCCAAGGAGTTCCTCGCCCACAAGGGGTACGACGTACAATACGGCGCACGCCCGCTGAAACGAGCCTTGCAGACCTACGTGGAGGATGCCGTCTGCGAACTGATCGTCAACGGCGAACTGAAAGAAGGCGAAACCCTGACCGTGCACGCAGGAGAGGAAGACAAGTTGCAAATCACGCACTGTCTTGCCGTGGAAAGACAATAAACATATGTTAAAGTGCCGGCTGATTTCCCGGCTTGGCACTTTTTTTGTAATTTCACTAATGGCTCCGAAAAAGCCCTATCGACGATAATTCCATACGACAAAAGAAACAAACATCATGCAAAAAGGAAACATTGGGGTAACTACCGAGAACATATTCCCCGTCATCAAAAAGTTCTTGTACAGCGACCATGAAATCTTCATCCGCGAAATCGTGTCGAATGCCATAGATGCCACGCAAAAACTGAAGACATTAGCCAACAAGGGGGACTTCAAGGGTGATACGGGACAGCTGAAAGTCAACGTCCGCGTGGACAAGGACAAGGGTACCGTCACGGTGAGCGACCGAGGCATCGGCATGACGGAAGAGGAAATAGACAAATACATCAACCAAATAGCTTTCTCCGGTGCCAACGACTTCTTGGACAAATACAAGGACGATGCCAATGCCATCATCGGGCACTTCGGACTGGGATTCTACTCTGCCTTCATGGTAAGCAAGAAGGTGGAAATCCTGACAAAAAGCTACCGGGAGGGGGCAAAGGCCGTGAAATGGAGCTGCGACGGAAGTCCCGCCTACGAGATAGAAGAGACGGAAAAGGCCGACCGCGGCACGGACATCGTGATGTACATCGATGACGACAGCAAGGAGTTTCTGGAAAAAGACAAGATAGAGGGACTGCTCCGCAAGTACTGCCGCTTCCTGCCCGTCCCGGTCGTTTCCGGGAAAAAGACGGAATGGAAGGACGGCAAACAGGTTGACACGGAAGAGGACAACGTCATCAACGACACCACCCCGATATGGACCAAGAAGCCGTCGGACTTGAAAGACGAGGACTACAAGAACTTCTACCGGGACTTGTACCCGATGAGCGACGAGCCGCTGTTCTGGATTCACTTGAACGTGGACTATCCGTTCAACCTGACGGGCGTACTCTACTTCCCCAAAATCAAGAACAGCATCGAGTTGCAACGCAACAAGATACAGCTCTACTGCAACCAAGTGTACGTGACGGACAGCGTGGAAGGCATCGTGCCGGACTTCCTCACCCTGCTCCACGGGGTCATCGACTCGCCGGACATCCCTCTGAACGTCAGCCGCAGTTACCTGCAAAGCGACGGCAACGTGAAAAAGATTTCAGGTTACATCACGAAGAAGGTGAGCGACCGCCTGCAAAGCTTGTTCAAGAACGACCGCAAGGAGTTCGAGGGGAAATGGGACGATGTCAAAATCTTCATCAACTACGGCATGCTGACCCAGGACGACTTCTACGACAAAGCCAAAAACTTCGCCCTTTTCAAGAACTGCGAGGGAAAATACTTCACGTTCGAAGAATACCGGCAACTCATCAAAGACAGCCAGACGGACAAGGACGGCACCTTGGTTTACCTCTACGCCCAAGACAAGGAAGCCCAGTACGGCTACATCGAGGAGGCCAAGAACAAAGGTTACGATGTCCTCCTGCTCGACGGGCAACTAGACACCCCCGTCGTCTCCATGCTGGAACGCAAGTTCGAGAAGAGCAACTTCACGCGCGTGGATGCCGACACCATAGACCGCCTCATCGTGAAAAAAGACTCCGACAAACCGGGACTGGACGCTGACAAGGCCGCCAACCTGACGGCCATCTTCAACTCTCAAATACCGAAACGGGACAAGACGGAATTCCACGTGGAGGCACAGGCCATGGGAGAAAACGGGATGCCGGTCATTATTACACAAAGCGAATACATGCGCCGCATGAAAGATATGGCGCAGATACAACCGGGCATGTCATTCTACGGTGAAATGCCGGACATGTACACGCTGGTGCTGAACACAGATCACCGCCTGATTAAGGATGTGCTGGCCGACAGCGAAGCGGCCACGGCGGAACAGCTAAAGTCCATCGAGGCCGAACTCAAGGGGCTACACGCCCGCGAAAGCGTGCTCCACCAGCAACAAAAAGACAAAAAGCCGGAGGAAATCGACCAAATCGAAAAGGATGAATTGGACAAATGCCACCATGACATCAACGAGGAAGAAAAAAAGAAAAACGACGTGCTGGCAGACTACGGCAAGGACAACAAGAAAGTGCACCAACTCATCGACTTGGCATTGTTGCAGAACGGCATGCTGACGGGCGAGGCTTTGAGCAACTTCGTAAAGCGTAGCATCTACTTGATACAATGACGAACCCAATTGTCCGGCAAGGACGGGCGGCACCGAAAGAGGGCGAACGCCGATGAGAGGCATTCACCCTTTAAACCGAAACGGCCAATCCGCCGTGTCTGTCACCGTGTGACATGATATAGGTGAGGCCCGATGCAAGAAATCCCAGGAACCGTGCCCGGGATTTCTTTGTAGTTATACAAAACCGTGCGACGACATCCGCCTTAGGATTACCCTCGAACAGATTCTTATAAACCGTCCGAAACGGCCCAGCGTCGCGACGTAAAGACTTCTCATGATCCGTTTGCCATTTCCTGTGGTCGCAAGGGGAAATCTGGCACGTATGAAGCAGTGCCAAAACAGGCATCCGCACCCGCAGGCAACCAGACTCCGACGCACATTTCCGACGAACGATGTGACAGGAAGATTACCCCTTGTCTTTCAGGACGAAAAATTCGCCGGTCAAATAAGAGCGTTTCAAAGCACCGGCCTATTTCAAGTCACCACGACAATCCTGCTTCATCGTGTTGCAATCGCTCGGGTGCTTGCGTCATTCAATACTCCATAGGGGCGCGTCCCATGGGATACAGAACAATCATGATTTTCAAAAATTCCGGTTAAATAATATTAAACGGGGGGGGTAAAAAGTAAAACTGATAACTTTGTAATCCGAAGTGTCGGAGGTCGG
>CAZGBV010000075.1:0-8639 GCA_964523985.1 uncultured Paraprevotella sp.
CGTTAAGGACAACCAACTTGAATGCTTCTAACCTTATATCGAACTCACGTTAAAAGATATAGTCAAGGATACCGCAAGGCTGGCTATGGCTAGATGGCATGACAGGGCGGAGGAACCTCTTCCCATTCCTTTAACGTCATCGTTGCAACGTTTCACGGACATTACGACAACTACTCTTCAAACGTCATGGCCGAACCGTTCAACGCCAAAATCAAACTCTTCCGAGCCAAACTATATGGTATTGACGATAAGAAGTTCTTCCTATTCCGTATAGCTACCCCTATGCTAATCCCCACTAAGATTCGACTGATCCACTTTTCCGGTTTCGTTCTCTGGGGATTCCAAAAGACGGGAAAGTCCGTCCCCAGGAGAAGGGTTTCAACACCCTGTGGACACGCCTCCATTTCCTAATAGTGGTATTCGCCGAGTTCTCCCCGTATAATCAGCGAGCGTGAGCCTTCTTCGACGTGTCCGACGATTTGTGCGTCGACGTTGAAGCTCTTGGCGATGGCGACGGCGCGTCCTGCGTGTTCGGGAGCGAGATAGACCTCGAAGCGATGTCCCATATTGAACACCTTGTACATTTCGCTGGGGTCTGTGCCGCTCTCTCTGGCAATCACCTTGAACAAAGAGGGTACTGGGAACATATTGTCTTTGATTACCCGGCAGTTTTCACCCACGAACCGTAGCACCTTGGTCTGCGCACCTCCCGTGCAGTGTACCATACCGTGAATGTCCACCCTCATCTCGTCCAGCATCTTCTTCACCACCGGAGCGTAAGTGCGTGTTGGAGAGAGGACGAGCTTGCCGGCGTTGACCGGAACACCTTCCACCGGATCGGTCAACCGGTAATGTCCGCTGTATACCAGCTCTTCTGGCACGGCCTTGTCGTAGCTTTCGGGATATTTCGCGGCCAAATACTTGGCGAACACGTCGTGGCGCGCGCTGGTCAGCCCATTGCTACCCATGCCACCGTTGTATTCCTTCTCGTATGTAGCTCGTCCGTTGCTACTCAGACCCACGATGACATCGCCCGGGCGGATGTCGGCGTTGTCTATCACGTCACTGCGTCTCATACGGCAAGTTACGGTGGAATCCACGATGATGGTGCGCACCAAGTCGCCCACATCGGCTGTCTCGCCGCCCGTGGTGTGGATTCCTATGCCCAGCCTACGTAACGAGGCCGCGAATTCGTCCGTACCGTTGATAATGGCACTAATGACTTCGCCCGGGATGAGCATCTTGTTGCGTCCGATGGTGGACGATGCCAAAATGTTGTCCGTCGCCCCCACGCAAAGCAAATCGTCCGTGTTCATGACGAGCGCGTCCTGCGCGATTCCTTTCCAGACGGATAGGTCGCCCGTTTCCTTCCAGTAGGCGTAGGCGAGCGAAGACTTCGTGCCGGCTCCGTCGGCGTGCATGATGTTGCAATATTCCGGGTCGCCGCCCAATATGTCGGGAATGATTTTGCAGAACGCTTGCGGGAAAATTCCCTTGTCAAGGTGCCTTATCGCGGCGTGTACGTCCTCTTTCGAGGCCGACACGCCGCGCATCATGTAACGTTGATTGTTCATGTCGCTGTATGTCTTCGGACGTGTCTTCCGCCGTCAGAATTCCACTTTCGGTGCTTCTTCCGCGTCCGGGGACGCTTCGAACTTCTCTTTTTTGCTGAATCCGAACATCCCGGCGAAAAGGTTGTTTGGGAACTTGCGTATCAGTACGTTATAAGTCTGCACGGCTTCGTTGTAACGTCGGCGGGCTTCGGTGATGCGGTTCTCCGTTCCTTCCAGCTGGGCTTGCAGTTCCGAGAAGTTCTCGTTGGCGCGGAGTTGAGGATAATTCTCCGTCACGGCCAGCAGTCTCCCAAGCGCGGAGCTCACGGCTCCCTGTGCCTTTTGGTATTCCGCCAGCTTCTCTGCCGTTAGGTTTGCTGGGCTCACGGTGATTTGCGTGGCCTTGCTACGGGCTTCCACTACGGCTTCCAGCGTACCGCTTTCGTGCGTGGCGTAGCCTTTCACGGTGTTCACCAGGTTCGGGATCAGGTCGGCTCGGCGCTGATATTGCGTTTCCACATTGCTCCACGCCGTGGACACAGCTTCGTCTTTTTCCACCATTTCGTTGTAAGAACAGCTATCCAAAAGCACCATGCACACCGTGGCGACGGCGACGGTCATCCATTTCTTCGTTTCCATTTTCGTTTTCTTTAATTATGAGTGAATAGATGTAAGATTCGAGGTGAGTGCGTCCATCAGAATTTCCCGCCTGCTCCGCCCCCGCCGAAGCTCCCTCCGCCAAAGTTACCTCCGCCGAAGCCCCTGCCTCCGAGGAGTCCGCGGTGGAAAGGTCTCGCCACGGGCGGGAAGCCTCCGAAACCGGTGCCGTTATCAAACGGTTCGTCGTGGATGCGGTGCAGGGTATGCCCGCATTTCGGGCAACGGAAATGCTCCGTGTGATGTTCCACACCGAGGAGGCGGTCGATCCGTACTTGCGAATCTGTGCGTTGCATGGGTTGATGCCCACATTGCGGACATGTGTTGCGCTTGCGGTTAGAATAAAACGAAACCAGAATTCCCCCGGCGAGGATGGCCAAAGCGAGCCACATCAGACTGTTTCCCCTCTTGTCGTCCTGTCGACCCGACTCGTCGCGGAGTAGGCTCTCGTCACCGTTCACCGCGTCGCAGATGGCGGCCACCGTCTGCAACATGGCAGTGTCCCAGTCCTCCGTTTTCAGGGAAGGTACCATCTTCCAGTTTTCTATCCGTCGGCAGATGGCATCGGGCAACGCGCCCTCCAGTCCTTCCCCGGTAAGTATCTGGTAACAACGGTCTTGCGTGGAGAGCAAGATGATGAGACCCGTGTCGTGCCGATTGCCCACCCCGAGCTTGTTGCCCAGCGTGATGGCGAAGTCGTAGCATTCCCCTCCTTCTACCCGTTCTACCACGGCCACCACGGACTGCACGTCCTTCGCCGTTTCCAACTGATTCAGCAGGTCGTCCATTTGCCGCACAGCTTGCGTCGAGAGGATGCCATCGGGATTGACTACGTGCTTGGTCTTATCCTGCAAATACACCACGGGCAGATTGTCCACCGTGTACGTGGCGGCTTGCAGGAGCCATGCGCCCCGGTATGCAACGAACAGGAGAAACAGGAAAAAGGTTCTCTTCATTGGGTGTTTCGTTTATTCGTCGGAAAGTTATCTGTATCTTTTGGGATATTGTATTGTTCGATGAACTTTTTGACGGTTTCCGTGTATTTTTTGGCGTATTTCAGGTAAGATTCGGCGTGTGTCGCGCCCCTTGCGTGCCAGATTTCCCTGATGCCCGGTTTGGCAGCATACAGGCTGTCGCTCATCCATACCGGGACGAAAGTGTCCGCTGTGCCGTGGATGAACAGCATGGGGAGTCGGCATTTCTTCACTTGTGCCAGCGGCGAAGCTTCGTGGAACCCCCATCCGTGGCGTAGGCGCGTGGCTAGATCGGCCAGATGGAGCAGGGGGAAGGCGGGCAAGCCGAACCGTTTCTTCAGTTCTCCCACGAACTCATCCCACACGCAGGTATAGCCGCAATCCTCCACGTAACAATTCACGTAAGGCGGTTGCGGCTCGCCGCTCGCGCATATTGCCGCGGCCGCTCCCATGGAGACACCGTGCACCACCATGAGCGTCCGTGACCCTTCGGGGGCGAACAGCCCATTGGCCACCTCCATCCAGCGCAACACGTCGTGGCGGTCGTTCCACCCCATTTGGATGTGGTCGCCCCCACTTAGCCCGGCAAAGCGCAAGTCGGGCAGTAGCACGTTATAATGCAGGTCGTGGTTGTAGAGGTAGGCGATGTGCAACATGCGCACGGCGTTGTCGGTATAGCCGTGTACGGCCACTGCGGTGCGTACCGTCGGGGTGTCGGCGTGGAGATAAACGGCATGTAGCCTCGTCCCGTCGCCGGAAAGGATGAAAGTGTCGCGCAAAGCGCATTCCCGCCGCAGGCTGTCCGCCCAATGCCGAAGGAAAGGGTAGTGGATCGACATGAAGGCATAGGACGTTCCGATGTCTTTCCCTCTTTCGTTGCCGCAGGCTTCCAGCGCGTACCATTGCAGGTAGAGCGTGCCCGCCACAAGAGCGAGTGCCACGAGCACTGCCGAGCCGGCACATATCAGCTTGTCTTTTGCCCTGCGCATACTTTCAGTCCCCGTCTTGCCAGATGTTCCAACTTGCGTATGCCTGAAGGAGTAGCATCTCCAAGCCGTTCTTGGTGGTTGCCCCTCGTTCCCGTCCTTTCTTCAGGAATAGCGTCTCTTCCGGATTGTAAATCAAGTCGTAGAGCAGGTGGTCGCGTCCGACGGCGGAGTAGGGGAGTGGTGGGCATTCTTCCGTGAGTGGGTACATTCCCATCGGGGTGCAGTTCACGACAATTGTGTGTTCTTTCATGATTTCCGGCGTGATTTGCCGGTACGTCAGTGCGCCCTCTTTTTGGCTTCGGCTGACGAAACATACCTCCACACCCAGTCGGCGGAGGCCGTAACGGATAGCTTTCGAAGCCCCTCCCGTTCCCAGAATCAGGGCTTTCTGCGGCATCGGCATCAGTAGTGGCTCTATCGATCGGGTGAACCCTATGAAATCTGTGTTGAAGCCTTTCAGGTGTGTCTTCCCTTTCCGCGTTTCCACCCGTACGACGTTGACGGCTCCGATATGCCGGGCTTCCTCGCTCAGATTGTCCATGTAGGGGATGATATTTTCCTTGTAGGGGATGGTCACGTTGAGGCCGCGCAGATTCATGTTTTCCGAGACGATTTCCGGTAACCGCTCGATAGCTGGGATTTCGAAGTTGACGTACTCGGCATCTATTCCCTCGTCCCTGAATTTTTCGTTGAAGAAGCCGCGCGAGAACGAATGTTTTAGGGGATAGCCTATCAGACCGTATTTGTCCATGGCGTGAATGTTTATTTGGTAGAAATATACATCGTGCTGATGCCGAAAGTGAAACGCTTGAAACGCACGTCGCGGAAACCCGCGCCGCGGAGTATTCTTTGCATGGCCTCCCCCTGCGGGAAGGCGGCCATCGTGGCCGGTAGGTAGGTGTAGGCACTGGCATCTTTCGAGATGAGGCATCCTATCGGCGGTATGGCGATGCGGGCATAGGCGGAGAAGAGCTGCTTCATGGGGAAGCGGCGGGGGGAGTTCAGCTCCACGATTAGCAGGTGTCCACCCGGCTTCAGCACCCTGCGCATTTCCCGCAAGCCTCGGTCCATGTGTTCGAAGTTGCGCATGCCGTAAGCGGCGGTTACGGTGTCGAACGTGTCATCGGCAAAAGACAGGGCCTCGCAGTCCTCGCGGCGGAAACAAACGATACCGCTTAGGTGTTCCGCCTCCACTTTTTTCCGCCCCATCCGCATCATGCCCTCCGAGATGTCCACTCCCGTGACACTTTGCGGAGAGAGCCTCTGGGCGGACAAGATGGCGAAATCACCCGTCCCCGTGGCCACGTCCAGGATGCATCGGGGGCGGAAGGGTGACAAGGCATCGATGGCTGCACGCCGCCACCTTCCGTCGATGCCCAACGAGAGGAAACGGTTCAGGCGGTCGTAGGAATGGGCGATGTGGTCAAACATCCGTTCCACCTGCTCGCGCTTACGGCTCCCGTCCTTATAGGGCGTTATCTTCTCCTGCTCGTACACGCCGTGTTCCTATGCCCGGTTTAAGTATTCGGTGACGTTCCTCTCGATGCGTGCGGCCGGGTCGCTGCCGCTGTCTGTCTTGTCGAACTTCCGCCCCACGATGTGCTCATATAGCTCAATGTAGCGAGCCGACACGCTCTCCACGTATTCGTCCGTCATCTCCGGCATCTGTTGGCCTTCCTTGCCCGTGAAGCCGCGGCTAGCGAGCCATTGCCGCACGAACTCCTTTGAGAGTTGCCTTTGGGGTTCGCCTTTCTCGAACCTTTCCCGATAGCCGTCCGCGTAGAAGTAGCGGCTGGAGTCGGGGGTGTGGATTTCGTCGATGAGATACATCCTGCCATCTTTCTTCCCGAACTCATATTTGGTGTCTGCCAGTATCAGCCCCTTTTCCGCCGCCATCGCCGTGCCGCACGCGAAGAGGGCGTAAGTGTATTCTTCCATCAGTTCGTAGTCTTTCTTGCTCGCAATCTTTTGGGCGATGATTTCTCTTTTGGAGATTTCTTCGTCATGTCCCGCTACGGCTTTCGTGGTTGGGGTAACTATTGGGTCGGGGAGTCGCTCGTTCTCCCTCATGCCTTCGGGCAGTCTTACCCCGCAGAATTCGCGGCGGCCGTCTTGGTACGCGCGCCATGCGGAACCTGCCAAACAGCCGCGGATAATCATCTCCACGCGGAAGCTTTCGCATTTCAGTCCCACGGTGACCATCGGGTCGGGGGTTGCCAGCTTCCAGTTAGGTACAATGTCGCTCGTGGCATCGAGGAAAGCGGCCGCTATCTGGTTCAACACCTGCCCCTTGTATGGTATGCCCTTGGGTAGCACCACGTCGAAGGCTGAGATGCGGTCGGTGGCAACCATGACCAGTAGCTCATTGCCGATGTCGTATATGTCGCGCACTTTCCCGCGATATGCGTCTTTCTGTCCCGGAAAGTTGAAGTCCGTGTGTGTCAAAGCTTTCATGTCTGTTCCTTTTTTATGAGTCAGGATATGTCCAGTTCAGTTGCCGCCGAGGTTTGTCACGTCTGCCATGACGAAAGGTCTCCCCGGAGGCGCGGCCTGTCCGTCGAGGTGCCTGCGGGCGGCGGCCTCCCCCTTGTCATGCTTCTCGTAGGCATCCACGATGCGGGTCACCAGCTTATGGCGCACGATGTCCCTTTTGTCCATCTCCACGAAAGCGATGCCTTCCATGCCTCTCAGGATGGACGTGGCCTCCATCAGCCCCGAGCGTTGCGACGACGGGAGGTCGGTCTGCGTCAGGTCTCCCGTGACAATCATTTTGGAGTTTATGCCCATGCGCGTCAGGAACATTTTGATTTGCGCGGAGGTGGTGTTTTGCGCCTCGTCAAGTATCACCACCGCGTCATTCAGCGTGCGTCCGCGCATGAAAGCCAAGGGAGCTATCTGAATGACGTTCTGCTCAGTCATTTCCCGTAGCTTTGCAGCGGGTATCATGTCCTGCAAAGCATCGTAAAGCGGTTGCAGGTAAGGGTCTGTCTTGTCTTTCATGTCGCCCGGAAGGAAGCCCAGCTTCTCGCCAGCTTCCACGGCAGGGCGGCTCAGTATGATTTTTCGTATCTCCTTATTCTTCAAAGCTTTAACAGCCAGTGCGATACTAGTGTACGTCTTGCCTGATCCGGCGGGACCGACGACGAAAATCATGTCGTTTGTCTCGTAAGCTTTGACCAGCTTCCGCTGGTTTTCGGTTCGCGCGGTGATGGGCTTGCCGTTGATGCCATAGACGATGACGATTGCAGCGTTTTCCTCCCGCGTCTTTCCGCCTTTTACGATGGCTAGTATGTCCTCCTCTTTCAAGCCGTTGTATTTCACGCAGTGCCGCTCAATGGCCGATACGTGTTCTTCGAAGGCGCACATCTCCTTTTCGTCACCCAACACCTTGATGACGTTATCGCGAGCCACAATGCGAAGTTTGGGATGGAGCATCTTGATAGTTTGGATGTTGGAGTTGTTCACCCCGTAGAAAACGGTGAGATCCGCGTCTTCCAGCACGATATGTTTTTCTGTCATTCGTTTGAATTTGCCGCAAATTTAAGCATTATGTTTTGAATTAGCCATGTTTTCCGTATCTTTGTGAGGCGCAAGGAAGAGAAAACGTTGAGAAAGCTCAAAAGGGAAATATTCGTGGGAGCGGCGGGGCTTGCCGTCGGTGTGTTGGGCGTGGTGCGATGCGTCAACCCGGCGGTGACGGGCGTTTCTGTTCCAGAAGCGCGGGTTGCGGCTTCCACGGGTGGGGAGAAATCTGTCGTTAGAGGAGGTGGGGTGATGTCGGATGCCCCTTACCCCATGCCTGTCTTCAAGGATGTCGTTGGACGGCCTTTGAAGAACAGAATTTACAGTGTGCCGGATTTCGCACGCGCATTCCCAGACTTGCAGGACGTGCATATCGTGGCGGCTCGGAAGTGGGGTGTCCGCCCGGTGAAGGACAGGGAGGAGGCCGAGCTGAGGAAAGGCGAACTCGTATACGTGGGTAGCAATCCTTTTTATGCGGTGGACAAGAAGATGTCTCACTCCATCCCTTACCTCGTGCCCCGCGCCAGCGACCTCCTGCAGAAAATCAGCCGTAACTTTTTGGACTCCTTGGCCGTGAAGGATATCCCGTTGCATATGCTGATAGTGTCTTCTGTGTTACGCACGGAGGACGACGTGCGTCAGTTGCGGCGTTTCAACGGCAATGCGTCGGAGGAGAGTTGCCATCGTTTCGGGACTACTTTTGATATTTGTTACAACCGCTATGACGCGGTTAGCCGTCCCGGTGGTCTGGAACCCTGCCCCGTGCGGAACGATTCGCTGAAATGGGTGCTGTCAGAGGTATTGCGTGATTTGCGCGAGCGGGATTATTGTTACGTGAAGCACGAGGTGAAGCAGGGCTGTTTTCACATCACGGTGAGGTGACGTGCAGATAGTCGTCCCTTAAAAAGTCCAATTCTGCGAGATATTGTTCCTCAACAGTATCT
>CAZGBV010000076.1:0-7919 GCA_964523985.1 uncultured Paraprevotella sp.
AGATTATTTTGAACCTTATATCGAACTCACGTTAAATTATATGCGTATCCCCACTAAATTTCTACTGCCCCCTTTTTTGTGTCGTGCCGCGTGGCGTAGCGTGAAGACATGGCGGCGGCACGCGCCTTTTTTACGAATATAATGCTTTTTTTTGCCCGCTCCGTCATGCGAACGGAAATTTTTATGTATGTTTACGTCTCGTTACGAACCAAGGATTACATGAAAACGTGAAAGCTATGAATTTGAAGGTGCGCTTGACGGTGATGAACTTTCTGGAATACGCCGTTTGGGGGGCTTATCTGACCTCGATGGGAAGTTATTTGGTGAAAATCGGCATGGCCGGGAACATCGGTTGGTTTTATTCAATTCAGGGAATCGTGTCCTTGTTCATGCCCGCGCTGGCAGGTATCATTGCAGACCGTTGGATGCAGGGGCAGAAAGTGTTGAGCCTCTGCCATTTTCTGACTGGCTTTTTCATGATAGGGGCTTCGGTTTATGGATTCGGCACCGGAGAGGGAGCTTCGTTCCCCGTCTTGTTCATCCTTTATTCGTTGAGCGTGTCCTTTTTCATGCCAACCATTGCGCTGGCCAATTCCGTGGCGTATTCAGCCTTGGAGAATGCGGGGATGGACACGGTGAAGGATTTCCCGCCGATACGCGTGTTCGGCACGGTGGGGTTCATCCTTTCCATGTGGACGGTCGATTTGGGCGGCATGCAGGAGAACGCTGGGCAGTTCGCCTTTTCCGGCATCCTGAGCTGGGTACTCTCCGCCTACGCCCTGACCCTCCCAGTATGCCCGGTAAGCCGCGCGACGGAACGCAAGAATTTGGTAGAGGCGTTGGGGCTTCGCGCCTTCACGTTGTTCAAGCAAAAACGCATGGCCTTGTTCTTCATTTTTTCCATGTGTCTGGGCATTTGCTTGCAGATTACCAACGGATTCGCCAACCCTTTCATCACCTCTTTCAAGGATATTCCCGAATATGCGGGAACGTTCGGCGTGCAACACGCGAACATCCTTATTTCGATATCGCAGATTAGCGAGACGTGTTGTATCTTGCTGATACCGTTCTTCTTGATTCGTTTCGGCATCAAGCGCGTCATGCTCATCGCTATGTTGGCGTGGGTGTTCCGTTTCGGTTTCTTCGCCGCAGGTAACCCGGGCGGGGGTGTATGGCTCTTCATCCTTTCCATGGTGGTTTACGGGGTGGCTTTCGACTTTTTCAACATATCGGGTTCCTTGTTCGTCGATAACGAGACGGACATCAGCATACGCAGTAGTGCGCAGGGGCTTTTCATGATGATGACCAACGGTTTGGGAGCCACGATAGGGACGTTGTCGGCTCAAGCTGTCATCAACCATTTCGTCTATGCCTTACCCGCCACGGCCACAGGGCAAGAGGTCATAGCGGGATGGGGAACGAGCTGGTGCATATTCGCGGCCTACGCCTTGACCGTGGCAGTCTTGTTCGCCGTATTCTTCAAGTATAGGCACGTGGCCGAAAAAGTGACGCGGAAAAGATGGACGAGGAGGTGAGAGAATTGGAAATGATGTGCCTTGCCAAGTGTACAGACGATTGGGATGCGTATCTGGCTGTCCTGAAGGAAAAGGACGGCGAGCGTATCCTGCCTGTCATGTTGGAGAAGGACGAGGCTTTCCTTTTGCTGATGAACATGAAAAGAAGCAAGGGGGGATTTTTCCCATCTTCCGTGGCCGACATCATGTGGGTGGCCTTCAAGCAATGCCACATGAGCGTGGAAGAGGTGCGCGTAATCGCCGTAGAGGGAGGGGTGACCTACTGCCACATCTATTACAAGAAAGACGATGTCAATCACATTGTCGTTTTCTGCAAAGCCTCCGATTGCCTGATTTTGGCTCACGTTTTCAGTTGTCCGATTACCATTAGCGAAGATTTGTTGCAACGACAGTATATGCGCCAAACGGGAGAAGGGACATGTTCTCTCCCCGTGAATTCGGTGAGCGTTGAGGCGTTGAAAGAGGCACTGAAAAGAGCCGTGGAACACGAGAACTACGAACTTGCGTCGCAACTGCGCGACGAGATAGAACGGCGGAAATGAAGGAAATTCGTCTCTTCTACGCACCGAACATCGCGGAAAATGCCGAACTGCCGCCCGAAGAGGCCGAGCATTGCCTGCATGTCCTGCGGTTGCAGACGGGCGACGAGATTCTCCTGACCGACGGGAAAGGTGTGTCCTACAAAGCCGAAATCACGAAGGCGACAGGGAAGCGTTGCCTATTCAGAGTGACGGAAACCGTACCGCATCCCAAGGAGTGGAGCGGACATCTGCACTTAGCCTTGGCTCCGACCAAAAACATGAGGCGGATGGAGTGGCTGGCGGAGAAAGCTACCGAAATCGGGTTTGACGAGCTGACGTTCCTCGAATGCCGCCACTCGGAACGTAAAACGTTGAACACTGGGCATATAGACAGGATACTCGTGGCGGCCATGAAGCAGAGCCGCAAGGCCTGCAAGCCCCTGTTGAACGACCCGGAGGACTTCCGCCGTTTCGTGGCTCGGCCATTCGCGGGAGGGAAGTTCGTGGCGCATTGCCACGACGAAGTCGACCCGGAGGGAAAACCTTTCCTGCTGGATGTGTTGGACGGTGAGGAGGATGCCTTGGTGCTGGTGGGGCCAGAAGGGGATTTCAGCGTTGAAGAGGTGCGGCTGGCGCAAGATTGCGGTTTCCGCCCCGTGAGTTTGGGGCGCAGCCGTCTGCGCACGGAGACGGCTGCTTTGGTGGCCGTCCACCTGATGAACATCAGCCATACCCGTGTACCGAGGTAAGAAAACATGATTGAGATGAAAACGAAAAAGAAATGGATGTGGGGCATCGCGGTCGCAGTGTCAGTCGCGGCTCTTTCAGTGGGGCTTTATAAGTTTTTCGCGGCAGACGATTACCGTCTCGTCTTGCCGCCGAATCCCGTGGCCTTGGCAACCATGGACTGGGTGCGCCTGTCGGAAGAAAACGACATGAGCATACAAGACTGGGAAAAACTCTTGCCCGAGGAACTGAAAACCAGAAAGGCCGGGATAGACTGGTCGAAGAAGATGTATGCCTTTGTTACTTCCAACGATTACGGGGGCTTGTTGGCAGCCATCGGCAACGAGGCGGAATTGCGGCGTTTTCTCGACGAAATGGCGGACAAGACTTTCTGCACGCCTGTGGAAGACTATGGGGGCTTCTCGTGGACGGTATGGGACGACAATTGGATGGTGGGGCTTGGCCACGGAGCCTTGCTCGTGATGGGACCGGGACTGAAGTCCGACATGGATGCGTTGCGCCATTACATGTCGGACTGTTTCGGGCAGAAGAAAGAAGAAAGCGGGATGTCTTCGCCCCTTTTCACACAACTGGACGGAGGCAGGGATGCTTTTTTCCGTGCCGTGTCGCGGCTGGATTTGTTGCCCGACTTCCGCGGTGCGGAGCTTCTGAAAGAGTTGTCCAAGCACGTGAACTTGAACGACGTGTATGTCTGTGCCGGTTTGGACTTGACTCCGCACGGGGTTACAGCAGAGGCAGAAATAAGTTCGAAGAACAGTGACATCAACCGGTATTGTGAAAGATTGGACTCCTTGTGTAAGCCGTTGGACGGCGGATTTGCCCGGCGCGTGCCGAAAGATGCCTTGGCATGGGCTTGCATAAACGTGGACGGAAATTCCCTGTTGGAGATGTTGCGGCAAAATCCCGTGGTACGCACAGCCTTGATAGGGCTGAACATAGGCGTGGACGCAGATATGATTATCCGCAGCATCAAGGGTGAAGTGGCTGTTACCGTCCCGTCTTCCGTCATTTCAGATTCCGGCCATTTTCTCTTGACGGCTCATTTGGCGGAAAAAGACTTTTTGAAAGAAACCACATATTGGAAGGAGAGTGCGGCAGAGAACGAGGCTGTCGTCTTCCGAAACTTCGGGAACAATCGCTTTTATATGGCCGGCAATGGTATGCAAGCCTATTTCGGGGTAAAGGGGGAGACGCTTTACGTCACGCCCAACGAGGAACTGGAAGACTGGGCGGATAGTCCGGAGACAGAAACGCTCTCAGAATGGGAAAGCCGGATAAGGGACTGCCGTTTCTTCCTGTGGGTGAACGTGGATAGGCTTACTCTTTATCCGTTTGCTGACAAGTCACGGAGAAACGGCCTCGATACGTGGCCGGACTGGTTCGACTCCGTGGCGTTGCACTCGTCCGATGCCCGTCGCCTGACATTGGAGTTGCATTCGCGCGGGAACCGAAATCTGTTGAAGGATTTGTTGAAACAATGGACAAAATAGAATTGAAAAACACGTTGCCAGAGGCTTTAGCCCTGCGTGACGACGTGAGGAGCGAAATTTGGCACAGGGAAGTGACGTTCGAGCGAGGACACCTGTATTTGGTGGAGGCAGGTTCCGGCACCGGCAAGTCGTCCCTTTGCAGTTATATCTTCGGTTACCGGCACGACTATCAGGGCATCATCAACTTCGACGGGAAGAACATCCGCAACTACAAGGTGGGCGACTGGGTGGCTTTGCGGAAACGCTCGTTGAGCCTCGTGTTTCAAGAACTTCGCTTGTTCCCCGAACTGACGGCTTACGAGAACGTGGCAATCAAGAATAAGCTAACCGGTTTCAAGAAGAAGAAACAGATAGAAAGCTGGTTTGGCGCGTTGGGCATCGGCGACAAGATGTGCGTCCCCGTCGGTCGTATGAGCTTCGGCCAGCAGCAGCGTGTGGCCATAATCCGTGCTTTGGCTGGACCTTTTGACTTCTTGCTGGCCGACGAGCCGGTGAGCCACATCGACGACGACAACGGCAGGACGGTGGGGGAAATCATGATGGAGGAAGCCCGGCAACAGGGAGCGGCCGTTATCGTAACCAGCATCGGCAAGCACATCGCGTTGGACTACGAAAAGACGTTTAGGTTATGAGTCTGGTTTGGAAATTGTTGCGCCACCACGTCAGCGTGCCTCAATTCGCGAGTTTCTTCTTTGCCAATCTGCTGGGTATGCTCATCGTCTTGTTGAGCGTGCAGTTTTATCGCGATGTCCTGCCCATCTTCACGCGGAACGATAGTTTCATCAAGAAAGACTATCTGATTGTGTCCAAGCGGATTGGCATGATTGGCTCCCTTGGCGGACGGACAGGCACGTTTTCCAAGGCGGATATAGATGAGGTGGAGGCGCAGGAGTTTTGCCTGAGTGTGGGGGCTTTCACTTCGAGCCGCTACAAGGTGGGCGCGAGCATGGGTGTGGAGGGCATGGCTTACGTACATACGGAGATGTTCTTTGAATCCGTGCCCGATTGTTTCGTGGATGCCGACTTGGAAGACTGGCATTTCGCGGAGGGTGACCCTGCGGTACCTATTATCTTACCGCGCAGCTATTTGGCCATCTACAATTTCGGTTTCGCCCAAAGCCACTCGTTGCCAAAACTCTCTGAAAGCGTGGTGGGTATGCTGGACTTGAACGTGAATTTGCGCGGAAACGGGCGCGACGACGTGATAAAAGGAAGGGTTATCGGGTTCAGCAGTCGCCTGAACACCATCTTGGTGCCGGAGAGCTTCATGAAGTGGAGCAATGATTTGTATGCTCCGGACGTGGACGATGCGCCTACGCGGCTTATCGTCGAGGTGAACAATCCCACAAACGATGCCATCGTGCGTTTCTTGCAGGAAAAGGGGTATGAGGTAGAAAATGACAAGTTGGACGCGGGAAAAACCACATATTTCCTGAAGATTGTATCGGGCATCGTGCTGAGCGTGGGCTTGCTTGTCAGTGCTTTGTCGTTCTACATCCTAATGTTGAGCGTCTATCTGTTGGTGCAAAAGAACACGTTGAAACTGGAAAACCTGCTACTCATGGGTTACAGCCCTTGGCGGGTCGCCCTCCCTTACCAGATATTGACGGGGGGGATGAACGTGGCGGTATTGTTGCTGGCTCTCTGCCTACTGGTATGGCTCCGCGGTTATTATCTGAATGTGTTCCTGTCGCTGTTCTCGGGGATGGAAGAGTCTGGGATATGGCCCGCGTGCGCTACGGGCGCGGTGCTCTGTCTGGCTGTCGGTGTGTTGAACGTGTGCGTTATACGACGCAAGGTGACGGACATCTGGAAACATAAGGACTGAACACCATGGAAAAGTTGTTACGGCTGTACGAAAGGCTGAAAAGCCGTGCGCCTCAAAGCATGGAGCGATTGCCCGGAGCTGGAAGCAACCGCGTGTATTATCGGTTCATGGATGCCAACGGAACTTCCCTTATCGGTGTGCAGGGCACATCGCGGGAGGAGAACGAGGCTTTCATATATTTGTCCAGTCATTTCGGACGGTTACGTTTGCCTGTGCCATGCATCGTGGCCGTCTCGGCAGACCGAATGTGTTACTTGCAGACCGACCTGGGGCGGCGCAGTCTGTTCGACGCGCTAAGGAAAGGACGCGAAAAAGGCGGGCTTTACTCCCTGAAAGAAAAGGAACTGTTAAGGCAGACGATGGCGGAACTACCGCGCATACAATTCGCCGGGGCGGAGGGCTTGGATTTCAGGCGATGCTATCCGATGTCATCTATGGACGCGATGGCCGTTTCGTTCGACTTGAATTATTTCAAGTATTGCTTCTTGAAAACCACTGGACTTGACTTCAACGAGGTGAAGTTGGAAGAGGCATTCTCGGCTATGGCCGCGGACTTGACGGGAAATCCGGACGGATACGCATTCCAATACCGTGACTTCCAAGCACGTAATGTCATGTTAGACAGTGCGGAACAGCCTCATTTCATCGACTTCCAAGGTGGACGACGCGGGCCAGCGGAGTATGACGTGGCTTGTTTCCTGTGGCAGGCATCGGCGCGTTACGCCCCGGAGTTGCGCCGTGAACTGGTAGCAGTGTATCTTGACGCGGCACGGCGTTACACTGACATCGATGCGGGGCGGTTCCGTGCACGCATGCGACTTTTCGTCCTGTTCCGCACGTTGCAAGTGCTTGGAGCATATGGTTTCCGCGGATATTTCGAGCGGAAAAAGCATTTCTTGGACAGTGTCGTACCGGCCATACAGAACTTGCGCGAGTGGCTCGCGGAGGGCGATTGCCCTTATCCTTATTTATACGGAGTGCTGAACCGGATAGCGAATTTGTCGGCCTTTCGAACGAACACTCCCATGCATCCGGACGAACGGTACGAGGCAACCATGAATGGCGCACTTGCCGTACCGTCTGTAGCCGATGTCGGGGCGGCTTCGGCCTCCAAGTGCGACGGACAAGGAGCGTTGGTCGTGCGCGTATTCAGTTTTTCTTATAAAAAAGGAATACCGGAGGACTCCAGCGGGAACGGTGGTGGATACGTATTCGACTGTCGCGGTACGCACAACCCCGGGCGGTATGAAGCGTACAAGGCTCTGACGGGGCTGGATGAACCTGTCGTCCGCTTCATGGAAGAGGACGGTGAAATACTTGCGTTCCTAGACAGCATTTACAAGTTGGCGGATGCCCATGTGGTGTGTTACCTCCGGCGCGGTTTTACCGACTTGATGTTTGCTTTCGGTTGTACGGGAGGCCGCCATCGCAGCGTGTATTGTGCCGGGCGGCTGGCCGAGCATTTGTACGCCAAGTTCGGCATCGAGGTGCGAGTTTGCCATCGCGAGCAAGGCATCACGCGGGTGTTATCTCCACCCGACGAGGTCTCATGATATGGCATTTTGATATTCCGTGGCGGGTCATGTCCCGTCAGGGGGGAGGAGTACATATGAGTGTTGGCCTTAACAGCGAGAGGATGATTCTTCGCCGACGTGACAATTTGCATATATGCTGTTGCCGCTGTCATCCTGTCAAAGCGTCAATCCAAACTTTCCCAAAAAGTACCGGTTGACTCTACCCACATAAGATTCCATCCTAAATTCCTGACTTCGTCATTTTTGTAGACTAAAATCAACGG
>CAZGBV010000077.1:0-5466 GCA_964523985.1 uncultured Paraprevotella sp.
AGGCATCGAAAGCCAGGGCATGATACTCTCCGCGTCGGATTGCGACGGTTCGCTGAGCGTCGTCACCACAGACCGCGAAGTGACACCCGGCTCGGAGGTTTCCTGACCCGAGCGGACAGGGAACACCCTCATCAGGTAAATCCGGCGGTCTGGGAACTCCGCCACGCTTGCGGACGTATCTTATAAGCCGTGCTCAGCCAGATAGCGTTCCGCCTCGATGGCCGCCTTGCATCCGCTACCCGCCGCCGTAACGGCTTGGCGGTAATATGGATCGGCCACATCTCCAGCGGCAAAAACACCGGGTATGCCGGTGCGTGGAGAGTCGCCCTCCGTGAGGATGTAGCCGGCATCGTCGGTTTTCACCCACGGCTTGAACACGTCCGAATTGGGCTTGTGTCCTATGGCGAGGAAAAAGCCGTCGATAGCGATGTCGTAATGCCGCTCGTCGGCTTCACCCTTGCGTTGCACCACGTGTACGCCTTCCACTCCGTTCTCGCCGAACAGGCCTTCGGCGTTGTGTTCGAACAACACCGTTATTTTGGGATTCCCCAGCACACGTCCCTGCATGACTTTGGAAGCGCGGAGGAAAGGTTTGCGCACGAGCAAGTAAACTTTGGCAGCCAGCCCGGACAGGTAGGTGGCTTCTTCGCAGGCCGTGTCGCCGCCGCCCACCACGGCCACGGTCTTTTTGCGGTAGAAAAAGCCGTCGCAGGTGGCGCACGCGCTGACTCCCATGCCGGCATATTTCTTCTCGTCTTCCAGTCCCAGATATTTGGCCGTAGCTCCCGTGGCGATGATGACGGTGTCGGCCTCCACGGCGGTATCGTCGTCGAACGTGATTTTATAAGGGCATCCGCTCAGGTCGGCCTTGACGGCGACGGCGTTGCGGATGTCCGTCCCGAAACGTCCGGCCTGTTTGCGCAGGTTGTCCATCAAATCCGGGCCGGCGATGCCTTCGGGGTAACCCGGAAAATTTTCCACCTCGGTCGTGGTGGTCAGCTGTCCGCCGGGCTGGATGCCTTCGTAGAGCACGGGAGCGAGGTTGGCGCGAGCCGCGTAAATGGCCGCCGTGTATCCGGCGGGCCCCGAACCGATAATCAAGCAACGGATATGTTCCATGGTCTCTTGTTTGAATGGATAAGAAATAGTGGAAAAGGTCATCTCAGGTCTATGATTTCGGCTTGCGGATACTCTTCCGGGTCGAATTCGAAATCCGTCGCCGCGAACGACAGTCCGGTGCGAAGCCGACGGATGGAGATGCGAATCCACTGCCCCTTTTTGCCTTGTAACATACGGATGCACATCAAGCCGCGGTTGCCCTTGTCAATATCCAATATGACGACGCGTGGTTCTTTCCGTCTGTCGTGCGCCGTCAAGGTTATTTCGTGGCAACCTTTTCCGCGTAGGGTTGTTTCCTTGATCCGGTAGTCGTATCCCTCCTTGTACAAGTCAACGAACGCGTGGGGGGTCATGCCTCCTTGCCGTTCTTCCCGTGTCGGAACGCTCACGTTGACCTCGTTGCTGGCTTTCACGTAGCTCCATTGTGTTTCGCCGTTGAACCAAATAATCATGTCCGGCGTGGTCATCCGGAACTTGTCGCCTTGGATGCGCATGGTGCCCGTGGTGTTACCTTGCAGGTCACCGCCGGAGAAGTTGTCGGCCTTGAAAGCAACCTCGACACCTCCCTTGTCCGTGAACAAGGATGCCGCCTCGTCCAATATCTTCCGTGCCTCGGGAATCCGTTGCGCCTTTGCGGTAGTGAAGGCGAGGCACAAGGCCGCGACCCATAATGTATTCTTCATCTTTCGTGTCTCCTTACGGGGGCTATCTCAAACTGTTCAGTCTCATTTCCAAGTCTGCCTCGTCCAGACACAACACTTCGCGGGGCTTACTGCCTTGCGTCGTCCCCACGATGCCGGCCTTCTCCAACTGGTCCATCAGCCGTCCGGCACGGTTGTATCCGATAGCGAACTTGCGTTGTATCATGGAAGTGGAACCTTGCTGGGTAACCACGATGAGGCGTGCGGCCTCCTCGAACAACGGGTCGAGGTGGGTCATGTCCACCGCGTCCGGCTCTCCTCCTTCCCCTTCTGTTTCCACGTCGGGCAACTCGAACGGGCCGAGGTAGCTCTGTTGCTTGGCGATGTATGCCGTTATCCGCTCCACCTCCGGCGTGTCGACGAAGGCACATTGCACCCTCACAGGCTCGCTACCGCTCAGGAAGAGCATGTCGCCCCGTCCGATAAGTTGGTTGGCTCCGGGGCGGTCTAGAATGGTGCGCGAGTCTATCATGGCACTTACCTTGAAGGCCATGCGTGCCGGGAAGTTCGCCTTGATGGTGCCCGTGATGATGTTGGTGGTGGGACGTTGGGTGGCGATAATCATGTGGATACCCACGGCCCGCGCCAGTTGCGCGATGCGGGCGATGGGCAGTTCTATCTCTTTCCCCGCCGTCATGATAAGGTCGCCGAACTCGTCGATGACCACCACGATGTAAGGCATGAAACGATGGCCGTTTTCCGGGTTGAGGCGGCGGTTCTTGAATTTGGCGTTATATTCCTTGATGTTCCGCGAATGGGCTTTCTTCAGCAGGTCGTAGCGTGTGTCCATCTCGCAACAGAGGCTTTTCAGCGTGGCCACAACCTTTTGCACGTCCGTGATGATGGGCTCGTCTTCGCCGTCGGCAATCTTCGCCAGAAAATGGTTCTCGATGGGCGAGTAGATGCTGAACTCCACTTTTTTCGGATCCACCATGACGAACTTCAGCTCCGCCGGGTGCTTCTTATATAATAAAGAGGTGATGATGGCATTCAGCCCGACGGACTTCCCCTGCCCCGTGGCACCGGCCACCAAGAGGTGAGGCATCTTGACCAAGTCCACCATGAACACCTCGTTCGTGATGGTCTTTCCCAATGCGATGGGCAAATCGTAGTCCGATTCGCGGAACTTCCGGCTGTTCAGAATGCTTTCCATCGACACGATGTGCGGGCGCGCGTTGGGAACTTCTATGCCGATGGTTCCCTTGCCCGGTATGGGAGCAATGATACGTATGCCCAGAGCCCTCAGGCTCAGCGCGATGTCGTCTTCCAGATTTTTGATGCGCGAAATGCGTATTCCCTTGGCGGGGGTGATTTCATACAATGTAATGGTAGGCCCCACGGTGGCCTTTATGGAAGATATGCCCACTCCGAAGTTCCGCAGTACCTCGATGATTTGGTCTTTGTTCTTGTTCTGCTCCTCCATATCGATGGCCTCGTCCCCGTCGTCGCGCTTGTCCAGCAGGTCGAGCGTGGGATATTGGTAGTTTTCCAAGTCCAGCTTCGGGTCGTAGGGTTCCAACGCGCCCTTGCCGCTTTCGTCGGCAGGTTCCTCCTTCACCGTTTCCACGATGTCCAGTTCCGGGTCGCTTTCCTCTTGACCGGCTCGCTTGTTCGTTTCCTCTTCCTCGTCCGCGGTTTCCTCTTCCCCTTTGTCCCCGGTCGGAGTGTCCACCACGAAACTTATGGTACGGGATTGGTTCTCGTCTTCTTCCTCGCCGCCGGTATCCGTTTCATCGTCCGGATTTTGGTCGCCGGGAGGTTCCGCCGTCCCCGCCTCCCCGTCATCCGTCGTCTTTGCCGGGAGTCTCGATTTGATGTAGCCTACCGGGTTCAGTATCCGGCGTATCAGACGTACCGTTTCGCCGCTCAGGTAAGCCAGATAGACGACGGCGGTCAGGAGCAACACCAAGAACGTGCCTATCTTCCCGATGCGTTGGTTGAGCCAGTTACTGATGAACAAGCCGTGGTCACCGCCCGGATTGATAAAGTTCCACCCGCTCAGACCCTCAAAGGTATTTTGGAGGAAAAAGGAGCAGGCGACGGAAAGCCAGATGATGAGTATGAAGCAGTTGAGGAACCATTTCCAAAGCCTGACCTTGTAGGCGCGGGTCAGTTTCATGGCCGCGATAATCAGGAATACGGGAAGGAAAAAGGCGGAAAAGCCGAAGCAGTGGTTCATCCAGTAGTCGGCGCAGTAAGCACCCACGGCTCCGGCGTAATTCAGGAATCCCTCCATCGCCCCCTGCTCTATCAGGCTTTGGTCTTCCGCACCGGTGAAGAGGTGGGAAGTGAACGACAACAGCATGAAGAGTGCCAGAATCAAGAAAATCAGCCCGAGGAAGAAGCGTACGGTTTCCTTGTGCCCCACCGGCTCTTCCCCGGCATTCAGCACATTGCCTCCCGTTTCCGGTTTATTTCCGGACTTCTTCCCCTTTTCTCTTGGTGTCTTGTCTTCCGGTCTTGCAACGTGTATCGCAGGATTTTTCTTGCTCATCTTGGCTTGTCGGTATGAAAACAACTGCAAAAGTAAATGAAAATCATCAATATTGCTATTTTTAGCCCGATTTTTTGTAGCTTTGCGCTTTTCTGGAAACGACGGAAAGGAGCCATGAATGTGAGTGACAAGAAGAATACGATATATTCGCGAAACACCGTGGAGTTCGTGACCGTGGCGGTGGAATTTTGCACCTATCTGGAACAGTCGGAGGGGAGAAAACGCGCGGATTTCACGGATACCGTGCTGAAACTCTTGCCTCTGCTCTATCTCAAAGCCTCCCTTTTGGAGAACGCGGAGGGTACGGAGGACTACTTCCCGGAGGAGTTCGTCTCGGAACAAGACTACGAATACGTGCGTCAGACACTTTCTTCCTTGTTGAGTGAGGCGGACGGTTACCTTGACCTTTACGACGATGGCACGGGGACTGGCCAAGAACCGACCGCGAAGGCGATTTCGGAGGACTTGGCAGATGTCTACCAGGCCGTGAAAAACTTCGCGGAAGCTTACCGCGTGGGGGTGGAGGAAAACATGTACGAGGCCGTGGCGGAAGTGCGGGGGGCGTTCGTGGCGTACTGGGGACAGACGCTGGCTAATGCCATGCGGGCTCTCCACCGTGTCAGATATGGCACGGGAGAAGAAGGGAATGAGGGATTTGACGAAGACTGAGCTTTTCAACATAAGAATGAAAATACTGTTTAACAAATTTGACAAGAAACTCATACCGGCCTTGCAACGTGTCGTGTTCGAGGGACGGATTTTCGTAATCCAGACGGAAGCGGAAGCATCAGAGGCCGTGAATTACTTGTTGAATTCGACCACATTGGGGATAGACACCGAGACACGGCCTTCTTTCCGCAAGGGTTACACGAACAAGGTGGCTCTGTTGCAGGTGTCTACCGATGACACCTGTTTCCTGTTCCGCCTGAATCGCATCGGAGTGTCCGGCAGCGTGATACGCCTGTTGCAGGATGAGAAGGTACTGAAGGTGGGGTTGTCGTTGCGCGACGACTTCGCCTCGCTCCATAAGCGCGAGATGTTCAAGCCCCACACTTTCCTCGACTTGCAGGATTACGTCCGCGGCTTCGGCATCGAGGACAAGAGCCTGCAAAAGCTTTACGCCAACGTGTTCGGACAGAAAATCAGCAAGGG
>CAZGBV010000077.1:5566-7906 GCA_964523985.1 uncultured Paraprevotella sp.
ACAAGAGCCTGCAAAAGCTTTACGCCAACGTGTTCGGACAGAAAATCAGCAAGGGCCAACGCCTTACCAACTGGGAAGCGGACGTGCTGACCGAGGGGCAGAAGCTGTACGCTGCCACTGACGCATGGGCGTGCCTGCGATTGTATCGCGAGCTGGAGGACTTGAGGGTAAACAAAGGCTACGAACTCGCCGTGGTGGAGGAATCATAAGTAAACGAAAGCGAGGGATATGCCTTACCAACTGGGAAGCGGACGTGCTGACCGAGGGGCAGAAGCTGTACGCTGCCACTGACGCATGGGCGTGCCTGCGATTGTATCGCGAGCTGGAGGACTTGAGGGTAAACAAAGGCTACGAACTCGCCGTGGTGGAGGAATCATAAGTAAACGAAAGCGAGGGATATGTATAGGAACTTATATCTGAAAAAAGGAAAGGAAGAAAGCCTGTTGCGCTTCCACCCTTGGATTTTTTCCGGTGCCGTCCATCATGTCGAGGGGAATCCGGAAGAAGGGGAGGTCGTGCGCGTGTTGAACTCCGAGGGCAGTTTCATGGCCGTGGGGCATTGGCAGACAGGTTCCATCGCCGTCAGGGTGCTGGATTTCGAGGACAGGGTTCTCGACGGGGCTTATTGGGAAAGCCGTCTCCGTGTGGCTTACGGCCTGCGGCGTGCTATCGGAGTGGTCGGGCGCGAGAACGAGGCTTTCCGATTGATACACGGCGAGGGTGACTTCCTGCCCGGGTTGGTGACGGATGTTTACGGGAAGACGGCCGTCATGCAGGCGCACAGCGTGGGCATGCACCTCGTGCGCCATGAGATGGCACGCGCAGTGGTGGCCGCGACGGAGGGGGCGGTGGAAAACGTCTACTATAAGAGCGAAACCACCTTGCCTTTCAAGGCGGGAATAGGGCAGGAAAACGGGTTCATCATAGGCGGAAGCACGGATGACGTAGCGGCGGAGAATGGCTTGAAGTTCCACATCGACTGGTTGAAAGGACAGAAAACAGGATTCTTCACAGACCAACGTGACAACCGTTCGTTGCTGGAACATTATGCCTGCGGACGTTCCGTGCTGGATATGTTTTGCTATACGGGCGGGTTCAGCGCGTATGCCATGCGCGGTGGGGCAACGTCGGTACACTCCGTGGACAGTTCGGCCAAGGCGGCAGACTTGGCTCGCGCCAACGTGGCACTGAACTTTCCTGGCGACAGTCGCCACGAGACGTATGCCGAAGACGCTTTCAAGTATCTGTCCGCGATGGGTGACAAGTACGACTTAATTATCCTCGATCCTCCGGCGTTCGCCAAACACAAGGATGCAATCCGGCAGGCATTGAAAGGTTACACGCGACTGAATGCCAAGGCTTTCGACAAAATCAGGCCGGGCGGTATTCTATTCACGTTCAGTTGTTCGCAGGTGATAAGCAAGGACTATTTCCGCGCCGCCGTGTTCACCGCTGCTGCACGGAGCGGGCGCAGGGTACGTATCTTGCACCAGTTGCACCAGCCGGCCGACCATCCTGTCAGCATCTACCATCCCGAAGGGGAGTATCTGAAGGGACTGGTGCTCCATGTGGGGTAGGAAAAGGCGTGGTTTGGTGAAATAAAGTTAAATAACGCGTGTTTTTTCTCCTTCATGGCATCACTTACGGAAAAAACCCGTATATTTGCATCGTGTTTTTCATGGTATTAGATTTAAGGTTAATGAAAGGTTGGTTGTCGAGATGACAACCTTCTTTTTTTATGGGTGCATCTGTCCAGTTATGCTCTTTTTGGGGGTCAGTAGATTTTTAGTGGAGATTATTTTATACTCGTGAAGTATTGCTTACTTCGCATTATGGAAAACGATTATTTGAACATGCTTGCCCGCCTCAATTCGGAGCTTTTTAAAAGGGACGCATAGAGACATCCCCAGCGATTTGTCGTATGCTTGAAGGATTCCATCACATATTCCAATTCGGCCAAAGGATGGGCGGAAGGGACGGAAACGTTCATTCATCTTTCAGCACACGGGAGCCGGGGCGAGCGGATGACCCGTCTCTTCGAACAAGAGTACGTGAAGGCAGGATTGGAGAGCCGTGGCGTGAAAACGGCTGACTTCGCCGTACTGCGAAATACGCGCATGCCTGCCGTGTTGACAGAAATAGGATTCATTTTCAACCACGCCGAGGAACGGTTCATGAACTCCCGAAAAGGACAGAAACGTCTGGCACACAGCATCAGCAACGCATTTATCCGTTATCGGCGGGACTTCCCATGATTCTCCGAGCGCAAGCCGCACACCTTATTATAACGTGAGTTCAATATAAGGTTCAAAATAATCTGCTGGATATTAGGAACATAGC
>CAZGBV010000078.1:0-7756 GCA_964523985.1 uncultured Paraprevotella sp.
ACTCGTATTTCTTGTGCGCCACCATGCGGACGAAGCGGTTCTTTTCCCCGTCCGGTTTCCGTCCGCCTCCGGAAGAGTCCCCATTCCCCATATTTCGTCCTTTCTTACTTGTCACTTCCATTTCCCTCGTTTATGGCAAGAGGGAGGAATGTCCCACAAGCTGCTTCCCTTGGCCGCATCCCGTCCTTTCGGCATTCCCCGCCGTCCAGTGAGGAAGCGCGTTCCACGGCTCTTTCCACCCGCGCCTTGCCCACGTCGAACAGCTTGTCGGACATGGTGCGGACGGGATGGTACAAGAGCGAATCCTCACCCGCCGCGGCGGAAACCAGATGCACTCTGAACGCGACGTTCAACAAGCAACTCAGGAACACCGCGTATTTCAACCCGCAGAGCAACGCCCCGCCCAGACGGTTCAACCATCCCAGATGCACCGTTTCCACGGCCTTCGTCAACAGGTGTGCCAGAAAGGACAGCCCGATGGGAACTCCTATCCACAGGACGATGAACGCCAACGCCCGCCCAGCGAATATGCCGCTTCCTATGTGGGGCGCAATCTTGTCGCCCAACGCGGCGTATAGCGCACAGGCGACCAGAAGCCCGACGATGAAGCCCGCGATGGAGACCACCTGACGGAAGAAGCCGCACATCAGCCCCTTGACGAGGCCAAGCAGGATAACGGCCGCAATCAGAAAATCCAACGTATTCATCTCTCCCTCACAATTTTGCCTTGACCTCCACTTCCTGATAGGTCTCGATGATGTCGCCCTCGTGCAGGTCGTTGTAGTTCACCAGACTGATGCCGCACTCGAAGTTCTCGCTCACCTCTTTCACGTCGTCCTTGAAACGTTTCAGCGCGTTGATCTGCCCGGTGTACACCACGATGCCGTCGCGCACCACGCGCGCCTTGTTGCTACGCTGCACCTTGCCGTCCGTCACGTAGGCACCGGCCACCGTGCCCACCTTGCTGATATGGTAAACCTGCCGCACTTCCACCGTGGCCGTCACTTCTTCTTTCACTTCCGGCACAAGCATGCCCTCCATGGCGGCCTTCACCTCCTCTATCGCGTCGTAGATAACGGAATACAGGCGGATGTCCACGCCCTGCTGTTCCGCCGCCTTGCGGGCCGGAGCCGACGGGCGCACCTGGAAACCGATGATGACGGCTTCCGACGCCGCGGCCAAGGCCACGTCGCTCTCGGAAATCTGTCCCACGCCCTTGTGTATCACGTTGACGGCTATCTTCTCCGTTGACAGCTTGATGAGAGAATCGCTCAAGGCCTCGATGGATCCGTCCACGTCTCCTTTCACGATGACGTTCAGTTCCTGGAAGCCTCCCAAGGCGATGCGGCGGCCCACCTCGTCGAGGGTAAGTATCTTTTGCGTGCGCAATCCCTGCTCGCGTTGCAGTTGTTCGCGCTTGCTCGCTATCTCGCGAGCCTCCTGCTCCGTCTCCATCACGTGAAACGCGTCACCGGCCGTCGGTGCGCCATTCAGGCCCAATATCGTGGCCGCCTGTGCCGGGCCTATTTCCTTCACGCGCTGGGTGCGCTCGTTGAACATGGCCTTCACGCGGCCGTAATTCGTGCCTGCCAGCACGATATCGCCCACGCGCAACGTGCCGTTCGACAACAGCACCGTGGCCACGTAACCGCGCCCCTTGTCCAACGACGACTCGATGACGGATCCCGTGGCCTTTCGGTTCGGATTGGCTTTCAGGTCGAGCATCTCGGCCTCGAGCAACACCTTCTCCAGCAGTTCCGCCACGCCGGTGCCTTTCTTGGCCGATATGTCCTGGCTCTGGTACTTGCCGCCCCAGTCTTCCACCAAGAAGTTCATGGCCGCCAGCCCCTCCTTTATCTTTTCGGGATTTGCCGCCGGTTTGTCCACCTTGTTGATGGCAAACACGATAGGCACGCTCGCCGCCATGGCGTGGTTGATAGCCTCCTTCGTCTGCGGCATGATGTCGTCGTCCGCCGCGATGATGATGATGGCGATGTCCGTCACCTGCGCGCCGCGGGCTCTCATGGCCGTGAACGCCTCGTGTCCCGGCGTGTCGAGGAAAGTGATGTGCCTCCCGTCTTCCAGCGTCACGTTATAGGCGCCTATATGCTGCGTGATGCCTCCGGCTTCACCGGCAATCACGTTTGTCTTGCGTATGTAGTCGAGCAGGGAAGTCTTGCCGTGGTCTACGTGTCCCATGACGGTCACTATCGGCGCGCGCGGCACCAGATCGTTCTCGTCGTCCTCTTCCTCGTCCACCGCTTCGGAAATCTCCGCGCTGACATATTCCGTCTGGAAGCCGAACTCGTCGGCCACCAGGTTGATGGTCTCGGCATCCATGCGCTGGTTGATAGACACCATGATGCCGATGCTCATGCACGTGCTGATGACCTGCGTGACGGGGACGTCCATCATCGCCGCCAATTCGTTCGCGGTGACGAACTCCGTAAGTTTCAGTATCTTGCTCTCCGCTACCTGTTCCTCAAGCTGCTCTTCCATGAACGCCCGGGCGTTCTTCCGTTTTTCATTGCGGTACTTGACTCCCTTTCCGGTCTTGTTCTTGCTTGTCAGTCGGGCCAGCGTCTCCTTTACCTGCTTGGCCACGTCCTCGTCGGACACCTCCGCCTTAATCTGCGGCAACGGGCGGTTCTTGTCCTTGTTGTGCTTCCCGCTTCCCTGTTGGTTTTGGACGGGCGTGCTGTCCTTTTTCTTCCCGTTCTGTTGCCCTGCCACGGCGTTCACGTCGACACGTTCCTTGCCGATGCGCACACGTTTCCTCTTGCTTTCGGGGTTGTTTTGCCCCTCCGATCCTCTTTGGGGCGTGCGGTCTCCTACGGCCTGCCGGTTTCTCTCCTCACGCTCCCTGCGCTTCTCGTCCTTCGTCTTTCTCTTGGGGCGGGTAGACTGATTCAAGGCTGCCAAGTCGATATGTCCCTTCACTTTGATTTGGAGGGCGGTTTGTGCCGTATGGTTCAGGCGGAACACGCCGCCGGTTTCCGTGCCGATGGCGTTGTCTTTTTCCGTCTGGTGTCCCGCTTCGCGGGCAACTGCGCCCCCATCGTCCGTCTTGGCCGTTTCCGCCGGTTTCGCGGCCGTTTCCACGAGTTCGGTAGACTGCTTCGAGAGCGGTTCTGCAACCGGGTTCGCTGATTCGGAAGGCGTCTGCGCGACCGATTGTGTGGCCGGTTTCACCGGTTCGGAAGCCGGTTTGGCGGCGGGGGGGGCTTTCTTCTCCCCGGTGACGGCGAAGGGTTCCTTTTTCTTCGTGGTTCCGTTCGTCTTGCGTGCCCCCAGGTTGTTCAAGTCGATATGTCCCACGACTTTCGGCCCTTTCCCGAGCATTTCCTCGCCCTTTGTCTTGATTGCCATCGGCTTCTCTTCGGGAAGCGAGATAGTCCCGTTCTTCTCCTTGTGTTTCCGACTGCGGATGATGATGTTGGCATCGTCCCTCAAACCCTTGTCTTTCTTGAATTCTGCCACCAACATCTGATACTGTTCGTCAGTGATTTTGGTGTTGGGATTGGCTTCCACGTCGGCGAAGCCCTTTTTCTGCAGGAACTCGACGGCCGTCTGAATCCCCACGTTACATTCCTTGGTTACTTTGATCAGTCTTATGCTCATACGCTCCTTATTCCTCAAATTCTTCTCTTAAGATTCTCAACACCTCGTCCACGGTTTCTTCTTCCAAGTCGGCACGCGTCACCAACATCTCGCGCGGCGCGTTCAGCACGTCCTTCGCCGTCTCCATCCCGATGCCCTTCAATGCGTCTATGACCCATTGTTCGATGTCGCCCGCGAACTCGTCCAGGTAAATGTCCTCGCCCTCCACTTCGCGGAACACGTCGATGGTGTATTCCGTCAGCATGCAGGCCAGCTTGATGTTCAGGCCGCTTCTCCCGATGGCCAGCGACACCTGGTCGGGATTCAAATAGACCTCGGCCTTGCGCTCTTCCTCATGGAGGTGCACGCTGTTCACCGTGGCGGGACTCAACGCGCGGGTGATAAGCAACGAGATGTTCTGCGTGTAGTTAATCACGTCGATGTTCTCGCCGCGCAATTCGCGCACGATGCCGTGCACGCGGCTCCCCCTCACGCCCACGCAAGCCCCCACGGGGTCCACGCGGTCGTCGTAGCTCTCCACGGCTATCTTGGCGCGTTCCCCCGGCATCCGGGCTATCTTGCGCACCGTAATCAGGCCGTCATGTATTTCCGGGACTTCGGCTTCCAGCAGACGTTGCAGGAACACGGGGGAGGTGCGGCTCAGGATAATCTTGGGATTGTTGTTCGTGTTGTCCACGCGGGCCACCACGGCACGCACGGTCTCCCCTTTGCGGTAGAAGTCGGAAGGTATCTGTTCCGTCTTGGGCAATATCAGTTCGTTGCCCTCGTCGTCCACGCAGAGCATCTCTTTCTTCCATATCTGATACACCTCCGCGTTCACGATTTCCCCCACGCGATCCTTATACTTATTATACAGACTGTCGTGTTCCAGCTCCAGAATCTTGCCGGCCAGCGTCTGCCGCAAGGTCAGGATGGCGCGGCGGCCGAACTTGGCAAAGTCCACGCTCTCGCTCACTTCCTCGCCCACTTCATAATCCTTGTCCACTTGGCGAGCGTCGGTCAGGGAAATTTCCTTGTTGCTGTCCGTCACTTCCCCGTCCGCCACCACCGTGCGGTTGCGGTAAATCTCGAAATCGCCTTTGTCCGGATTCACAATCACGTCGTAGTTGTCGTCCGAGCCGAAGAGCTTGGCGATGACACCGCGGAAACTCTCTTCCAGCACGCTCACCAACGTGGCGCGGTCGATGTTCTTCGTTTCCTTGAACTCTGCGAACGTATCAATCAAACTGATGGTTCCTGCTTTCTTTGCCATGATTTTATTTAAAACTTATTGAATATTTCGTGTACTTTACTTCGTCGTATCGCAGCGTAACCGTTTCTTCCACCCATTTCGGGCGTTTCTCCCCCTCCGGTTTCTTCTTGACCTTCACCGTGACATTGAAGTCTTCGTCGCCGACGGCCGTCAACACGCCGTGGAACTTGCGTCCGTCGGCCGCGAGCACGTCCACCTCGCTCCCCACATGGTTCACGTACTGTTGCCGCACCTTGAAAGGTTGCCCTATGCCGGCGCTTCCCACTTCGAGCTCGTAATCCTCCACCTCGCGGCTCAGGCGGCTTTCGATGAAGCGGCTCAAATCCACGCAGTCTTCTATCCACACCCCCTCGGCGTGGTCTATCTCCACCACGATGCGGTCGTCCGCGCTCACTGTCACGTCCACCAGAAAGTAATCCTTGCCTTCCAGCCACTCGTCCACCAACCCCTTTACAATGCTCTTTTCTATCATGCGATTACGCCATTAAATGCAAAGTGAGGGGCTTTGTCAAGCCCCTCACTTCATCTTACGTCTGCAAAAATAGGCAAAAAACGTTAATCCGCAAAATTTTCAAACGCTTATTTCATGTCATTCGAAAGAATCCTGTCCGGAAACATCCATGCACACCGTCCCGCCGCGGTTTCGCAACACGATGCGCCCGCCTCCTTCGGGCAGTTCGTAAGAGCTGACCGTACCGGCTTCGGGCAACGTCACCATCAGCAAGTTCCCCTCTCCGGATGCCGCCGCAGTCACTTCCTGCGTGCCGGTAGAGGCCACCCTCCGGCAAAACACCACACTGTCGTCCACCTGAAGCAACACGCTGTCGCCCAAGAAACTTCCGTCGACGGATATGCGGTACTCCGCCCGCTCCGCTCCCGCCCCGTGCGTCCCGTCGGGGAAGCACCACATCCAGAATGACACGACCACCGCCAGCACGACCAAGGCCATGGCCATGATTCCGAACATGATGCCCTTGTTGGGATTCTTCCTTTTCTTTCTCATTCCTTCACCGGTTCAAGCAAACTTTCGTACCGTCCTGCGTCCTGCAAAATCTCCAGTGCCTCTTTCAGCACTTTGTCCCTGCCCAGCTGTTGCCGTATCGTGCCCCGCTTGAAATAATAGCGGGTCACGATGCCGCTCTCCAGCACCGACTTGATTTCCTCCTTGCTTTTCGGGAGTTCCAAATCGGCGGCCACTCCGCCTTTCATCTTCGCGGCCAGTGCCTCGAACTCCGCCTTCGCCCCCTCGTAGCATCCCTCGAAGCGAGCCGTCCGCTCCAGTAGGCTCATCACGTCTTCCGTGCGTCGCTTGTAGGTGAAGTCACTTTCCTCCACCATCTTCACGAACTCGGCGTAGTCCCCGTCCGTCAGCGAGAACTCCCCCGCCGGCGCGATTTCGGCGTGCGTCCGGGCGTAAAGGTTCACGTAGTCGAGCAACACGTCGGAAGAAGCTATGTCGTACACGATGGAGGGGAGACTGTCCGGCGTTACTTCCACGTCGGGCTTGATGCCGCCCCCGTCGCGCACCTCGCGCCCGCCTGCCGTCTTGAACGCCTTCGTCAGGCTGTCCGGTAACGTCCCGGCGGAGCCGTCGGGGTTCAGGTGGCGGTAGTCATACGCCTGTATGCACCGCCCGCTGGGGATGTAATAGCGGCTCGTGGTCACTTTCAGGCTTCCGCGGTAGGGCATCTCGCGTATCATCTGCACCAGTCCCTTCCCGAAGGTGCGCTCGCCCACTATCACGGCACGATCCCAGTCCTGCCACGCGCCGGAGACGATTTCCGCCGAGGATGCCGTGGTGCCGTCCACCAGCACGGCCAGCGGGATGTCAATGTCTATGGGTTCGTTCTTCGTGTAGTGTTCCGCGTTCACCGAAGCCAGCTTGCCTTTCGTGTACACCACCTTCCGGCCTCGCGGCACGAACAGGTTCGCCACCTCCACGGCCTCGTTCAGCGGGCCGCCGGGATTGCCGCGCATATCTATCACCAACGCCTTGGCCCCCTGTTCCTTCAAGTCGACCACGGCGCGGCGCACGTCGCGTGAACATCCGTCCACGAAACGCTCGAAATAGACATATCCGATGCCGTCCGCCACCATGCCGTGGTAGGGAACGGGCGGCATCGCTATGTTGCGCCTCGTGATTTTGAACGTCAAGGGCTGTTCTTCCCCCGTCCGCTTCACGGTCAGTTCGAAAGTCGTGCCGGCCTCGCCGCGCAGTTTCTCGCTCACCTCCTGCGTGCTCTTCCCTTTCATGTCCCGCCCGTCGATGGACAGTATCAGGTCGCCGCCCCTCACCCCGGCTTCCGTTGCCGGGCTGTTTTCCTGAGGCTCCACTATCATCACGCGGTCTTCTTTCTTATAAAGCCGTATCACCGCCCCTATCCCGGTATATTTCCCCGTGGTCATCTCTTTCAGTTCATCCATCCCCTCTTCCGGGTAATACTCTGTGAAGGGATCCACCTGCTGCAACATCGCGTCTATCCCCCATCCTATCACCGTGTCGGCCGAAAGGGAATCAACGTAGAACATATCCAGCTGCTTGTAAAGGTCGTTGAAGATTTCCAGATTCTTCGAGACCTCGAAGTTATGGCCGCTCCCATTCTGGGCGGACGCGGGAACGACCGACATACAGCACGCCCCCGCAACTAAAAGCACCTTTTTCATGCCGCAAAATTAATCATTTTCGCCCGTTTGGCGGCAAAATAGGAAACAAGTATTCTTCCGCCGCGCGATTTTTTCATCCGAAATCCTTTTTTTGCGCCGATAAATTGCACATCTCAAAAATATCCGCTACTTTTGCACCGCAATCGCGCGTGACACCTTGAAGAGCTTCAGTAGCTCAGTCGGTCAGAGCACCTGACTGTTAATCAGGGGGTCGTTGGT
>CAZGBV010000079.1:0-7696 GCA_964523985.1 uncultured Paraprevotella sp.
CTTCAGATTCGCCGTGTCCTGTCTATTGCGGCACATCGTCCCTTTCCGGCGGTACGCTCTCCCTTCCTTTTCAGCCCTCCGGAACTACGATGTCAATCCTCGTGGGGTTCGAAGTCATCCTTGCCCACGCCGCAAACCGGGCATACCCAGTCGTCAGGAATGTCTTCGAAAGCCGTGCCCGGCGCGATGCCGGACTCGGGGTCTCCCACTTCGGGGTCGTAAACCCATTGGCAAACCGTGCAAATATACTTCTTCATCACTTCAATTGGTTTTGATTCGTTTTCATATTGATAATCCCTGCAAGTTTACTACTTTTCTGATAGAAAACGACGTAAAGGCCATCTTACTTTTGTTTTTTTAACAGAAAGCGACACGTTGCGGGCGGGTTATCCTTTCAGACACTCCATGAGTTCTTCCACCCCCTCGGAAGCTCCTTTCATCAGATAGTGCACGCGTCCTCCTTCGTGAATGCCGGACACGGGCTTGGGGTCGATTACGTAGATGGGGGCATACGATGGCACGTAGTCCAGCAATCCCGCGGCGGGGTAAACATTCAGCGAAGTGCCGATGACCACGAACACGTCGGCAGTAGAGGTGATATCCATGGCGGTCTCTATCATCGGTACCGGTTCGCCGAACCATACGATGAAAGGTCGCAACCGACTGCCGTCCGCCGCCTTGTCGTCCGCTTTCACTTCCCACTCCCCGGGACGTAACTCGCGCACGTAACGGGGATTGTTCGGGTCGCGGCTCGATGTCACTTTCGTCAGTTCGCCGTGCAGGTGGATTACGTGAGTGCTTCCGGCACGCTCGTGCAGGTTGTCTACGTTCTGCGTGATGACTGTCACGTCGTAATCTTTTTCCATGTCTGCCAGCAAGACATGCCCCCGGCACGGCTTCACGTCCTGTAACTGTCGGCGGCGTTCATTATAAAAACGGGTGACCAGCTCTGGGTCGTGGGCGTAGCCTTCGGGTGTAGCCACGGCCTCCACCGGATAGCGATCCCACAGTCCACCCGAGTCTCGGAACGTACTCAACCCACTTTCCGCCGACATTCCGGCACCCGTCAAAACAATGACTTTTTTCATTTTTCGATTTTTTACCCACAAAAATAGGAAAAAAACACGAGCGAACCACTTTAAAGGTGAAATAAATCAATTAACTTTGCAACTTCGGTGAGGATCATGGATAAAGACGCATCGCAAATGGACAAGGTAAGTTACGCGTTGTGCCTGAGAATCGGACAACAGCTCAAAAGCATGAGGGTGCGGGAACTTTGCGTGGACGATTTCGCGCAAGGTGTCAGATGCGTGCTTGAGGACAAGGAACCGGCCATGTCGCACCACGACGTGCAAGCCGTTGCCATCCGGTATTTCCGGGAAAAAGAGGCCAAGGGCAGACTGGCGAAAGCAGAAAAAAGTGAGAAGCTCCTCAAGGAAAACTCACGAAAGGAAGGCGTGACGGCTTCGGGATTGCAATACAGAGGTATTGCGCGAAGGCGGCAGCAAAACCCCGGGGACGAAGGATCAGGTGCGTTGCCATTACGAGAGCAGGCACCTCAACGGGACTCTCTTCGACAGCAACCGGCAACGCGGCGAGCCGACAGACTTTCCGATGGGCTACGGCGAAGGCGGGGCGGAGAACATCATCCCGCCATACGGCACATTGATTTTCGATATGGAACTCATTAAAGTACTTTAAACATTTATGACAAAGACAATGAAAAAGATTGGTATTATTGCGGTTGCCGGTGTGGCGGCTCTCGTTTCCTCTTGTTCCTCTTCTACTCCGAAGGCAAACCTGAAAACGGACGTGGACTCCTTGAGTTATTCCATCGGTATGGCACAGACCCAAGGGTTGAAACCTTATTTGGTAAACCGTCTGGGTGTGGACACCACTTATCTGGCTGATTTCATAAAAGGCCTGAACGAAGGTGCCAACGCGGGCGACGACAAAAGAAAGACGGCTTATTATGCCGGTATCCAGATAGGACAGCAAGTGGGACAGCAGATGATTAAGGGAATCAACTACGAAGTTTTCGGGAACGACTCCACACAAACCATCAGTTTGCAGAACTTCATGGCGGGCTTCGTGGCCGGCGTGACGGAAAAAGGAGGCAAGATGACCCTGGAGCAAGCACAAGAGATGGCGCAGGCCAAGATGAAAGAGGTGAAAGCCAAAAGCCTTGAGAAGACTTACGGCGACAACAAGAAAGCCGGGGAGGAATTCATGGCGAAAATCGCTAAGAAAGAGGGTATCAAGAAACTGGCTAATGGCGTGTATTACGAAGTCATCAAGGAGGGTGATGGCGAAATCCCGGCGGACACCAGCCGCGTGGAGGTCAACTACGAAGGCCGACTCGTGAACGACACCGTGTTTGACAGCTCTTACGAACGCAAGTCTCCGTCCACTTTTCGTTGCAACCAAGTAATCCCGGGCTGGACTGAAGCTTTGACGCACATGCCTGTCGGATCCATATGGATGGTATATATCCCGCAAGAACAGGCTTACGCGGAAAGGGACGCAGGAAAAATCAAGCCGTTCTCAGCTCTGAAGTTCAAGATAGAATTGCTGAGCATCAAAGATAAGCCTACCGCGCCGAAGACAACCGAAGAGAAAAGTGCCAAGCCGACGCAGGCGAAATGACCTGCTCGCGGAACAAGGCGATTTCCGGGAAGAAGGGAACCGCTGGGCTTCGGAAAAATGCACTTTGGACAAAGGGCGGAACGAAATGCGCCTTGCTCTCGTTAGCCGTCCTCGTCTGCATGGATGGCGGCGCGAAGAATGGGGACGGGAAAGCCGAGGAAACAATCAAGGTAGACACGTGTTCTGCGGACACGTTCAGCTATGCCGTCGGCATAGCCAACACGAAAGGTCTGAAGAACTACATCGCTGTCCGCATGAACGTGGACACCGCCTATATGGAAAACTTCATCGAGGGTTTCAACGCCTCGCTTCCGGAAGTGGAAAGCAAAAAATTGCAGGCATACGTGGCGGGGTTGCAAATCAGGCGGCAAGTGGAGGAACAGGTTATCCCCGGCATAGAGCGGCAGATGTCCGGGAACGATTCCGCGAAAGTACTCAACCGAAATCTTTTCCGGGAGGGATTCTATAAAGCATTGGCGGGATTGCCTATGCGCATGAGCATGCGCGAAGCGGAAGAGATGAGCCAAAGACAGATGAGGTATTACCATGACGCGGACGTGGAACGCAGGTACGGTGAAAACCGCCGTATGGGCGAGGCTTTCCTCAAAGCCAACGCCGGAAAGGACAGCGTGCTGACACTGCCCTGCGGGGTGCAGTACAAGGTGCTGACGCAAGGCGAGGGCGAGGTTCCCGCGTCTTCCTCCAAGGTGAAGGTGAACTACGAAGGGCGACTGGTGGACGGCACGGTGTTCGACAGCTCTTACGAATGCCGACGTCCGGCCTCTTTCGTCTGTAACCAAGTCATCAAAGGTTGGACGGAAGCGCTTACCCGGATGCCGGTAGGTTCTAAGTGGGAAATTTACATTCCGCAGGAGCTGGGCTACGGCTCGCACGAAGCAGGAAAGATACCGCCTTTCTCCGCGTTGATTTTCACGGTGGAGTTATTGGAAATCGAAAAATAAGTGAACAGAATTTGATAAAAAGGTGTCAAAAGTATGTTTTGACACCTTTTTTTTGTTAAAGCCGCATACGGTCTGCAGAAAAACGGCTATATTTGCTTACAAAACGTCTAACCAATACAAAACGTACAAATGGAGAAGATAGACAACTTGGACAGGAAAATTCTGGAAATCATCACGGGAAACGCACGTATTCCTTTCAAGGACGTGGCGGAGGAATGCGGGGTGTCGCGTGCAGCGGTACATCAAAGGGTGCAGCGCCTTACCGAACTCGGTGTCGTCGTAGGCTCTGGATACCACGTGAATCCCAAGACGTTGGGATACAGTACCTGCACCTACGTGGGTGTCATTCTCGAACGCGGCTCGATGTATAAGCGTGTGGTGGAGGAGCTCAACCTCATTCCCGAAGTCGTGGAATGCCATTTCACCACCGGCCCCTACACCATGCTCGTCAAGTTGTATGCCTGCGACAACGCGCACCTGATGAAATTGCTGAACAACAAGTTACAGGAAATACCGGGAGTGATTTCTACGGAAACTCTGATTTCCTTGGAACAAAGCATTGACAAGGAAATACCTATCTTCTTGAACAAGAAATAACACCATGTGTTCCGGTTACTACGACTGGAAAGCTACCTACGATTGCTGCCACGACCGTTTCCCGGGATACGGGAAACAGCCCGTGGTGGGTATCACGGGCAATTTCGGAGAGAAAGGTTGTGAACTGGCCGAGGGTTATTTTGAGTCCGTATTGAAAGCGGGAGCTACCCCGGTCGTGATACCGCCTTTCGAGGACAGGGATGCCCTTTCCAACGTCCTTGACAATGTGGACGGACTCTTGCTTTCCGGCGGGGGCGACCTGAATCCGCTGTTCGTCGGAGAGGAACCTATCCCGCAACTGCGCGAAGTCTGCCACAGGCGCGACATGGCGGAACTTCTGCTCGTCCGTCTGGCATACGACAGGCAGATACCGATATTGGGCATCTGCCGTGGTATGCAATTGTTGACTGCGGCTTTGGGTGGTTCCATCTATCAAGATATCTACAGCCAGTTGCCGAGTCACCCTCTGCTCGGTCACGAGCAACGACAAGACCGACGGTACGCGTCGCATACCATACGCCCGACAGCCGACAGCACCGTCTTGCGTCGTCTGCTCGGAGAGAATCCCATGGCGGTCAACTCTTTCCACCATCAGGCCGTCAGAGAGACCGGTCCCCTGCTACGAGTTTGCGCCACGTCGCCCGACGGGCTTACGGAAGCAGTAGAGTCTGCCGAACACAAGTCGGTGCTGGGCGTACAGTGGCATCCCGAATGTTTCGTGTTGCGGCAAGACGACGAAATGATGCCCCTGTTCCGGTGGCTATGCGAGGAAGCCCGCTCTTTCCGCGAGGCCAAGGAACTCCACCGGAAGATGCTGACACTCGACAGCCATTGCGACACACCGATGTTTTTCCCGAAAGGCGTGCGCTTCGACCATCGGGATTCAGACATCCTCGTCGACCTTCACAAAATGACGGAGGGACACTTAGATGCCGTAATCATGGCGGCCTACGTGCCGCAGGGCGAACGGACGGACGAGGCTTCACTGGTTGCCACGGCGAAGACCGACCGCATACTGACGCAGATAAAGGAAATGGCGGAAACCCTGTGTACGGCAGTGGACATAGCCTGCACCCCAGCCGACTTGAAGAGGCTGAAAGACGCGGGCAAGAAAGCTGTCATGATGGGTGTCGAAAACGGTTATGCCATCGGGAAAGACATCACCCGTCTGCGCCACTTCCGCGACCGCGGCATAGTATATATGACCCTGTGCCACAACGGCGACAACGACATCTGCGACTCGGCGCAGGGGAAAGGAGAACACGGTGGGCTCAGCGCATTCGGGCGAGAGGTGGTGCAGGAAATGAACCGGTTGGGGCTGATGATAGACCTCTCCCACGGGGCGGAAAGCAGCTTCTACGACGCGTTGGAAACCAGCACTTTTCCCATCGTCTGCTCCCACTCCTCTTGCCGTGCCCTATGCGACGTGCCGCGCAACTTGTCGGACGAACAGATGAAGGCTCTCGCACGGAAAGGCGGCGTGGCTCAGGTCACGCTCTACAAGGGCTTTCTGCGCAAGGACGGGGAGGCTTCCATACTCAATGCCGTGGAACACCTGAACCACATGGTAAACGTTATGGGCGTGGAACACGTAGGCATAGGAACGGACTTCGACGGCGACGGAGGAGTGCCGGGATGCGCGTCGGCGGCGGAAGTCATCAACTTCACCCGCTACCTCATGGCCGAACGATATAGCGACACGGACATTGCCGGTATCTGGGGCGGGAATTTCTTGAGGGTCATGCAACTCGTGCAAGACGGCAGGACTTGCTGACCGGGAAGAAGGGAAAGACGAGCAAGACAAACACATGAAAACAAATGTTTTAAAAACGCAATGGGTCACCGCCATCGGCTTATTCCTATCCGTATGCACGTCCTGTAGCCATAAGACGGCGGGGGGTACGACCGCGGCCGACAGCATCCCCATGGCTACCGCACCGACATTCAACGCTGACAGCGCGTTCGCCTACGTGGCTGCTCAATGTGCCTTCGGTCCCCGCGTGCCGAACACGAAAGCCCACCGCCTGTGCGGTGCCTACATAGCCGAAAAATTCAAAAGTTTCGGCGCAACGGTCGCCGACCAATACGCCGACGTAAAGGCTTTCGATGGCACGGTACTGAAAGCCCGCAACATCATAGCGTCCTACAACCCTGGCGCGAAAGTGCGCATACTGATTTGCGGACATTGGGACAGTCGCCCGTGGGCGGACAACGATTCAGACGAAAACAATCACCGCAAACCCGTTCTGGGGGCCAACGATGCGGCATCCGACGTGGCCGTCATGCTGGAAATGGCGCGGCTCGTGCAACTTCATCCCGTCAAGATAGGAATAGACTTCATCTGCTTCGACGCAGAAGACTATGGCGCACCCGAATGGGCCAAGGAGACCGGAGACGCTTTGTCGTGGTGCCTCGGCTCGCAATATTGGGCGGCCAACCCGCACGTATTCGGCTACAAGGCGCGATTCGGCATCTTGATGGATATGGTGGGCGGACGAGGAAGCACTTTCTGCAAGGAGGGGCATTCCCAAAGATACGCCCCGCAAGTGGTGGACTTGGTGTGGAACACGGCGGAGCAGTCGAGCTACGGCAGATTCTTCCCGATGCGCGACGGAGGGTACGTCACCGACGACCACGTGCCGGTGAACGAGATTGCCGGGATACCCTGTATCGACATCATCCCTCATTTCACTTACGGTTCCTCCGGATTCGGCCCTACCTGGCACACGGTAAGCGACGACATGGAACACATAGATCGGCAGGTTCTGAAAGCCGTGGGACAGACGGTAATCCAAGTGATTTACAACGAAAACCAAGAAGATGGAAACGATTGACGAGACACAAGACGAAATCATAGAGGAATTCAACGCTTTCGACGAGTGGATGGACAAATACCAATTGCTCATCGACATGGGTAACGAGCAACCGCCACTCCCCGAGGAGTACAAGACCGAACAAAACTTGATAGATGGTTGCCAAAGCCGCGTATGGTTGCAAGCCGACTACCAAAGCGGTCGGGTGGCGTTCCGCGCCGAGAGCGACGCATTAATCGTGAAAGGCATCGTACACCTGTTAGTGAGGATATTGAGCGGGCATACCCCGCAGGAAATCCTCGATGCCGACCTTTACTTCATCGAGCGCACCGGACTAAAAGAACACCTCTCCCCCACACGGAGCAATGGCTTGTCGGCTATGCTCAAACAAATGAAAATGTACGCGCTGGCTTTCAAGGCCAAGGAGGAAATGGCGTGATAACCAAAGACTGGCTCTTGGAACAAAGTTTTTTCCGATATTCCGGATTTAACGGGGGAATATATAACTTCCTGTCGCCACACCTCGTTGGTCGTCACTATGTCAGGTTGCGCCGCGCTGCCCTCCTGTGACTTTCTACACAGCCAAACCTATAGGCAAGTGTCAGCGGGTATGATATGGTTCGTTGAAAAGCGGCCACCTTTGCTCACGTAAAAATGGCCGCAGGCTTATACTTATTA
>CAZGBV010000080.1:0-7602 GCA_964523985.1 uncultured Paraprevotella sp.
GCTTGCGCACGGCTTCCAGTCCCTCCAGCACCTGGATGTTGCTGGCCGAGTAACCCGTGGTTTTTTCTTCTTCTTCTGACATAGTTTCGTTTCGTTCTTTTTTGCCGTACAAAGATACGAAAAAAGCCTGAAAGTGGAAAAGGAAAAGGCCGGGGCGGCGGAAAAACTGTCGGGAGGACGGCACTGGTCTGCCACGTTTTCCACCATGTCCGATAGTTCAAAGTCGAAGTGAAAAAATCCGAGTCCTCTCCGGATTTTACTGTTTTTGCGTCGTCATGCACCATCGTCAAGTAACTTCGGAGCAAATCTCGTGCCGTCACAAAAGGAAACGGCAGGAAAAGAAATCGCCCTAAAAGTGACAAGCTGTATATTCCGATGGAAATCCGTCCGCTCCATTGTCAGTTTTCGGGGAGAAAAGGAAGAAAATGCAACCAAGATGCATACCAAACGATTGTGTGCGTGGCATTTTTTCCCTATCTTTGTTCCCACAGAAGTAAGAACCGCCGGAACGATGAGGAAACGACTCCATATCATCATCTTGTCATGGCTCTGTTTGTTGACGCAGGCCGTTTCGGCCTGTCCCCATCACCATCATGCCCAGGCACTCTGTCTGGGACAGGAAATGGAACCCGCATGCCCGGTGGAAGACACGCACGCCTGCACGTCGGGATGTATCACGCATTTCCAGTTGGTGTCGCCGTCGTCCGGCACTTGTCTTTCGTGTAAAAAGGCCGCGTGCCAGTCGTGTATGCTTCGGGCGGCAGACGACCTTTCAGCCAGTCATGTCTCGCGAGTATCACGCAGGCCATGCGATGCATACCGTCCTGTCGCATATCTTTCGCGCCCTGCCGGCGGAAAAAGTATGAGGGCTCCTCCCCGTGGATGAACGGAGACCAGACAACCCTTATTTTATACATTTATATAATGGACATTCCTATGAAGATGACATATCTCTTGATGGGTGCTTTGACCATAAGCATATTGGGCGGTTGCCAAGGGCGGGACCACGAAGAGGGGCGTTCATACGAGCCGGAAAGCAACGACGGGGAAGACAACCACGAAGGACAAGCGGGCCTAATCATGCTGACGGCCGAGAAAGCCAGGGCGGCAGACATCGCCACCGAAACCGTGAAGCGCGACACGTTCCGCCAAGTCATCCTGACCGGTGGGCAGATACTGGCCGCCCAAGGGGAAGAAACGACGGTGGCGGCCGGTACGTCCGGCATAGTGAAGTTCGCACAGACACTCACCACCGGCACTCCGGTGGAACGCGGCGCCGTGTTGTTCCATCTGTCGTCCGACAAGATACAAGGCGGAAATCCGGCGGCACGTGCTTATGTGGCTTACCAGAACGCCAAGGCGGAGTATGAACGCGTCAAGCCTTTGGCCGAGAAACAAATCGTGACGCGCAAGGAACTGGAACGGCTGAAAGCGGCCTACGAAGACGCACGCATCTGCTACGAAGCACTGCTCCCTCATCATTCGGAGGGTGCGGTCGTCGCGGCCCCGACGAGCGGATACGTGAAAAGCGTGACAGTGAAGGAAGGCGACTACGTGACTACGGGACAACCGTTGATGACCCTGACCCGGAACCGTCGCCTCGGTCTGCGCGCCGATGTTCCGGAACGTTACTACGGCATGCTGGACCAAATCTCTTCGGCTCGCTTCAAGACCCCGTATGACGACGAAGTGTACGACTTGGAGAGCCTGCACGGGCGCATCCTGTCGTACGGGAAAGCATCGGACGAGAACGCTTCCTACATCCCCGTCGTGTTTGAATTCGACAACACAGGCGACATCGTGCCGGGATGCTTCGTGGAAGCCTATCTGACCGGAGCCGCACGTGCCGGGGTGATTTCCTTGCCCGTCGCGGCGCTGACCGAAGAACAGGGAACGTACTTCGTCTATTTGCAGGAAAGCAAGGAGACGTACCGCAAGCAGGAGGTGAAGACTGGGGCCGAAGACGGACTGCGCGTGGAAATCCTCTCGGGACTGAAGCCCGGCGACCGCGTGGTCACGCAGGGGGCTTACCACGTGAAAATAGCTTCGACCTCGAATGCAATCCCGGCCCACAACCATTAACCTCACGCGATGCGAAATACTTCCCGGCGGAAAATCGGGCAAGTCCGGCTCCGTGCTCAACTTGCGCCGCATTTCCGATTAATCCATAAGAAGGAATATCATGTTGGACAAAATCATACAATTTTCTTTGCGGAACCGCTTATTCATCTTGATGGTTTCCGTCCTGTTGATGGCGGGAGGCCTCTACCAAGCCTACCACACGGAGGTGGATGTGTTCCCCGACCTGAACGCCCCCACCGTCGTCGTCATGACGGAAGCCAGGGGAATGGCTGCCGAGGAGGTGGAACAATTGGTGACTTTCCCGATAGAGACTGCCGTCAACGGCGCCACGGGTGTACGCCGCGTGCGTTCCTCGTCCACCACGGGTTTCTCCGTCGTATGGGTGGAATTCGACTGGGATACGGACATCCATCTGGCCCGGCAAATTGTCTCGGAAATGCTGGCCACCGTGAAAGAGAACCTGCCCGAAAGCGCGGGCACCCCGACGCTGGGGGCGCAGTCGTCCATTCTGGGGGAATTGCTTATCGTGGGACTGACTGCCGACAGCACGTCCATGCTCGATTTGCGCACGCTGGCCGACTGGGTGGTTCGCCCGCGCCTGATGTCCACCGGAGGCGTGGCCCAGGTGGCCGTGCTGGGCGGTGATATCAAGGAATACCAAATCCTGTTGCACCCCGAACGGATGAGGCACTACGGGGTGACGCTACGCGAGGTGATGGACGCGGCGCGGGGCATGAACACCAACCGGGGTGGCGGGGTAATCTACCAATACGGCAACGAATACATCGTGCGCGGTGTCGTTTCGACCGACGACGTGCGGAAAATGGGCCGGGCGGTGGTCAAGACCGAGGGAGGCGCGCCCGTCACGTTGGAAGACATCGCCGACGTGAGGATAGGAGGCCGACAGCCCAGGCTGGGGCTGGCCTCCGAGAAAGGCAAGCCGGCCGTATTGCTCACCGTGACCAAGCAACCGGACACGGGAACCATAGATTTGACCGTAAAACTGGAAGCGGCCTTGCACGACCTGCAAAGGAGCCTGCCTCCCGACGTGCACGTGTCCACCGATGTGTTCCGTCAGTCCCGCTTCATCGAAAATTCCATCAGTAACGTTCAGGATTCGTTGCTCGAGGGTTCCGTGTTCGTGGTGGTTGTCCTGTTGCTCTTCCTGGGCAACGTGCGCACTACGCTCATCTCGCTGGTCACTCTCCCTCTCTCGTTGCTGGTCACCATCCTGGTGCTTCACTATATGGGGTTGACCCTCAACACCATGAGTTTGGGCGGTATGGCCATAGCCATCGGTTCGCTGGTGGACGATGCCATCGTGGACGTGGAAAACGTTTGGAGGCACCTGCGTGAAAACCGCATGACGGCGGAGGGAGAGCGATTGAGCGTGCGCGACGTGGTATTTGATGCCTCGCGGGAAGTGCGCATGCCCATCCTGAATTCCACGCTCATCATTATCGTCAGCTTCGTCCCGCTATTCTTTCTGGGCGGCATGGAAGGACGTATGCTCGTGCCGTTGGGCGTGGCTTTCATCGTTTCGCTGTTCGCCTCCACCATCGTGGCCCTGACGTTGACCCCCGTGCTTTGCAACTATCTGCTGGGACACGAAGGCCGGACGGGCAGATTGCCGCAGGAGACGTTCTTGATTGTATATTTAAAGAAACACTACCGGAACGGGCTGGCATGGGCTCTGTCGCACAAGAAATTTGTGCTGGGCACCACCCTTATGCTCCTCGCCGTTGCCTTGGGCGTCTTCTTCACGTTGGGTCGCGGCTTCTTGCCACCGTTCAACGAAGGGTCGTTCACCGTCAACGTCAGTTCCCTTCCGGGCATCTCTTTGGAAGAGTCGGACAAAATCGGGCGGCAGACTGAGAACCTGTTGCTCTCCATCCCCGAAATCAAGACCGTGGCACGCAAGACGGGACGGGCGGAGCTGGACGAGCACGCACTCGGTGTGAACGTGTCGGAAATAGAAGCCCCTTTCGAACTGGAAGACCGCAGTCGCGCCGAGGTCTTGGAGGAGGCGCGGCACAAGTTGTCCGTCATCCCGGGAGCGAACATCGAGATAGGGCAGCCTATCAGCCATCGCATAGATGCCATGCTGAGCGGCACGCAGGCCGGCATCGCCATCAAACTCTTCGGCGATGATTTGAACAAGATGTATCAAATCGGCAACCAAATCAAAGCGGTCATCAGCGACGTGGAGGGTGTGGCCGACTTGAACGTGGAACAGCAAATCGAACGCCCGGAACTTGAAATCGTGCCGAAACGAGAAATGCTGGCTCGCCATGGCATCTCGTTGCCGCAATTCAATGAGTTCGTTGAAGTGAACATGGGAGGAGAAGTAGTGTCGCAGGTGTACGAACAAGGCCGCTCGTTCAACCTCGTCGTCCGTTCGGCGGAGGAAGACCGTGGCACGATGGAGCGCATCCGCGACCTGATAATCGACAACGCCCAAGGCGACAAAGTCCCACTCTCTTACGTAGCCGACATCCGGTCGACAACGGGACCGAACACCATCAACCGCGAGAACGTGGAACGCAAGGTCGTTGTCTCGGCCAACGCCAGCGGGCGCGATATGCGCGGCGTGGTGAACGACATCCGAGAAAGGATAGACAAACGGGTGAAACTGCCCGAAGGTTACCACGTCGAATACGGCGGACAGTTCGAGAGCGAGGAGTCGGCCAGTCGCGTGCTGTTGCTCGCGTCGCTCGTCAGCATCACGGCCATCTTCCTGTTGCTTTGCTTTCAGTTCCGCGACGCGGCACAGAGCGGGATTATCCTGCTCAACCTGCCTCTGGCATTGATAGGCGGCGTGTTCGCCCTGCTGTTTACCACGGGCGAAATCAGTATCCCGGCCATCATCGGGTTCATCTCTCTCTTCGGCATCGCCACGCGGGGCGGCATGCTGCTCATCAGCCACTACAACACGTTGCGCGGGGAGGGATTGCCTCTGCGCGAGAGCATCCTGCGCGGGTCGCTCGACCGACTGAGTCCCATCCTGATGACCGCGCTTTCGGCGGCTCTCGCCCTTATCCCGCTGGCCTTCCGGGGAGATCTTCCGGGCAACGAGATACAAAGCCCGATGGCCAAGGTGATATTGGGCGGACTGCTGACGTCCACTTCCTTGAATGTATTTATTATTCCCATCATATACGAAATGCGGTGCAAGTCGCCACAAAAGCCGAACTTGTTCGGACTTTTCCGGGACGCAATCCGCATCGGACGAAGCGGGCGGATGAATTCGAAGGCATCCGTTCTTGAATAAAAACGACAGTCATGAAAAGAATCATTCTTATCGGAGCCGTTTGCGCCTGTGGCTTGCTTCCTTCGCAAGCTCAGGGCGTGGACGAAGTGTTGAAAAGCGTGGAACGACACAACAAATCCATTCAGGCGCAACGAAAGAACGGGGAAGCCGAGAAAATCGGCATCGATGCTGAAAACGGCTTGGAAGACCCCACCGTGGAGTACAGTTCTTTCTACAGCAGGGACGTGCGCGGGCAGTCGAGTTCCGAGTTGGTGGTGACGCAGGAATTCGAATTCCCCTCCGTGTACGGCAGTCGAGGCCGCGCCGGACGTGACAAGAAAGAAGCCGTGGACTACCGTGCCGAGGTCGTGCGCCGCGACATCTTGTTCGAAGCGAAAATCCTTTGCCTGGACATGATAGGACTGAACCGCCAGAAGGAAATGCTGGACAAGCGCATGCGCAACGCCGAGGAGCTGCTCGCCCTCTGCGAGGAACGGCTGAAAGCCGGCGATGCCACGATTATCGAGGTGAACAAAATCAAGATGGAACGCATGAGCATACAGACGGAGGCGTTGCGGAACCATGCGGAACGCCGCACGGCGTTGCAGTCGCTGGCGGCACTGAACGCCGGCGAACCGCTCTCTTTCGAGGGAAAGGATTACCCGTCCGTCCCCGAAATTCCCGACTTCGATGCCCTGTGCGACGATTTCCTCGACCGGGACGCAGAAGTTTTGGCTGTCGAAGCCGATGCGCGGGCGGCAGGGAACGACCTCGCGACAATCCGTAGGGAGTGGTGGCCCAGGATAGAAATCGGCTACCACAGGAACGCGGGACAAGGCAACAAGGAGAATGGTTTCGTCGTGGGAGGATCCATCCCGCTCTTCTCCAACCGCAGACGGGTGAGAATGGCACAGGCGCAATCTGTCGGAACGCGCTTGCAGGCGGACGAGACGCGCCTGAGAGCGGAAGCCGCCTTGCATTCTTCTTTCAACGAACTGCGGAGGTTGGAACAGGCCATGTCGGTCTATGACCAGTCCCTGATGGCGCAAACCCTCGGTCTGCTGAAGGAAGGGGTGGAAGGCGGGGAGTTGTCCGTGACGGACTACTTCGCAGAGACCGACCAAATCTACCGCAACCTGCAAGCCTACATGGAACTGGAATGCCAATACCACAAGACGGTCGCCGAGCTGTATAAAAGCAGGTTGTAGGCGCGCCCGTCCCGTCGATGAGCCCGTCGACGGAAGAAAAAGGAAAAGATTATTGCGGAATCGTGCGCGTATGTCGGTTGTTTTTCCTAACTTTGCGAAAAAGGAAAAAGCATTATTTAAATCATCAAGAATATGGAAAAAGATTTTTTGCAGAATTTCTCTCTGGAAGGTAAGGTGGCCTTGGTTACGGGAGCGTCTTACGGAATCGGTTTCGGCATCGCCACGGCTTTCGCACGATGCGGTGCTACTATCGTGTTCAATGACATCAAGCAGGAATTGGTGGAAAAGGGACTGGCCGCATATAAGGAAAAAGGCATAGAAGCCCACGGCTACGTGTGCGACGTGACGGATGAGGCGGCCGTCAACGCGCTGGTCGCCCGTATCGAAAAGGAGGTCGGCGTGATAGACATCCTCGTCAACAATGCAGGTATCATCAAGCGCATCCCGATGACGGAAATGTCGGCCAAGGAGTTCCGTCAGGTCATCGACGTGGATTTGAACGCCCCGTTCATCGTGTCGAAAGCTGTCATTCCAAGCATGATAAAGAAAGGACACGGCAAAATCATCAACATCTGCTCCATGATGTCCGAACTGGGACGTGAAACCGTATCGGCCTACGCCGCAGCCAAGGGTGGCTTGAAGATGCTCACGCGCAACATCTGCTCGGAATACGGGGAATACAACATCCAATGCAACGGCATCGGCCCGGGTTACATTGCCACCCCGCAGACCGCCCCGTTGCGGGAACGGCAACCGGACGGTAGCCGCCATCCTTTCGACAGTTTCATCGTGGCCAAGACTCCCGCGGCCCGTTGGGGCACTCCCGAAGATTTGCAGGGACCGGCCGTGTTCCTGGCTTCGGATGCTTCCAATTTCGTCAACGGCCTGGTGCTGTACGTTGACGGCGGTATTCTGGCTTACATAGGCAAGCAACCGAAATAAAAGGAAGTCCTTGTCATTTCGCGGAAATCCGGCATTCTGACGTGTCGATGGCGGATTTCCGCTTTATTTATAGTCAAACAGAAATGGTTTTCGAATTAATCAAACGGAAATTGAGAGTTA
>CAZGBV010000081.1:0-7519 GCA_964523985.1 uncultured Paraprevotella sp.
CATCTCGTACCATAAGAAAGAAAGACGGTAGGGACGTTCTCTCAACGCACGCGCCGAACGGTTGAACCATACGGTCTTACAAACGCAAAGGAGGACGAACAGCAAGGATACGGAAGCCGTGGCCGCCCATTGCCGCAACCATACGCTCCATCCCGCGGCGGCCGCCGTCGCGCAATAGGACAGAGGCACGATGACTTGTTTCAAGTTGAACGCCGCGCGGTAGCACCACGTATGCCGGAAATGCCGCCGCACTTCCATGTAGGAGGCGCGTCCGAGCCTCCATTGCCGTCCGGATTCCACGTTATCCTGCCACACCTTGCCGTCCGGATGGAGGGAGGTGACTGTGTTTCCGGCCTTGCTGAGGCGGTTGACCAGCAATTCCGTCTCTCCGCAGACAAGGCCGCCATCATCGGCAAACCCCTTGTGGCGCATGAAGAAGCTTTTGCGGCAGGCCACGTTGGCCGGGTTGCAACGATAAGCCTTGTGCCGCGCCGCCCACGGCAAGTATTGCATCTGGTGGAACAGATTGAAAAACGTAGCCTTGCGGGAGAGCAGACGTTTGTCCGGCGCATAGTTGGCATAGCCCAGCACGATTTGCGTGCCGTCGCGGAAATGCCCCGCCATCGTGGCAATCCAGCGGGGAGAGCACGGGCGGCAGTCCGGACCGGTCAGCAACAGCCATTCGTAATGCGCGGCCTTGATGCCGATGGTCAGCGAGAGGCGTTTGCGATTGGCGTGGCGCGTGCCGGGCGGCGCGAAAGTGTGGCGCAATCCGGCGTATTTCAGTTCCAAGGCCTTCAGCACCTCCTCCGTGTCGTCGGTCGACGCATCGTTCACCACGATGACTTCGAACCTATCGTATTCCTGCTCCAAAATCAAGGGCAGGTTGCGGCGCAACGCGTCGGCCTGGTCGTGCGCGGTGATGACGACGGAAACTGCCTCGCGCGAGCTTTCGTCCGAAGTCCGCGCCTCCGTCTGCCGCCTCACGAGGCGTGCCGCCCGCTTGTAGGAAAGAGCCGTGCAGAAATGCACCGCCCACGCCAACGCGAAAACGGCGTAGGGCGCATTCTCCAAGAGGAAAGCCGCGAGCGGGCGCATCATGCGAAATCCTCCGCGACATATCCAGCGGGCAATTCGCGGCAGTTGTACCTCGATGCCATAGTTTCGCCGTAAGCCCCCGCCGAACGCAAGGCAAGGAAGTCGCCCCGGCGGCAACGGTTGAGGTCGAATGCCTTGACGAACACGTCGCTCGACTCACAGATGGGCCCCACCACGTCGTAGGTCTCCTCGCTCTCGTCGCTGCTCAGGTTCTCGACGGAATGGAAAGCCTGGTAAAGGGCGGGGCGGATGAGATCCGTCATGCCCGCGTCCACGATGGCGAACTGCTTGTACGTGGCCTGCTTGACGTACAACACGCGCGTAATCAAGCTGCCGCACTGACCCACGATAGCCCGGCCCGGTTCGAAATGCAACTGCTGCCCCGACCGCAAATCCAAGTGCTTGCGGTAAGTGCCGAAATATTCCGCGAAGTCTGGTATCGGCATCTCGTCAGGATGCTTGTAGTCGATGCCCAATCCGCCCCCCACGTTGATGCTCTTCACCGTGATATGCCGTCGTTCCAGCCTGTCCTGCAACTCGTTGACGCGGTTGCACAACGCCGCGAAATCCCCCATGTCGAGTATCTGCGAGCCAATGTGGAAATGAAGCCCGACGAATTCCACGTGCCTCAGCGAAGAGGCGTTCCCTATGATGTCCTCTATATCGTCCATGGCTATTCCGAACTTGTTCTCCGCCAGTCCCGTCGTGATGTTGGCATGGGTGTGGGCCCCCACGTCGGGATTGACGCGGAACGCCACGCGGGCGGTCTTCCCCTGCTCGCCAGCCAGACGGTCTATGACTTCCAGTTCCGGGATGCTTTCCACGTTGAAGCAGGCAATGCCGACATCCAGCCCGGCATTGATTTCCCAGTCGCTCTTCCCCACCCCGGCAAACACAATCTTGTCCGCGGGGAAGCCGGCGGCCAGACAGGCTTCGATTTCCCCTCCGCTCACGCAGTCCGCCCCGAACCCCGCCGCGCTGATGATGCGCAACAACTTGGGGTTGGCATTGGCTTTCACGGCATAATGCACGTGAAAGTTGTCATCCTTGCGCGTCTCGGCCTTGACGGCATCCAGCGTCTCCCGGAGCAGCCTCGTGTCGTAATAATAAAACGGTGTCCTCACCGCGTTGAATCTCCCTGTCGGGAACGAGCTTTTCATATCTTCTCGTCATTTGTCGAACAACATGTCGCTGAGTGCCTGAAGAGCCCTCTTCTTGTCTTCTTGCCTGATCAGGAACGAGATGTTGTGGTCGCTCCCGCCGTATGAGATCATCTGCACGGGGATGTCCTTCAACGCCTCCGCCGCCATACTCTCGAAACCCACGTTGTCCCGCGAGAGGTCGCCCACCACGCAGACGATGCACATATTTTCGCGGACGGTCACCGTGCCGTATTTCATCAAGTCGGCCACTATATCTTTCAAGTACGACTTGTTGTCTATCGTGACCGACACGCCCACCTCCGACGTACTCACCATGTCGATGCTCGTCTTGTAGCTCTCGAAAATCTCGAAAACCTTGCGCAGGAAGCCGTAAGCCAGCAGCATGCGGCTCGAATGCACCTGTATGGAGATGATGCCGTCCTTTGCCGCGACGGCCTTTATTTTCCCCTCTCGGAACTCGTTGTTGATGATTGTTCCGGGAGCCGACGGATCCATGGTGTTCAGCAGGCGCACGGGCACGCCGGCGAACTTGGCGGGCTGGATGCAGGTGGGATGCAGGATTTTGGCCCCGAAGTAAGCCAGTTCCGCCGCCTCCTCGAAATGGAGCTGGCGCACGGGATTCGTGTGGCTCACCACGCGCGGGTCGTTGTCGTGCATACCGTCGATGTCAGTCCATATCTGGATTTCCTCGCTCTTTATCGCCGCTCCGATGAGGCAGGCCGTGTAATCCGAGCCGCCGCGTTGCAGGTTGTCCACCTCGCCGTAAGCGTTGCGGCAGATGAATCCTTGCGTGATGTAAATCAGGTAACCCGGGTTGGCGGCCAGCAACTCGTTCACTTTCGCCTTGATGTAATTGAAATCCGGCTCCGAGTTCTTGTCCGAACGCATGAAGTCGAGTGCCGACAATTGGATGGTCTTCACGCCGCATTCCGTCAGGTAATTCGTCACCATGTTGGTGCTGATGACTTCGCCTTGAGCCAGGATGACCTTTTCCTCGAACGATGTGAACAGTATCTTCGTGAAACTTCTCAGGTAGTCGAACTCATCCTTCAGGAAATCCGCCGTCTTTCGCCTGTATTCCTCCGTCGCGTACAGCTCGGCCACGTGCCGACGGTACTTGCATTCCAACCTATTGATGACGTTGTTGGCGCCTTCGGGGTTCTTCTTGTAAAGGTAGTCGGATATCTCCACCAACGTGTTCGTCGTGCCGGACATGGCGGATAGCACGACCACCTTAGGCGCGTTGTCCCGCGTAACCAGCCGGCATACGTCCTTCATCCTTTGGGCGGAACCCACGGACGTCCCGCCGAACTTCATGACTTTCATTTCGTTTTTTTGGTGTTTTCAGTTATTCTCATGGACATTTTCTTCTATGCTTTCCGATACGATGTCAGGAGAAAGACGGGGAGCGTGGGTCACCGTGCATTCCCGCAAACACCCCTCCCCGCAACGATAGACCACGCCCGGGAATTCGGATATCAGTCTCTCGTCGTGTGTACTCAGCACGACGGTGGTGCCTGCCCGGCTGATGCCGAACAGTATCGCGGCGACCCGGCGACCGTTCTCTTTGTCCAGATTCCCCGTCGCCTCGTCGGCCAGGATTATGTCCGGACGGTTCAGGATGGCTCTTGCGATACATACGCATTGCTGTTCCCCGCCCGACAGTCGGTAGGGCATCTGATTCGCCTTGTCCGCCATGCCCACTTGGCCGAGCACTTCCTGAATGCGTGCATCCCGCTCTTTCTTCTTTTTCCACCCGGTGACCCTGAGCACGAAATCCAGGTTGCCCCGCACGGTGCGGTCGTTCAGCAACTGGAAATCCTGGAACACGATGCCCAGCCGCCTGCGCAGTGCCGGGATGCGCCTGCGCTTGATTTTGGTCATCTCGCGGTCGAGCACGCGGGCATGCCCCGTATGCACGTCCAGTTCGCCGTAAAAGGTCTTCAGCAAGGAACTTTTTCCCGTGCCCACCTTACCGACGAGGTAAACGAACTCCCCTGCTTCCGCCCGGAAATCCACGTTTTTCAGGATGACCTGTCCCTCCTGCGCGATGTCCACGTTTTGATATTCGATGCGTGTCATACGTATTCCTTCCTATGGTTAATGTCTTTTCCAGCCCGGCTTGTGACGCGCCTTCAGCTCGGCAACCAGCCGTTCTATGCGCAACCCCTTGGAGGCGAGCAGGACGATGAGGTGGAACAGCAAGTCCGAACCTTCATAGACGAGCCTTTCGTCCGTACCGTTCACCGCCTCGATGACGACTTCCAAGGCTTCTTCGCCCACTTTCTGTGCCATGCGGTTGATGCCGTCGCGGAACAGGCTCGTGGTGTACGATCCCTCCGGCATTTCCTCACGCCTGGCTTCGACGAAATCCTGCAGCTCGCCGAGGAACGCCAAGGGGGCGGCTTCGTTCTTCTCCCCCCAGCAGGTGTCCGCGCCGGTATGGCACACCGGGCCGTCGGGGCGGACCCGGACGAGCAACGCGTCGCGGTCGCAGTCGTTCCTGACGGAAACCACGTGCAGAAAGTTCCCGCTCGTCTCCCCTTTCGTCCACAACCGCCCTTTGCTCCGGCTGAAGAACGTCACCTTTCCCGTCTCCAGCGTCTTGTCGTAGGCTTCACGGTTCATGTACCCCAGCATCAGGACGTTCCTGGTTTCGGCATCCTGGATGACGGCCGGCACGAAGCCGCCCATCTTGTCGAAGTCTATTTCCATTATATAATAATATAGGTATGTCCTTTCAAATCCTGACGTTGACTCCCTCCGACTTCAACCACGCTTTCAGTTCCGGTATGGAAATCTCCCCAAAGTGGAACACGCCGGCAGCCAGCGCGGCATCGCACTTCCCCTCGGTGAACGCGTCGCGGAAATGCTCCTTGCGCCCGGCTCCCCCCGAGGCGACGACCGGGACACCCAGCTCCTCCGAGAGGCGCGACAAGGCGCGGTTGGCGTAGCCGTTCCTCGCCCCGTCGTGACCCATGGACGTGAACAGGATTTCGCCGGCACCCCTGTCGCACGCCTCGCGTGCCCATTCGAACAGTCCGCGCCCCGTGCGCAAGCGGCCGCCGTTCATGTAGCAAGTCCAGCCTTCCCCCTCCTCCTCAGCATCAATGGCCACCACGCAGACTTGCGACCCGAAACGACCCGCAATCTCGTCGATGAGCCCGGGGTTGCGCAAAGCGGCCGAATTGACGCTCACCTTGTCGGCTCCGGCATCGAGCAACCGCTCCACGTCGGCCAGTTCGTTGACTCCCCCGCCGACGGTGAAGGGGACGGATATTTCCGCCGCCACGCGCCGCACCATTTCCGTGAACGTCTTGCGGCCTTCGTGGCTGGCCGTGATATCCAGGTACACCAGCTCGTCCGCTCCCTGCCCGTCGTAAGCCTTGCCCAGTTCCACCGGGTCGCCGACCCGGCGCAGGTTCACGAAGTTGGTTCCTTTTACGGTCTGTCCGTCCATGACATCCAAGCAGGGGATGATACGTTTCGCCAATGCCATGCCTACCGCTTGTTTCCAGCCCATCCGGCCAGTTCGTCCAACGAAATCCTCCCCTCGTAGATGGCTTTCCCGAACACCACTGCCGGGATGCCGGCCTCGTCCAGTCCGATGATGTCTTGCAGGCGACCCACTCCGCCGCTCGCTATCAGCCCGCAGGAAGGGAACTCTTCCATGATTTTCCGGTAAAGTCCGACGGCAGGACCTTGCAACGTGCCGTCTCTTCCGATGTCCGTACACAGCACGCGGCGCACGCCCCCGTCCATGTGATGCCGCAGGAAAGGGAACAACTCCTGCGTGCTATCCTCTTTCCAACCGTTGATGGAAACCAGCCCGTCCCTGACATCCGCGCCCAATATGACGCGCTCCGCCCCGTATTGCCCGAGCCATCCGTCGAACAAATCCGGACGGGTTACCGCCGCGCTACCTATCGTTACCGCCGCCGCGCCGCTCTCGAAGACGACGCGTATGTCCCCGTCGGATTTTATGCCGCCTCCGAAATCGATTGTCAGACTGGTGGCCGAAGCCATACGTTCCAGCACCTTGTGGTTGACGACGTGCCTCGAGCGTGCCCCGTCAAGATCCGCGACGTGCAAGCGCGTGAAACCGTAGTTTTCGAACTCGCGCGCCACTGCCACGGGATCCTCGTCGTAAGTCTTCCGCGTGGCGAAGTCCCCCTTGGACAGCCGCACGCACTTTCCGTCTATCAGGTCTATGGCCGGTATCAGCTCTATCATTCTTCCAAGTCCAAGAAGTTTCTCAATATGCGTCCGCCCACGCTCCCGCTTTTCTCCGGGTGGAATTGCGTAGCGTAGAAATTGTCCTTGTGCAGGGCGGCGCTGAACGGCACGACATAGTCGGCCGCGGCTATGGTATGCGGGTTGACAGGCACGTAATAGCTGTGCACGAAATAAGCGAACTCGCCCGCGCCGACACCCTCGAAGAGAGAGCCTTTCGTGCGCCACAGGGTGTTCCAACCCATGTGGGGAACCTTGTCTTCGTGCCTTTCCGGGCGGAATTTCAGCACTTCCGCGTCGAAGATGCCCAGGCAATCCGTGTCGCCCTCCTCGGAATGGCGGCACATCAGTTGCAGGCCGATGCAGATGCCCAGCACGGGTTGCCTCAACCCGCGTATCAGGCCGTCCAGCCCACGGGAACGCAGGTAAGCCATCGTGCCGCCGGCCTCGCCCTGTCCGGGGAAGACGACGCGGTCGGCTTTCGACAGCCGTTCCGCATCATCTGTCAGTTCCGGCACGACTCCCAACCGCTTCAGCGCGTTGACCACGGAACGGGTGTTTCCCGCGTTATATTTCACGATGGCTACGTTCATCTCTTGGCATACCGTCTTTTTCCGGCGACTGCAAATATACTGCTTTTTGTTGACAGGCGGGACAAAGTGACAGGGAAAAACGTGTTTTGCTTACGTTTGGTTCCGCCCGACGCGATCCGCGTCCCGGCAAAGCCCGGTTCCGCCCCCGATTTGCACACCGCGGCTCGGTGTCTTTGCTGCGAGCCGCATCCTACGTGTTCTTTTTCAGGAACAGTCTGTGCGTAATGACATCGGGCAGTTCTTCGGCGTAATGCGTCACCATAATCATCGTCTTGTCTTTCCGTCGGCAAAAAGCCGAGATAACCTCGCGCACCAGCTGGCGGTTACGGTCGTCCAGCCCGTGCATCGGCTCGTCCAAGATAAGCAGTTCCGGGTCTTTGACGAACGCGCGGGCCAGCAGGCAGAGCCGTTGCTCCCCGCTGGAGAGCTTCA
>CAZGBV010000082.1:0-7478 GCA_964523985.1 uncultured Paraprevotella sp.
TGCTTTTTACGATTTCATCCAATCGCTAATTTCGTTTCTCCTCGTCCTTTCTACGCTTATACGCAATGTTGGAACAACGTTTAGACCATTACCAGGATTCAATGGTCTTGGCAATAAACTCCTGACCACAGACTTGGCACTTGCGTTTAATTCCAAACTTTGCTACTGGCATAATGCTGATATCTACTTGTTTATATTTAACTTTATACTACTTTGTTGCAGATTTCCTACTTTTTTGTCGCGGTACAAATATACGATAAAAATCCGAGAAATAAGCAAATCTATCAGAAAGTGTTAAAAACAAAATAGGGCGTAACTCATTGAGCTACACCCTTTTACTATTTGTGGTTATCGTTGTTTACCGATACTTACTTCACCTCCTCGAAATCAGCGTCTTCAAGCGGGCTGTCGGAAGAAGAACCTCCGGCGTTGGCGGCGTTCTGTCCGCCGGCATCCTGCCGCGCACCGGATCCGGGCTGTGCCCCGCCTTGGTACATCTGCGCACTGGCGGCCTGCCATGCCCCGTTCAGCCCCGCTATGGCGGCATCCACGGCGGCCACGTCGCCAGCCTTGTGGGCATCCTTCAGCTTCTGCAAGGCACTCTCGATGGCGGGTTTCTTGTCGGCCGGAATCTTGTCACCCAAGTCCTTCAGCTGGTTCTCCGTCTGGAAAATCATGGAGTCGGCCTGGTTCATCTTGTCCACCTTCTCGCGCTCCTTCTTGTCGGCCTCCGCGTTAGCTTCCGCCTCGGCTTTCATGCGGTTGATTTCCTCCTTGCTCAGTCCCGAAGAAGCCTCGATGCGGATGGCCTGCTCCTTGCCGGTGGCCTTGTCTTTGGCCGACACTTTCAGTATGCCGTTGGCGTCGATGTCGAAAGTCACCTCTATCTGAGGCACGCCGCGGCACGCCGGCGCGATGCCCGTCAGGTTGAACTGCCCGATAGACTTGTTTTGGGCGGCCATCGGGCGTTCGCCCTGCAGCACGTGGATGGTCACCTCCGTCTGGTTGTCGGCAGCCGTGCTGAACACCTCGCTCTTGTTGCACGGGATTGTCGTGTTGGCATCAATCAGTCTCGTCATCACCCCGCCCATAGTCTCGATGCCCATGGACAGCGGCGTCACGTCGAGCAGCACGATGTCGCCCACTCCGGCTTCCTTATTCAGGATGGCACCTTGGATAGACGCGCCGACGGCCACCACCTCGTCCGGGTTCACGCCTTTCGACGGAGTCTTGCCGAAGAAGTCCTCCACCAGTTTCTGTATCGCCGGGATACGGCTCGATCCGCCGACGAGTATCACCTCGTCTATGTCCGAATTGCTCAGCCCGGCATCCTGCATCGCCTTCTGGCACGGCAACTTGCAGGCCTGTATCAGGTTGACGGCCAGTTGCTCGAACTTGGCGCGCGTCAACGTCTTCACCAAGTGCTTGGGCACGCCGCCCACGGCCGTGACATAGGGCAGGTTTATCTCCGTGGCCGTGGAGGAAGACAATTCTATCTTTGCCTTCTCCGCCGCTTCTTTCAGGCGTTGCAACGCCATCGGGTCCTGTTTCAAGTCTACCCCCTCTTCCGTCTTGAAGTCGGTGGCCAGCCAGTCGATAATCACCTGGTCGAAGTCGTCTCCTCCCAGATGCGTGTCGCCGTTGGTGGAAAGCACCTCGAACACGCCGCTACCGAACTCCAGGATGGAAATATCGAACGTGCCGCCGCCCAGGTCGAACACGGCAATCTTCATGTCCTTGTTGGACTTGTCCACGCCGTAGGCCAAAGCCGCCGCCGTCGGCTCGTTCACTATGCGCTTCACCTCCAGCCCGGCTATCTGCCCGGCCTCCTTCGTGGCTTGGCGTTGCGAATCAGAGAAGTAAGCCGGCACCGTAATCACGGCTTCCGTCACCTCCTGTCCCAAGTAATCCTCCGCCGTCTTCTTCATCTTCTGCAGTATCATGGCCGAGATTTCCTGCGGAGTGTAGAGCCGCCCGTCGATGTCCATGCGAGGCGTGTTGTTGTCCCCCCTCACGACGGAATAAGGGACGCGCTCTATTTCCTTCCTCGCCTGGTCGTAGGTCTCGCCCATGAAACGCTTGATGGAGAAAATGGTGTTCTTCGGGTTCGTAATCGCCTGACGCTTGGCCGGGTCGCCCACCAGGCGCTCCCCGTTCTTGAACGCCACGACGGAGGGCGTAGTGCGCTTGCCCTCGTTGTTGGCTATCACTACCGGCTCGTTGCCCTCAAAAACGGAAACACAAGAGTTTGTGGTTCCCAAGTCAATTCCAATGATTTTTCCCATAATCGTATCTGCCTTTCATTATTAATCTGATTCGGGCGCGTTTCCCGCACCGCTTCTTGCCGAAACCGCGCACTGATTCGGAAACAAACCGTATGCCAAACCGCCCCGCGCGGCAAAAAAAACGATAAAAGACCTCCGGCGGCATCATGAGCGAGTTTTTTGCATTATCTTTGTCCCTTGGCGGGCACGTCCGCGGCTGCCGCCTCCGGGAACTGACAAGATGTCCGAAAACACATGAGATACATGACGAAAATGACACGCCTCCTGTTGCTCCTATGCGCCCTGTCGGCCTTCCCCGCCTTCGCGGTGCGCCCGCGCGTGGCCGTGGTGCTGAGCGGGGGAGGCGCGAAGGGCACAGCCCACATCGGCGCGCTGAGGGTAATCGAGGAAGCGGGCATCCCCGTGGACATGGTCGTGGGCACAAGCATGGGCAGCATCATCGGCGGCCTGTACGCCATAGGATACACGCCCGCACAGCTCGACAGCATCTTCATGGCGCAAGACTGGGTCACGCTGCTGAGCGACAAGACGGGGCGCGACGCGCTCACCCTGCAGGACAAGGAACAAGGCTCGCGCTACATCCTCTCCATCCCCTTCTTCGAGAAGCCGCAGGACGCCATCGGCGGAGGGGTCGTCAAGGGGAGGAACATCGGGCGTATGCTGTGGCGGCTCACCGAGGGATACCACGACTCCATCGACTTCCGGAAGATGCCCGTGCCCTTCGCCTGCATCTCGCAGGACCTGGTGACGGGCGAGGAAGTCGTGTTCCGCGACGGCGTGCTGCCCGTCGCCATACGCGCCAGCATGTCCATTCCCGGAGCCTTCGCGCCCGTATCCTTGAACGGCAGGCTGCTCATCGACGGCGGCATCATCAACAATTATCCCGCGGACGTGGCGCGGCAGATGGGGGCGGACATCGTCATCGGGGTGGACGTGCAGGACCCGATGAAAACCGCGGAAGAGTTGCAAAACAACATCTTCGCACAAGTCAGCCAGCTCATCGACCTGCAAGGGAAAGACCGTTGGGAACGGAACGTCGCCCTTTCGGACATCTATGTCAAGGTCGACGTGAAGGGATACAACACGGCCAGCTTCACCACGGCCGCCATAGACTCCCTCGTGGAACGCGGGGCGCAGGCCGCCTGGCGGCAGATGGATGCCTTGAAGGCCGTAGGCCGCCTCCTCGGGCCCGGCGACTCCGCCGCCGTCCGCCCGGTGCCGCCCTTCCTGGTGGCGCCCCGCGCGGACGTTGCGGAGGAAGCGGGCAATGCCGCCCTGAAGACGCTGGTGGGCGACACGCCCGGAAACTCCATCAATCTGGGGCTGCGGTTCGACAACGAGGAGCTGGCCGCCCTGCTCTTCAACGGGCGGCTGTCGCTCGGGAAGAAGAGGAACCACCGCCTCGGCCTGACCCTGCGGCTGGGGCGGAAAACCTACGGCGACGTGCATTACGACCTCGACCTGGGCGCGGGATGGAAACTCGCCACGGGCTACCGCTACACCTACGACGACTTCAACATCTACGAGAAAGGGAAACGGGCCTACGGGGTCAACTTCAACCATCAACTCGTGGAGGCGGGATTCGACAAAAGCTGGAAGAACGTCCGGATCAAGCTGGGAGGCATCTACTGTTTTTACAACTACGGCTCTTTCCTCTACCGCTTCGGCGACAGCCCGGCGAAGGAAATCGACAAGGAGAGTTACCTGAAATTCGGGGCGCAATATACCGTCAACACTTTGGACGACAACTACTTCCCGACGAAAGGAGGCACGCTCGGCATGGAATACCACTACGCCGTGCCGCTAAACGGGAGCAAGGCGTTCCACACGGCCGCCATACGCTGGGACATCGCTTTCTCCTTCAATTCCCGCTTCACCCTGACGCCGCGCGTGGAAGGGCGGTACCTGACGACGGAAAACACCGTGGCCGAGATGAACACGCTCGGCGGACAGGAAAGAGGCAAGTACTTCAGCCGGCAAATCCCGTTCTACGGCATCAAGCATTTAGAGATGTCGCGCCGCGCGCTGGTGGTGGCGGGAATAGAGGCGCGGCAACGCGTCGGGGGGAAGCATTACGTGAGCGGGGCGTTCAACGTCGCCGCCACGTCGGACGACTGGATGCATTTCTTCAGGAACAGCTTCGGCGACGACGGCTCGGCGGGCTTCCGAATCTTCGGCGGGGCCATAAGGTACGACCTCCGCACTTTCATCGGCCCCATCGGCGTCGCGCTTTGTTTCAGCGACCGCGCCAAGACTTCCGGGTACATAAGGGCGGGCTTCAGCTTCTGAGCGTCCTCCCCCCGCCGCCAGGTGCTTTCTCTTTCGCGGCCCGCGCCGGGCGGGGACAAAGGCGGCGCAGGGCGGGAGCAGGGAGGAAAGTGAAGGAATCCGACCCTGCGGACGTGCATTCCGCGGAATGTCGTTTTGTCGCCGGAACGCGCGTTCCGCTTTCTTCCTGCCGGGAACAAGCCGTTTCCGCTAACCGGCGTCCCGTGAAAAAATCTCCGGACAGGGCGGAATCCGGCCTTCTTCGGATACATATTTTTGCAGTCCGGCCTCGATTTTCACGTCCCTTAACCTAAACGCCGCGATTTTGTGCCGAGAAAAATTTCCGGATGACGTGACAAAACACTTTTTTTGTCGTGCCGCCGCGATTCGAATCTCGGCACTTTCCGGGAAAAACCGCCCGCGGGCGGGGCGACGGACTGCCCGCGGCGGTCTTTCGGCATCTCTTCGACGCTTCGCACTTGTAAGGATTTTTCCGACAGATTGTCACGTGAATCCGCCGTTTTGCTTGCGCGTCCTGTCGCGACAGGCGCACGGTGCGCCTCCCCGCCCGGCACGGTGAAAGCCCGATTTGCCTTTCCGCTTACGGTTTGATTTCCCGAAACCGCGCGAAAACTGGTTTTTTCCGTCCGCCTCTTCCCGGGGGCGGAAAAACGCGGAATTTGAAGGGGCGGGAATGACACTTTGACAAATCTGACATTTTGACGAAGCCGACATTATTCAGGGACATGCCCCCGCTTCCCGCCAGGCGAAGCCTCCTTGCTCCGGCCGATTGCCGAAAGAGGAAGACGGACTGTTCCAGACGCTTGCGGCATGGCCGCCACATTCCCGGTGCCGCCAAGGATTTCCCCGCCCGCTCCGTCAGACGAAAAAAGGTCGGCCTCGGACGGAATGTCCGAGGCCGGCCTTCGTAACCTTGGGCACGCCGGGACACGCCCGGTGGCGAGGGGCAATCAATCGCGGACAGCGGAGGGATTTCTCGCCTCCGGACTGTCGTCAATCTCCCCAAAAGTCATTTTCCGGTTCGTCGTTAATATGCAATTCCCCCGGTGTCGCACCACTCACTGCTATCAGTTGGGAGCATTCGATTTCCGTCACTTGGCAGACGGGCTGAATATATTTCTTCTTTTCCATGATATCGTCGCTTAAGGTTATTTCACTGCTACTTTCTTGTGGTTCACGATGTAGATGCCTTTCTGCAGGCCGGCCGTGGCCGTCGCGGCTTCCGCCTTGCGGCGCACCATCACGCCGCCTATCGTGTAAACGTCCACCTTGTCGCTATCGGCCGTCACCGCCGCCACGTGCGTGGTTCCGCCTATCGACCCGCCTATCGAAATCACGAGAATATTATTCATGCCTTGCGGTTTTCCGACTGGCACCTCGCTCATGTCAATGTATGCGCGGTTTTTCGCAAGTTTGCATCCCGTCCCGCACTCCTTCACTTGGTTGTCGTCAATCATATACCTACCGGGATCTACGGCGAGATTATCATCTTGCAGATTACCCATCAGGCCGTTCGTACCTTCTTTTACCGCACTGGTCACGGAATCCATGTCGTGGTATGCGACCGTGAGAATAGTATCGTTGGTGAAGAAAATGTACGGCGTACCCTTTACGAGACTATCGACTTTCGTAAGGTATAACAAGCTGTCGGTATCTCCTTTGTCTTTTCCCGCGATGCTATAGAATGTCGCACCGGAGTAGTCGTTCGCGGCTACACTGCGCGGAAGGCAAATCGTCCCGTAGCTGGCTGAATCCAAATTCTCGCGCACGTAAGCGTCGGAAAAAAGAACCCACCCCTCCGACATACTGACACTGGAATGCTCGTGAGTATCTCCACTCAAATGTGCAATATCCCAACCTCTAAAACTGGGGGTTTTAGTATTCTTATCTGGTTCAATAAAGAAAGAACGATAACTTTCCTTTTCATAAAGACTGTAGTTAAACCACAAGGAAAGTGTATCATTAAAAAGCCATAAAGTCGTATCGTTACCCTCTTTTACCCTAAGGTCACCACCATCTTCGCTTCCATACAAATAATTTTTTTCATCACCATGAGGCTTGATGTAGGCGCAAGCGAAAGCAGTATCAGATTTATCTCTAACATAGTCAAAATCCCATAAAATGGAATCTCCCCACGCATTAATTACTTTTTCACCCGCCACCTTAACCTCACGGGGAGCCAATCCATGTCCGGTTGATAGTCCGCTTTCCTTATCAAGTTCTTTCCTGCTCATGGCATAGTGCTTGCCTTGATAGGAAACAACAAAGGCTTTCGCGCTGTCTGTGTGCAATACTGCTTTTTGTCCCCACGATTTACTCGGGACGGCACCGAGGAGTAGCGACGTAAAAACTACCCCCCCCGTTAGAATAAAAGTACAATTCTTCATGTTATTAGTTTAGAAATTTGACGAATCGAATGCTTTTCCTCGCTTTTCCTCTGGCAAAATTAATAGGAATGACACAAAAAAACAAAGAAAAAATCGATTTTTTTCGTCCGCGTCTGTCAAATTCGTCCAATGCCGTCTGGTTATCGGCCCGTCTCTCCGTTCTTTCCGTTCCTTCCGCCCGCCTCGTCACCGCACGGATTCCGCCTCGCCGGGGGACAGCCCCGCCAGTTCGGCAATCTCGTCCGCCCCGTAGCCCTCGCCACGCCAGATGTACTCCGTCACAAGCTTCGACACCCCGAAGAGCATACGCTGGAAGTAGGCGTACTCGTTGTTGTTCTGGATTTCTATGAGCATCAGGCTGCCCCGCGAGGCCTTCGCGAGCATATCCACGCGGTTGTACTTGTCGTACTCCTCCTCCCGGTTGCCCTCGCTCTCCAGCAGGTTGCGGATGGTTACCTTCTCACCGAGCAACGTGGTGGGCAGACCCTCGACACGCCGTAGTTGGCCTTGTCGCGCA
>CAZGBV010000083.1:0-7368 GCA_964523985.1 uncultured Paraprevotella sp.
GCCGCCTGTGAACCGTGCCCGCCGGAAGCCGGAGACGTTCCGCCCGCGCCGCGGTGACGGCCCGTGCGGCAGGACGCGCGAACCGGGCGCAAGCCCGTCCCTCGCCGCGCCGCCGACGGTGTGGGGAGATTTCACGGACGGCGGGAGATGCCCCGGACGCTCGCCGCCCGAAAGAACGGGAGATGCGTTTTCTGTCGAAACTGTCGTTTTGTCAAAACGTCAGTCGCAGTCCCGTGAGAATCGCGTATTCGCACGCGGGTCGGGGCGGCGCGGAAAATAAGCGATTCTCGCGCATTTATGGAAAGACGGAATGTCAGCCGTAAAGGGTTTTCCGCTTGCAAAAGGTACGGCGGACGGCGATTTTCTGCGCTTGCGGGCGAAGGACGCGCAAGCCCGGAATGTGTTTCTCCTTGCAAAACGACACTTCGACCCAATGCCCGTTTTCCTTCCGAATAGAGGAAAAATCGGGTTCTCCGCAGTCCGTTTTTCCGTTTTCGGGAGGAAAATCCGCCGGAATCCGCACTTTTCCGGATTTTCCTCGGCACAAAAAAAGTGTTTTGTCAGCAGGAACGGAAATTTTTCTCGGCACAAAAACGGGCGGTTTTGGTGAAGGGATGTTAAACGGATGCCCGAAACGTGAAGAAATGTATCCGAAAACGCCTTCTTTCACTTCTGGTTCACGTTTTCCGACGGCAGTCCGCGATGCACGGAACAGGCTTTTTCCTTTCATTCTGCTCGCGGAAGAGGGGAAACGGATGACAGATTGTCAGAAGAGGGATGTCCCGTATCGGGAGGGGGACGACGGCTTGTCCGCCCCTCCCGCGAAGGTTCGCGGTTCCGGCGGAAACGCCTTGCCCGAAATCAGGGCTCGGATTACGATGAAACATCAATTAACCCAATACTATAACTTAATCGCAAAACTCACCTATCAAGACATGGAACAGACAACGGAAAAAATGGTGGAACTGTTTGCCACTAAGGAAAACGTCGCCGCTTTGTTTAAGATTAAAGACGTTCACGAAGAAGTACTAAACAAAATCTGTAATAATGGCAACCGGATATTTCCCGCCCCATTTTTCATCAGGATTAAGAAATCCTGTTTCAGCGGCTTCCTTGCTTACGGCACCATGGACGACACGTTTCAGGTCTTTCATGAACTCTTCTTGATGTCTGCTGCCGACATGCTTGACGGAGTTGCTTATCTGACGGACGACACGAGCCATGAGGATATCACGAACGCCACGACCCTGTAAATCGGTCAACACATTCAACCGGAAGTTCGCACCCTCATTCTTAGAGACATACATATCAAGTAAGTCCTTACGTCCTTCCTTGTCCATGGCCGGGACATTGTAAATCGCACGGCTGACGGCACAACCCCTGTCATCCGTTACCTTGTAATGAACAGCGTCAAACCGGACTGTCGGATAAACCGAGTCCGGGCTCCGGGAACGCCATACCATGCCTTTATTTCCGGAAGTACGCGGTCGGTGACGGAACCGGTTGTCCCGGCGGATACACGGCACTGCCCAGATACTCTTCTAACCAGTCGCTTGTCCTGCAGGTGTCGTTACCCAAGGCCTAAAGTCCGATGATGCGGCCTGCAACACCCCCGGCAAGGACGATCTCACGCTTGATCCGAATAGATAAGCCCCAATCGGCTGAAAAAATCGGATAGTAATGGATTTCTTCTTCTTGGATGGCACGGTAAGAGGATTCAATGTGGGGAAGCACCATACGCGCCAGCACCTACAAATAATCTTTTTCCATACCCAAAAGTAAGGCTTCCTAACGACAAAAGAAAATTTATCCCCACTGACTTTCTACTGACACCACATCCTGCGAATCGTTTCGTGAGCTGACAAAACACCCTGACAAAATGGCGAAGCCTATCACGGTCGGATAAAATAGCAATCTCCCCCAACCATTTGCCAACTTGGACGAAAAGGAACCCTCTTCCCACAAAGTTTGCAATATTAGGAAACGGGAAACACACGCTGCCACCGCGAAAAAGCGTGCTCCCGTTTACCTGCCGTACCCGCAACGCCGGAACAGCCGCGGCAGGCCATTCCATTTCAACGTCGCGGACATTCCCCTGGCTCGCCCTCAAATAGACAAGATGCCCAACACGTCTATCAGTTCTTTCTTCACCGGTTTGTCGCTCTTGATGGCATTGCAGAACGGAACGTACACCACCTCGTCGTTTTTGATGCCTATCATCACGTTGCGCTGTCCCTCGCGCAGAGCCTTAATGGCACCCACGCCCAGACGCGAAGCCAAAATGCGGTCGTAAGCACTCGGTGAACCGCCACGTTGCAAATGCCCAAGGATGGACACACGCACGTCGAACTCGGGGTATTCTTTCTTCACCCGCTCGGCATAATACATGGCACCGCATTGGGGACTTTCCGAGACGATGACCATGCTGGAGCTTTTACTCTTGCGGATGCCGCGTCCGATGAACTGCCCCAGCTGGTCGGCATTGGAAGAATCCTCGGGGATGATGGCGGCTTCCGCCCCTCCGGCTATCGCGCTGTTCTGAGCCAGAAAGCCGGCATCACGCCCCATCACCTCGATAAAAAATATGCGTTCGTGCGAGGTCGCCGTGTCGCGTATCTTGTCCACGCACTGCACGATAGTGTTCAATGTCGTGTCGTAACCGATGGTGGCATCCGTCCCGCTCAGGTCGTTGTCGATGGTTCCGGGCAGACCGATGCACGGCACGTCGAACTCCTCGGCGAAGACCCGCGCACCCTCGAGCGACCCGTTGCCCCCTATGACTACCAACGCATCGATGCCCTGCCCCACCATGTTGTCGTAAGCCTTCTTGCGTCCCTCAGGCGTAAGGAAGTCCTTGCTACGGGCTGTCTTAAGTATTGTCCCCCCTCTTTGAATGATGTTGCTCACGTTCTCCGTCGTGAATTCCTTGATTTCGTTGTTAATCAAGCCCTCGTAACCGCGATATATGGCTTTCACTCTCATCCCGGCCGCTATCCCGGTGCGCGTGACGGCGCGGATGGCGGCGTTCATTCCCGGCGCATCCCCTCCGGATGTCAGAATGCCTATGCAATTGATTTTTCCCATTTCAAGATGTTTTAATGACCTCGCAAAGGTACAAACAAAAAAACAGAACCGCGTTCATTTTCTCGCTTTTTTAATTGCATTATTATGTCTTTTGCCTTATCTTTGCCACCGTTTCGGAAACAACATAATGTCTAACATTATCAATTTTATCATTTTCATTACTAAATGGCTGATTTAAAAAACGTAGCACCGTTGGCAGACTTCGACTGGGATGCTTATGAAAGCGGTGACGCTCAAGTGAACGAGAGCCGCAAAGCGCAGGAAAAGGCTTACGAGGGCTCCTTGAACAAAGTGAACGACCACGAAGTGGTGGACGGCACGGTTATCGCTATGAACAAACGGGAGGTGGTGGTGAACATCGGCTTCAAGTCGGACGGCATCATCCCGATAAGCGAATTCCGCTACAACCCCGACTTGAAGGTGGGGGATAAGGTCGAGGTTTACATTGAAAACCAGGAAGACAAGAAAGGACAGCTCGTCCTCTCGCACAAGAAAGCACGTGCGGCCCGTTCGTGGGAACGCGTGAATGAGGCTCTCGAAAAGGAGGAAATCATCAAGGGTTACATCAAATGCCGCACGAAAGGCGGCATGATAGTGGACGTGTTCGGCATAGAAGCTTTCTTACCAGGCTCGCAAATCGACGTGAGACCTATCCGTGACTACGACATATTCGTAGGAAAGACGATGGAATTCAAGGTGGTGAAAATCAATCAGGAGTTCAGGAATGTCGTCGTTTCGCATAAGGCTCTCATTGAAGCCGAACTGGAACAGCAGAAGAAAGAAATCATCAGCAAGCTCGAGAAAGGACAGGTGCTCGAGGGCACAGTCAAGAATATCACGTCCTACGGTGTGTTCATTGACCTGGGCGGCGTGGACGGCTTGATACACATCACCGATCTCTCGTGGGGGCGCGTGAGCAACCCGAAAGAAGTGGTGCAACTCGACCAAAAGATTAATGTGGTCATCCTTGACTTCGATGATGAAAAGAAACGCATTGCACTGGGACTGAAACAGTTGACACCACATCCGTGGGACGCGCTTAACCCGGATTTGAAAGTGGGCGACAAGGTGAAGGGGAAAGTCGTGGTGATGGCTGACTACGGCGCGTTCGTTGAGATAGCTCCGGGCGTGGAAGGTCTTATCCACGTGTCGGAAATGTCGTGGAGCCAGCACTTGCGTTCCGCGCAGGACTTCATGAAAGTGGGCGACGAGGTGGAAGCCGTCATCCTGACATTAGACCGTGCTGACCGCAAGATGTCGTTGGGCATCAAACAGCTGAAACCAGACCCATGGGAAAACATCGAGGAGAAATACCCCATTGGATCCAAACATTCCGCCAAGGTGCGCAACTTCACGAACTTCGGGGTCTTCGTGGAAATAGAAGAAGGCGTGGACGGTTTGATACACATCTCCGACCTTTCTTGGACAAAGAAGATAAAACATCCCTCTGAATTCACGCAAATCGGAGCGGAAATGGAAGTGCAGGTGCTGGAAATCGACAAGGGGAACCGCCGCTTGAGCTTGGGACACAAGCAACTCGAGGAAAACCCGTGGGACGTGTTCGAAACGATTTTTACCGTGAATTCCATCCACGAAGGCACCATCATCGAAATGCTCGACAAGGGTGCCGTAATCCAACTGGAATACGGAGTGGAAGGTTTTGCCACCCCGAAACACCTGGTGAAGAAAGACGGCAGTCAAGTCCAACTGAACGAGAAACTGCCGTTCAAGGTGATTGAGTTCAACAAGGGTAGCAAACGCATCATCCTATCGCACAGCCGCATCCATGAGGACGCGCAACGCGCCGAGGCTAAGGAAGCCAGAAAGAACGCCGCCAACGCCAAGAGAGGATCCAGAAAAAGCGATGTTCCAGTAATCCAAAACCAAACCGCTTCCACCACGTTGGGAGACATCGACGCGCTGGCAGCATTGAAGAACCAGTTGGAGAAAGGCGAATGACCCTCCGCCCCCTCTAATCTTGACGGAGGGAAGGCGGAAGAAAGAGAATGTGTCAAAACCAGTGATGAAGTATAAAATGTCCAAAATGCAAAAGTTCGGAACGGGTTAAAAGTGGTTTTATGAAAGACCTCCAACTCCCAACTAAAATAAATCGTGCGGGTGTAATTAGTGTTGATTATGTTCGGTGGAGTTCAAGGAGCATAAGCGTCGCTTGGAAGATTCAACCGGTCGGTTACTCGGGGTGGGTTATGCCTCAGTGCTGAATTGGGTTCGCAGGTATGTTCGGGAGCTTGAAAATGTCCGTAATTCCATCCCCCGCAAGGTGGTGGAACGTGATGGGATGTATTCTTGTGTAGGTCATTAAAAAACGTTTGATGGATTTGGATTGGCATTGATAGAGATGCCAAGGAATCGATGTGGTTGCTGGAGACGTAAAATCCCCGAACCGGAACAAGACTTCGGCAAAGAAGCAACAGTCAGGTAGCGGGAATCGTAGTGGCGGACTGTGGGAAGTGTACAGCAAAATGAAAGTCATAAAGTCTTTGAGTAAAAATAAAATGAAAATTGCTCAAAAACTTCCAATCAGTCAATTTGGGGCGGAACTTTATATCGAGACGCTCTTCAGTAAATGGCACCTGTGTGATGATTTGAATTGGATATTAGAGTATTAATGCAAGAAAAAGTAAATAATGATGACAACAAAGCTCAAAGAACTAATGTCTCTTAATGCTGATATGAGTATTACAGAGATAGAGTCGCGGTTTGCTCAGATAGCAAAATTGCTATTTGAAAATTTTGCCATACAAAAGGGAGAAAAAATCTATCTTTTCAAAGAGATTGAGTTTTACTTCTATAATAAGAATCATCGTGACATCATCACTCATCCCCGTTTTTCCGATTCTTTGTGTTGGTATGTGAATGATTTTGGGGGTATAGATTTGAATTTTCCAAGTGAGATTTACAAAAAGGACGAGAGTGACACCACTGGGAAAAAGGTAAAGAAATACATTTTGAATGACAACTCTTACTTTGGAGGTATTCTGATCCGTCAGTTAATCAGCGAGGATAAAAACGAAATCTTAGAAAGACCTTGGGCTTGTGCAGAGCTGTTCAGACTTCATCATGCCATAGAACAGGACAATAATTTTCCTTCTCTTGTAGAGCGCAATAACGGTATGGTTGGATATATCTGTAAATCCAGATTGAAGCTTCTAACCGGTAAGCAGACTATTGAAAAGAAAGTGGATTATATACTTGGAGAATATCTGTCGCATCCAGACCGGAAGGAATTATACGAGGAGTTTTCCACCTTTAAGGATAAGCGATACAGATATGTGCGGTGTGACCAGTTGCTACATGACAGTGAAACAAATGAAATCTATTTGTCACCCTGGCTGAAGGATAAGCAAGAAGGACATCCGGATTTTTATCAGCGTCTGACTAATCTTCTGAAGTATTGTGGCATTGAACCGAAAGAGTTGAAATGTACAAAAGATTATTGGGTACGCGATTATATGCCAATCCAGTTGAATGAGAATGAGTTCTTGAGGTATCAATATTATCCTGACTATAAGGATTCTAAAACAAGAACTGAATGTACAAACGTATTGCGTGGAATGGGTATAAACTGCCGTTCAACCAAACTGATAATTGATGGAGGTAATATGGTGGCATGCGGTCCTTATATCGTAATGACGGACAAGGTGTTCACTGAGAATGGCAAAGAGAAAGGAGATGAAGAGTTCAAAGCAAAGTTAGAGTCAGAACTGGGGCATCCAGTTATCATTATTCCCTGGACGATGCACGGTGACTTTGATAATCCTGACACAGATAAGTATGGGCATTCCGATGGATTTGTCAAATGGTGTGGCGGCAATCGTATCTTAATGGGCAATCATGGGGATGAATACCAGAAAGAAGCTACTGCCATCCGAAACATTCTTGAAGGATATGACTTTGTGGTTACAGAAATGCGATTTGCAGATAAGGTCTCTACTCCATGTTATGATTTTAATTGGGCTTATATCAACTTTTTGCAGTTAGGAAACGAAATTATTATGCCGATTTTCAATATTGATGAGGATGCTATTGCTTGGCAATATATTCATGAAGCATTTCCAAATTGCGAGATTCATCAAATTGAAATGGCCGAGGTTGTCAAAGAAGGTGGTGCCCTACATTGTATAAGCTGGAATATTCGAAGATAAATTGCGATAAATAAATCGTCAGAACTATAGCATTCTTTATGGGGTTATTTAGTCGTCCCTTAAAAAGTCCGTTTCTGCGAGATATTGTCCCTCAACAGTACTCGCAGATTTTTTGAAG
>CAZGBV010000084.1:0-7309 GCA_964523985.1 uncultured Paraprevotella sp.
TTTTTTTCAGAAGAGGTTTCGGCCTCCTCTTTTTGTCTTTGTGTATTGCCGGTTATTCTTGGCTGAGATTTTTATTTCGATACAGAAAGAAGCTCCCGCACCATTCGGGACAAGCCGCTTCGGCCTCCCTACATCTTTCCAAGCAGGTCGTATGAGGTCTGCAAGATGGCCTTTCCGTTTTCTTCGCGCACGGCATCGGGCGAAGGGTTCTCAAAAATCGGTTTCTCGGCGGCATTGTCGAAGATTGTCACGCCAGTGCTATCCTTGAACATGAAGCCGTCGTTGAACGTGGAGTAGGCGAAAGGATAGGTATAGGATGCGGAGAACACGTCGCGGCTGAACCTGAATTCCTGATGCGGCAAGCCAAGTTGCCCGAGCAACGTGGCGGGGAAGTCACTTTGGTTCATCAGAGTGTGGATTACGGAAGGCTCTTTTATGGCTCCGCCCAGCCACAGCATGGGGATGTGGTAGAAAGCAGGCGAAGTGACATTGAAGGTGGACGAGCTACCGTGGTCGGGCAGGCAGACCACCAGCAGGTTGTCCCATTCCGGAAGCCGTTTCAGGCGGTCGATGAACGTGCCGAGGCAATGGTCGGTATAGGCAAAGGAGTTCTGCCGTTTGTCCTTCAGTCTGTCGTAAGGGACTTCGAACGGCTCGTGGCTGCTGAGGGTCAGGAAACCGATATGCCACGGTCGGCCGGTTGGCCGGGATGCAATCATCTCGTACAGCCGGTCGAAAGTGTATTCGTCGTGTGCCCCCCATGAGCTCGAAGTGCGTTCCCGCAAAATGAAATCTGCGTCAGCGGTTAAGTTCGTGTAGCCCGTGGTGGTGAAATAACTCCTCATGTTGGTAAAGTCGATGTCGCCCCCGTAAAGGAAATCCGTGCGGTATCCCACCCTCCGCAACGTGCGTGCAAGTCCGGGCAGGAGGCGCGACTTAGCGGGGAGTTTCATGATGGAGGCAGTGGGGTAACTGACGTGCCCGCTCAGTGCGCTGACCAACCCGCGATCGGTGCGGAAACTGTTGGCATACACGTTGTCGAAGAAGATGCTTTCGCGGATGAGCCTGCTCATTTCGGGTGCCACGTCCTCGGCTCCGCCCAGTTCCTTTACGTAATCGCCCCCGAACCCTTCAAGGATGATGACGAGTATGTCGGGACGTGCGGTGCGCAACAGGCGTAGGGTAGGGGGGGCTGTCGCGACCGGGTAAAGGCCTGCGAAGGCGGCGACGCGTTTCTCCTCCCTCAGGTAATCATATTTTCCGGCGAAGTCCTCGGCCTTGCTCCAAGAGTACATCAGGTTGAAGGCCGGGTTCACGGCGGCATGGTTCATATAGGTGTCTTCACTGAAATACGCGCTGCCCACGTTCATGGTGGAGCGTCCCACGCCCCCGCGTATGGCCAGGAAAACGAGGCTCCCGAGCAACGCGCAAGCGAAGTTCCAAGATATCATTTTCAGGTTGACGGGAAGGACGGGGAATGCCTTGGGCGTGAGACGGATGAGAATCCACGACAGGAGTACGGAGAAAGCCGTGACACAAAGCAGACGCAGGGCGACGTACCCGCCGGAGACGCTGGCGAGAGCCTGTTTGGGGGTATCCGTGTAATTGAAAATCGTGGCATCGATTTTGAATTTCCAGAACGCGTAGAGGGAAGTGTCCGCCACGCAAATCAGCGAGAGCAACACGGCGACAAGGATGAAGTAAGGGCGTAGCACGGCTCGGGCGTTCATGTGGCGTGTCCAAACGCTTGTCCACACGACAAGGAACGGGAGGACGAGCAGGTAACCCGTAGTGGAAATATCCAGACGCAACCCGTGAACGATGACTCGAGACAAGTCGCCCGGCGACAAAGGGTCGTTGGAACAGACGAACACAATCTTCTGCGATACGAAGAAAAGCAGGAACGTAAGGAACAATCCCCCAAAGTAGGAAATACGCCGTTTCATGTCTATCTCTTTTTTGTGCGTGGGCGGGGACAATCATTTCCTGCCGAAATCGGCAGGGACTTCGCCCCACCGCCCCGTCTCCCATTTGCGGACGTGGACATCATCCGCTTCGTGGGAGTTGAGCCAGGCCTCGGCTCGTTCTATCATCTGATACAAAGTTTCCGTGCGCGGGCCGCGTTCCAGTTTTGTCTTGCAACGTTTCTGCCTCACCCATCCGATGGCGTTCCGGCTGTCAGAGAACACCGGCATATGCACGCCTTTCTTGTCCATCAAGGCCAAGGCGTGTACGATGGCCAAAAATTCGCCGATGTTGTTGGTGCCATACACCGGCCCGAACCGGAATACGGTTTCACCCGTGCGCAGGTAGACACCCCGGTATTCCATCGGCCCGGGGTTGCCGCTACACGCCGCGTCCACCGCCAAGGCTTCGGCGGGGACATCGGGCGGGAGGGGTAGCACGGTGTCATGCCGGGCGAGTGGCACGTCTGCCGATTCGTGTCCCGAAATCGCCGGGACGGCGGCCCTTTTCCTCTTGACATGAAGGTCGGGTGGGGAACCGTATGCTTTTTCCGCCTCTTCCCGTGTGCCGAAAGATTTGTAAACTGCTTCCTTGAAGCCGTTGATTTGTAGCTTGCAGTCAGTCCACGATGTATAGATGCCCGGATTGACCCCGTTCCAGACCACGTAGAATTTCTTCTTTCCCATTGCGGAGAAGGTTTGTCACATGCGTTCAGGCACTTCTATTCCCAACAACCCCATACCCGTGCGTATGACTTCGCTTACTTCGCCCGACAATGTCAGACGCAAGTTCCTCTTGCCCTCGTCTTCCTCGTGCAGGATGCTGAAGTCGTGGTAGAATTGGTTATATTCTTTCGCCAAGTCGTAGCAATAGTTCGCAATGCACCCCGGGTTATAATCCGTTCCCGCCTGTCTCACTACGTCCGGGAAGTCGGCCAGCATCCTTATCAGACTGATTTCCTTATCGTTCACGTCTGTGTCGGCAGTAAATGTACGTGGGTTTTCGATGCCCGCATCGGCGGCCTTGCGCAATATGGAACGGATGCGGGCGTAGGTGTATTGGATGAACGGCCCCGTGTTCCCGTTGAAATCGATGCTCTCTGCCGGATTGAACAGCATGTTTTTCCGTGCGTCCACCTTCAACATGAAGTATTTCAGGGCACCCAGCCCCACGATGCGTGCTATTTCGCCGGCTTCTTCTTCGTTCAAATCCGTGAGTTTGTTGATTTTGTCTTGCGACATCTTGCCCGCGCCCTTTATCATCTCCTCCATCAAGTCGTCGGCATCCACAACGGTGCCCTCGCGGCTTTTCATCTTGCCGTCGGGGAGTTCCACCATACCGTAAGAGAAGTGGATGAGATCCTTGCCCCACTCAAAGCCGAGCTTGTCGAGGAGGATGGAAAGCACTTGGAAGTGGTAGTCCTGTTCGTTGCCCACGACGTAAATCATCTTGTCTATGGGATAGTCGCGGAAGCGCAGTTCCGCCGTACCGATGTCCTGCGTCATATAGACGGAGGTGCCGTCAGACCGCAACAGGAGTTTCTCGTCCAATCCTTCCGCCGTGAGGTCGACCCATACCGAGCCGTCCTCCTTGCGGAAGAACAGCCCCTTGTCGAGGCCTTCCATCACTTTCGCCTTGCCTTGGAGATAAGTTTCCGATTCGTAATATATCTTGTCGAAGCTCACGCCGAGGGCTTTGTAAGTGGTGTCGAAGCCGGCATATACCCATCCGTTCATCTTGCGCCAGAGTGCGCGCACTTCGGGGTCGCCGTTTTCCCATTTCACAAGCATCTCCCGCGCTTCCTTCATGAGTGGGGCCTCGTTTTTGGCTTCTTCCTCGTCTGTTCCCCCCTCCACGAGTTGTGCTACTTGTTCCTTGTAATGCTTGTCGAAAGCCACGTAGTAGTCGCCCACGAAGTGGTCTCCCTTGATGCCTGTGCTTTCCGGTGTTGCTCCGCCGCCGTACTTGAGCCAGGCCAGCATGCTTTTGCAGATATGTATGCCGCGGTCGTTCACGATGTTCGTCTTGACCACGCGGTAGCCGTTGGCCGCCATGATGTTGGCCAGGGCACACCCCAGCAGGTTGTTGCGCACGTGTCCGAGGTGCAGGGGCTTGTTGGTGTTGGGCGAAGAGTATTCTATCATGACCAGAGGCGAGCGCATGGTGGCTTCCGTCAGGCCGAAGCGAGTGTCCCGGTGGATAAAGTCGAGTTGGCGGATCCATGCGGCGGGGGCTATCACAAGGTTCAGGAAGCCTTTGACGGCATTGAAGGCAGCCACCACGGAGGGTATTTCCGTTGCTATGAAGTTGCCGAGCTCGCGGGCAGTGTCTTCAGGTTTCTTGCGGGAAATCTTCAGAAAGGGGAAAACGACTAATGTCAGGTGTCCCTCGAATTCCCTTTTCGTCTTTTGGAGCTGCACCGTTTCGGGGGCGATGTCTTTCCCGTACAACGCCTTGATGCCGCGCACGGCGGCCGATATTAGCTTGTCTTCTATCTCCATGCACTTGGTTTTACCTTGTTTCTTGCCTTGTCGTCCGGGTTGCAAAGATACACGATAAAAGGAAGAAGCAGAAGTTTGCCTCTCCCTTTTTCCGTGCGATGGGTTTGGACAATGCCGGTCGGTTTTCGGCACAATCCGGACGAATCCGATACCGGCCACCCCTTGCCCGACGTTTATTCTGGTTACTGAAGAGCACCGTTCAGTTCCGAGCCGGCCTTGAATTTGGCTGTTTTCTTGGCCGCGATGGTGATTTGTTCCTTCGTTCTGGGGTTGATACCCGTGCGGGCCGACTTTTCGCTCACGGAGAATGTCCCGAAGCCCACGAGCGCGATTTTGTCACCTTTCTTCAATGCTTCGGTGATGACGCTGACGGTCGCGTTCAAAGCCTTTTTGGCATCGGCCTTGGTCAGGCTGGAGGCTTCGGCGATGGCGTTAATAAGTTCTGTCTTGTTCATTTGATAAGATAATTTAGATAGGTAATAATTCGCCTGTTTTGTGTCTTGTCGTGCAAATGTATGTAATTTAGCCGTCACAACAAATTTTTTCATTGAAAAAATACATCTTTTCGCGAAAAAGCGCAAGTTGAGAGATTTATTTTGAACGGAATGGAATAAAATTAGTATTTTTGCGGTCATAATGAAGAATGAAAACAGAGCGCGGATATGATGGAAATGCCTCCCGTAACTAAGAACTTGATAATAATCAACCTCCTGTTCTTTTTGGCAAAATTGGCGGCGGCACGCTATGGCGTGGATTTGGACAACCTGCTTGGACTGCATTTCTTCTTGGCTCCCGACTTCGGCTTCTACCAATTCCTTACCTACATGTTCATGCACGGCGGTGTCACGCACATCCTTTTCAACATGTTCGCCGTGTGGATGTTCGGGCGGACGATGGAATCGTATTGGGGCGGCCGCCGCTTCTTGGTTTATTACGTGGTGTGCGGTCTGGGAGCCGGTCTGGCGCAAGAGGGAGTCCAATACGCCCAGTATCTTGTGGAAGGCTTGGGCGGGTATGAAACGGTGAACATCGGTTACGCCATGATTTCCATGGGCGACTACCTGAACCGTTGGACTACCATCGGTGCTTCGGGCGCGGTGTATGGCATATTGCTGGCGTTCGGCTTGACGTTCCCGGATGAACGTCTGTTCATCTTCCCGCTCCCCGTACCCATAAAGGCCAAGTTCTTCGTGATAGGTTATGCCGTCATCGAGTTGCTTTCCGCTTTGGGGAACTCGGGCGACGGGGTGGCTCACTTCGCCCATCTCGGAGGGATGATATTTGGATTCCTGCTCATCTTGTACTGGCGGAGGAACGGTGGCGGCGGGTATTACGGCAACGATGCGTCCGGTTCCGGACGGCGGCAGACGTGGTTCTCTGGTGGGCGGGACAGGTTCTCTTCCTTCCACAAGCCTGGACTTACGGCATCCGCGGGCGACCGTAAGGAGGATTACGAGTACAACGCCCGCAAGAAGGCTGAGGCCGACGAGATGGATCGCATATTGGAAAAGGTGAGAAAATCCGGGTACGCAAGCTTGACGGAGGAGGAGAAGCGCAAGCTGTTTGATGCCAGTCGGCGTTGAAGATGAACAAGCTGAAGCGCATATTGGTACAGTTGTCGGTGGGCGCGAACGTAATGGCGGCTGTCTTGTTGCTGGTCTGCGGGTTGAGTTCCGGTTTCGACCCGTCCGACTATTCCCGTCTGGCCTTGTTCGGGTTGGGTTTTCCGTTGCTGTTGTTGCTCAACGTCGCCTTCGTTTTCTTTTGGCTCGTCTTTTCCGTCCGCCACGTGTGGTTGCCTTTTGCGGGGATGTTGCTGTCCGCTTCCTACATATATGAATATTGCCCGGTGAACTGGCCCGTAAATCCGCCGGAAGACGCGCTGAAAATGATTACCTACAACACGAAATTCTTCGGGCAGGGGCAGAAGGACGGACAGGGGCGTAACCCGGTGGTGGATTACCTCGCGGCCTCCGGAGCCGACATCATTTGCATCCAGGAGGGGATGCCGTCCAAGGAACTTACGGATAGACAAGTGGACAGCGTCATGGGAAAGGCAGGCTACAACGTCTGCCGCCTGCACGACGGGAAGGCGGAGCCCCAGCTCGTCTATAGCCGCCTGCCCATATTGTCCGCCCGGCGGATTGCCTACGAAAGCGCGACGAACGGTAGCGTGGCGGTGGAACTGCTCTACGGGAGCGACACCGTATTGGTGGTGAACAACCATCTGGAATCCTACAAGCTGACCCCAGAGGACAAAAAGAAATATAAGGAAATCATCAAGGAACCGAAGAACGGGCACGCGGAAAACAACTCCAAGGAACTGGTGAGGAAAATGGCCGGGGCAAGCCGTCTGCGCGGGCCTCAGGCGGACTCCGTGTTGAACTTCATCGAAAAGACGGGGAGGAAAGCCGTGATTGCCTGCGGCGACCTGAACGAATCTCCCATATCTTATTCCTGCCACCGCCTTTCCTCGCGGCTGGAGAGCGCGTTCCGGCAGTCGGGCAACGGACTGGGCTTTTCTTTTAACCAGAAAGGTTTCTATTTCCGCATAGACCACATCTTCGTTTCCGACTTCTGGCAGACTTACGACACGCACGTGGACAAAGGGCCGTCGTGGTCCGACCATTATCCGCTGGTCACTTATTTGAAAAAACGCAAAAAAGGAAATTAGGGCATAAATAAACCAACCTGTTTGCAACGTTAGTGTGAAAAAAACGTTATATTTGCGCCTTTGTATTCTGGTTAGACTTAAATAATAACTTCATAACAACAAAGATTGAGATGCAAAACAAAGGATTTGTTAAGGTTTTCGCTTTACTGCTGACCCTTGTGTGCGTGTT
>CAZGBV010000085.1:0-7115 GCA_964523985.1 uncultured Paraprevotella sp.
TTAAATTCAAAATCGAAGTGCAAGAGGGAGACCGCACACGCGGTGAGAACCGCAATCAGGCTGTCGCTACGTACAAGGGAGACGGGGTGAAGACCATGACGACGGACAACGGCGGCGAGTTCCCCGTGTACGGAAAAATCACGAAAGCAAAGAAAAAGACAGCCGTCTATTTCGCCGCCCACTGTTGTTCCACGCAGAAAGGCACCATCGAGAATGCCAACAAGCTTATAAGAAAATACGTGCCATAAGCACGGGCTTCTAAAATCTGGGTAATTCCTTCTCGAAAAAAATACAAGCCATAATAATGCAAGGCCAAGGGAGAATCCCAAATTCCCGGCACCGAAATGCGAGTTCTTCAAACATTTCCTCTAATTCGCATTTGCCAGTCGACTCTGCGCCGCCTCGAACATATGCCACTTTTTTTGTCGAATCGGCGTGAAATTTGGAATTTATGCCTATTTTTGTACGTGAGAGATGTTTTGCGTCAATCTGAGAAATTGGGCGGTTTGACACCTATATCTGGAAAGGGAGGGGTGACACGCCTCCGGAAGAATGGAAAGCGGCGCACATGGCCGAACCCGCGTCGTCCGGCATTGGTCAAAGTCTAATAAAAAAATGTCATGGCAGAAAAGAACAAGGAGAATTGGTACAGGAATTATCAGGCGTTGCTCCGTTTCGTGGAAGAACACCGTCATCTGCCACAAAAGAAAGTCTGGGAGAACCGCGGATTGCTAAACTGGTGGAAGTACAACAAAAGATGCAGGAAGGCCGGCAAGCTGAACGAGGAACAAGTGCGTCTGCTGGACGAACTGAAAGGGAAGATTTCGTTGGAACATACGGGAGGCAGAAGAAGGAAAATAGAGTGAATGCCTCCCGCCTGTCTGCACCGTGGCGGTCGTAATGACAATTTGATATTTCGTCATTTCATCGTCCCCGAAGCATATCCTCCGGGACTTGCTTGGGGAACGAGGGGATTGGCACGACGCGTCAAAGCTGTCCCTTGAATTCCGACGCGATGATTCCCGTGAACTTCTCCGATTCCTCCCTGTTCAAGTGGCGGCCATCCTTGAAATATCTTTTCTTCCCCGCGAAGGCACTGTCGTCGGCATTCCACAGGACAGGGATGCCTTCCTGCCGCGCCAGCTCGCGGAGGGGTTCATATTCCGGGGAAGGACAAACCCGCACCTGTCGGTGCGACCAATCAGCCTTATGTTGCAAGAAAGCTCCTGCCTTGACCAAGCAACGACTTCTCTTTCATTGTCAAGTTCTATTCCTTTTTTACCATCCTACACTATTCGGAGAACGCAATAATAGCCCATGCCGTGTGAACGATGTCTTAAAGTTTTACAATCACCTCATCTTTATTCCTTTAGCTTCATTACGGGAGGTCGCCCATTCCACGCGGAATATAAAATATCCGCACGGGAAGCAAAGGCGTTCCCGTTTTTTGGGGAGAGGGAGGGAGAGGGACAAAATCCCTCGCGCGAAGAAAAATAATCCCAAAAAAAGTGAATAAAAGGAGAAACATATCAAGAGATTTCCTAACTTTGTGCTTGTAATAAACTCAAAAAAAGACAAGCGACATGAAAGCATTAAGTTTTTTAGCGGCATTCATCGGTGGCGCAGCTGTAGGTGCGGCAGTAGGGATTTTGTTTGCTCCGGAAAAGGGAACTGAAACACGTGACAAGATAGCTGAAGCGTTGCGCAAGCGCGGCATCAAACTCAACCGGAAAGAAATGGACTCCCTCGTGGATGAAATCGCGGACGAAATAAAATCATCCGAAGAAGAGTAAAGGCTTTTTCATGCTTTCCCCAAAAAAGGACATGAAAGGCATCGACAAACTCTTGCTGGAGCTTAAGAAATACCTCGAGCTCCAGAAAGAGTTTGTCAGGTTGGAATGTTCGGAAAAGATGACAGTCGTCTTTTCCGCCGCCTTGATAGTGGCCGCCTTGCTGTTGCTGGCATCCATCGCCCTGCTCTTCCTCACTTTCGCGTTAGCCCATTACTTGGGAGCCGCGTTAGGGAGCCTCGCGCTCGGCTTCCTCCTCGTTTCCGCTTTCATCTTTTTGCTGGCGGCCGTGTTTTACTTGAACCGCAACCGCATGGTCATTCAGCCCATTGCGCGTTTCATGACCAGACTACTCCTCACAAAAGAAGATGATAGCAAATAAGGAATTTCCCCGCCATTCCGGCGACACTTTGCAAGAAATCCGCGACCGCAAGGCCGAGACAAGGAAGCGTATAAAGGAAAGTGTGAATCACATCAAGGCTTCCACGCACGGATTGTTCGCCCCTCCCCCACCCGCCCCGACCAGAGCGGGCGCAATCATGGACTTGATAGACAAGGGCGTGGCCGTGTACGACGGTTTCTTGATGGGCATGAGGATAGCGCGCAACGTGCGCCGGATTTTTAGGAAACGGCGGTGACCGGAGCGGAAGGGGCTCGCCGCCGGGAACTGTCGTGCGTGGAGTGTTCTTCTTGTCCTGCAGGCTATCGTGGCGGCGGGAGAATCTCTTGTATGTGTGCTTGTGCCTCCCCCTCGTCCTTTTTTTCGGAAAGGGCTGCACGAGATTGGAATTTATCGCGTAACTTTGTATCGTCTTTCAATTCCGCAATTAAAGGTTACGAATATGATGAACGAATGGTTTGAATGCAAGGTGAGGTATGAGAGGACTTTAGAGAACGGCTTGATAAAGAAAGTCACGGAGACTTATTTGGTGGAAGCCCTAAGTTTCACCGAAGCCGAACGGCGTTTCATGGAAGAGATAGAGCCGTTCATGTCCGGTGAATACCAAGTGACGGACATCAAGCGCGCGAAAATCGCCGAGCTACTCGAGACGGACGAAGACGAGGCAGACCGCCTGTTCAAGGCCAAGGTAGCATTCATCACCCTTGACGAGAAGAGCGGGGCGGAAAAGAAAAGCAACCAGAACATACTGGTACAAGCTTCCGACCTGCGCGATGCCGTGAAACGCCTTGACAAGGGGATGGCAGGCACCATGGCCGACTACGAAATCTCCTCAGTCGCGGAGACACCCATCAAGGACGTGTTCCATTACAAGGCCGCGACAGACGAGAAAGCGTGACTCCACCGCCAAATTCACGGAACCATGTCACGGATACAGGACGAAATCAGGCATATCACCGCCTCGTTGCCGCACGGGGTCAGGCTGGTGGCCGTTTCCAAATATCAACCGGAAAGCAGCATAGAAGAGGCATGTGCCGCCGGGCAACGCGCATTCGGGGAAAGCCGCGTGCAGGAGTTGCTCCGCAAACGCGAGATTCTGCCCGAAGGCATCGAATGGCACTTCATCGGACATCTGCAAACCAACAAGGTGAGGCTGGTCGCCCCTTTCGTGGCCATGATACATGCCGTGGACAGCCTGAAACTGCTCCGCGAGATAGACAAGCAAGGAAAAAAGTGTGGACGCGAGATACCGTGTCTGCTCCAGCTCCACGTGGCCAAGGAGGAAACCAAATTCGGCTTCACGCCGGACGAGTGCCGGGCACTGGTGGCGGAGGGGGAATGGAAAAGTCTGACGCACGCCCGGATTTGCGGCCTCATGTGCATGGCTTCCAACACGGATGACATGGAACAGGTGCGGACAGAATTCCGAGTGGCCCATGAATTGTTCAAGGAACTGAAAGAAGGAGCTTTCGCGGATAATCCGCGTTTCAAGGAACGCTCGTGGGGCATGAGCCACGACTATCCCGTCGCCATAGAGGAAGGAAGCACGCTTGTCAGGGTGGGAAGCAAGATATTTGGAGAAAGGATGCATTGAAAAAGCACCTTATTCTTGCTCCGTTCGTTTTTTCTCCTTAGATTTGCACAATACGAAAGAAACTGTGCAATGGAAAAACTTGGCTTCAACGAACAAATCGAGCAAAGCATCAAGAAAAACTGGGACTACGATGCTTTGTCCGACTATAAAGGAGAGACTTTCCAATACAAAGACATAGCCCGGGTCATAGAAAAACTCCACATCATATTCGAATACGGCAACGTGAAACCGGGAGACAAGATAGCCATTTGCGGGCGGAACAGCGCACATTGGGGAGCCGTGTTCCTCGCTACTCTGACTTACGGGGCAGTAGCCGTGCCCATCCTGCACGAGTTTAAGGCCGGTCAGGTGTACAACATCGTGAACCATAGCGAAGCCAAGCTCCTTTTCGTGGGCGACACGGTGAGAGAAAACCTCGACACCGCCGAGATGCCGCATCTGGAAGGCATCGTCAATATCACGGATTATTCCCTCCTCGTGGGACGCACGGAGAAAATGGCTTACGCGCGGAACCACCTGAACCGGCTGTTCGGCGAGCGTTATCCCATGAATTTCCGCAAGCACCACGTGTCATACCACAAAGAAGAGCCGGAGGAACTGGCCGTCATCAACTACACTTCCGGCACGACGAGCCACTCGAAAGGCGTGATGATACCCTACCGCGCCCTCTGGTCCAATCTGGAATTTGCCAAGGAAGTGCTGGGGACACACATGAAAACCGGCGACACCGTGATTTCCATGTTGCCCATGGCGCACATGTACGGTATGGCATTCGAATTCATATATGAGTTTTGTGCGGGCTGCCACGTCTATTTCCTGACCAAGACCCCGTCTCCGCACGTCCTTTTCGCGGCGTTCGCCGAACTGAAGCCTCGCATCATCATCTTCGTCCCCCTCATCATGGAAAAAATCATCCGCAAGGCCGTACTCCCGAAAGTCCAAGGCACGACAGTGAAGATGTTGCTGAAAGTGCCTTTAGTCCGCCAAAAAATCAAGGACAAGATTTGCGAGCGCCTCAAGACCGCCTTCGGGGGGAACTTCTACGAAGTCATCATAGGCGGCGCGGCTTTCAACCGCGAAATAGAAACGCTGCTCCATGACATCGGCTTCAATTACACCGTGGGATACGGCACGACGGAGTGTGCACCGATTATCTCTTACGCTGACTGGGGCGACTTCGTGCCCGGCTCCTGCGGGAAGGCCGCCCCGCGTATGGAAATCAAAATCGACAGTGACGACCCGTTGCATGTCGTGGGCGAAATCCTCACGCGGGGCGACAACGTCATGTTGGGATACTACAAGAACGAGGAGGCCACCCGGGAGGCATTCCGCGACGGCTGGTACCGCACCGGCGACCTCGGCATCATGGACGAAAGCGGCAACCTCTTCATCAAGGGGAGAAGCAAGAACATGCTCCTGGGAGCCAACGGACAAAACATCTATCCGGAAGAGATTGAAGATTTGCTGAACAACTTACCTTTGGTCAACGAGAGCATCGTCATGCAGAAAGGAGAGAAGCTCTACGGATTGGTGCATCCTGACTTCGAGGAGGCTCACGGCCTGGGGCTGCAAGATTCCGACTTGGTCGATGTCATGGAGCAAAACAGGATGGAGTTGAACGGCATGTTACCGGGATACGCCCGTCTCTCCGGCATCAAAATCTTCCAGGAGGAGTTCGAGAAGACACCCAAGAAAAGCATCAAGCGTTACCTGTACACGGATTGCAAAATCTAAGCCCCGGCTTTCCTTGAAAACGGGATTGTCCCGAAAAAAACTTGCTCGCTTGCGCGGCATAGCGGAAAAATGTATCTTTGTCCGCAGGAACAAACTAAAATGGTCGAAATCTCATGAAAGGACGAAAAGCGATTCTGTTACTTGCGTTGTTTCCCGCAATGGGTTTATTGTCATGCGACGACGAAAGCGAAGAACCCGCCACGACACTCGTGGCCGACGCGAAACTGCAGGAGGAAGGACAAACGCTCTCTCCGGGCGAGACCGTACATCTCTTGGGAACCGGCTATCAGGAAAACGACGAGGTGATGCTGGATTTTTATTGGGAGACAGGAGAATACGGTTTCCCGTTCGCGAACATAATAGCATACAGGGCAAAAATCACTTCATCGGCCGCAAACGGCATTTCCATCATGTTGCCGTACCGAAAACCTGAATCGGATGTGGAAATAAAGCTCCGCCGAGAGGGAGAAATGCAAACCATCGGAAAGGTGCACCTGAAAGACGGAACTACGCCGCCCGACATACGCTTGTATGGCATCAACAACAATCTTCATGGCAAGGAAAACTCCGCAGGCAAGACGGCCATCACGAGGTGCGCCCTCGATGATGCTGACTACGGCATCTTTGAATAGTCTGCCGCAGAACATCCCGATTTTCATTGCGCCGTGTCCGGCTGGAGACGTTACGGCGTGTGCGGACTTTCGGAAAAAGACGGGAAGCAACTTCCTTATTTCTTCGATTTTCTTACTTCCGAATGGAAAGAACTGGGCACGCGGCACACTCTTGCCTTGTTCAGCTCTACTTCCGCCGTGGGCGCGTTGCAACAGGTGGATACGCTTTGTTTCGTGAACAACATATCCGGTGATTTGGAAACTTGCGATTACCAAACGACCGCCGCCAAGGAAAGATACGAAAAGCCCGAAAAGCCACGGATGCATCCGTTGCCCGAAAATCTGAAGACCGCACGTTTTGGAGATTATCCTGGTGTCTGGACCGGAACCTCTTCGCTCCTTTTCTCCGCCAATTTAGGAAACGGGAGATGGGTGCCGGTAATATTCGACATACTTCAAGGTTTCTTCACGGGGCGGACGCAATTGCCGCAGATGCCTTGTTTCCGTTCTCTTTCTTGATGTCGGACGGGAACTGGCAGGCGGGCTATTTGGTGGCAAGGGAGGAAGCTGAAGGCGGTAGCGAACTTTATTTGTTGGAGGAAAGCGGAGGCAATCGTCTGCCCGAAAAGCCGAACCCAGTCGCCGTGTTTCCTGTCCGCGCGGTTTCCGTATCGGCCAACTACGGTTCGCCCTCGACCGTCACCGTGCATTTTCAATCCGGTGCGGACGGGAACACCACATACGAATACTCCTTCGACAAGAAAGAATGGAAAGCGATGGATGACCTTGCGAAACAATCCTACGACGAGATAGTATGGACTAACTAAGGAAGGAATGCCGTTCTGGTCTTGTTCGCCTATAAGTTAAGTGAAGAACTGAAACGATTGGAAGAAAAGGCGTATGAACAGCGTTTCATTATTCAGTAGGGCTGAAGGGCTTGATTTGGGCTTGATTCAATCGGGGGCATACCATTATTATATATATAG
>CAZGBV010000086.1:0-7066 GCA_964523985.1 uncultured Paraprevotella sp.
AATCAGACGTGCATCTGTCTCGTCCGTCTTGGTAACGGTGAGTATGACACGGGCGAAGTTCTTTATCTTCAGCGGTTTCTCAAGGCTGACTGTCATCCCGGATTCGGAAAAAGGTAAACGGGCAACGCGCTGTAATTGTCGGTGGCTTCCAGAATGCAATGGCACTCGGTTGCCGAAATGGTCAGATTGAACCCATGCACACCTTTTACAGTGTTCTTGAATGTTTTGGTCTTGCCTGTCTTGGCGGACGAATAAGCGACTACTAAAGTCACCTTGCCAATATCAATACCAACGTAGGTCATAGTCCGAATGATTTATTGGAACAACATTCCTACATCGCGAGCCATCATTGCGAATACGGGGTCAAAAGCCCATTGAACTATCCGGTTTCTGATGTAAAAGTGTGGGAGCTGAACATACGTTACGGCCTTAGGACTAATGAAAACTCGGCTTTATTCCACACTTTGATGTTGAAACTTTATGCAAAAATATAACAATTAAAAATTATACAATGAAAACATCGTTTCTCAAACGCAATGGTTACGTCTTTTAATATCAAGATTAAACTTTTCCGCTCCAATCTGTGAAAGGTCTCAATAAGAAGTTCTTCCTTTTTCGCATTGTTAATCTACTGAACTTCAACATATCGTCATTTTCGTTCATGGCGAGGACATAAAAAAGGGTCAGCGCTCTGACCCAACCTTTGTTAACCTTAAACTTAATACTATGAAAAACACAATGCAAAGATACGCATTTTCTCGAAACGAACCACAAAAGGGAAATAAAAAAATGAGTTTTTAACATTCTTTGTGAATAAAAACACTGTCAAGCAACTATTTATTCGGCCAAAACGGAAGTCATGTGATAGCGGCACTTGCTATTGGACGCGCGAAAAGTCCGCTCCTTGTTGATGTTGTTTGAGGTATTCAAGGTTGTGTAACAGATGTGTGAGGCAGACTTGTTGTTCAGATGTCAATAAGTCAATAACAGCGACCATGTTTCCCAAGGAGTTGCCGAACCGGTTTTCAAGAACCTTGGTTTCACGTCCGGTATCCCGGAATACGAGTACCAGACATGCATCCAAGCAATCCACGACCGGGTGGAAAATGGATGCTCGATTCAAGGAACATCGGGGTCACGCCATAAAGATGTCATAAAGATAAGGGTGTCCTTGAATTTTTCATATAGCACCGGCATATAAATCGCTATTTATGCCTAAATTTGCAGGAATAACGAATATGTCATCAAGATGAAATCGTCGTCGCGTTCTCCACGAATAGACTGTTTTCTCCCTTGCGGAACGGGGAATCGAATGGCCGGACTAGTGCGGTCGTTTCTCGAAAGCGGACAGGTGGGTCGCGTTTATGGACTGTGCCGCAAAGAACTCGGGGATTCCTTGCCGGAAGACTGCCAACCGTTGCATACGGACGGGATTTTCAGTACGCGCACCATCCTTGACATGGCACGGCTCTGCGAGGCCGAATACGGCTTGTTCTATCAGGATGTACTGCCACCGACGCTGGGTTTCCATGCTCTCGACCGTATGTTGCGTGTGGCGGACGACACTCATGCCGACATGCTTTATGCCGACCATTATGTCATGCGGGACGGAACACGGTATGCCAATCCGCTCATAGATTACCAGTTGGGAAGCCTACGCGACGATTTCGATTTCGGCCCCTTGGTTCTGATACGTGCTGAAACTCTGAAAGCCTACGCCGAGCAAGGCAACCTGCCCGACTATCGTTTCGCGGGATGGTACGACTTACGCCTCTATCTGAGCCGCCGCGGCGAACCGTTCCACTTGAACGAATTCCTTTACACGAAAACGGAAACCGACACTCGGAAAAGTGGGGAGAAGAATTTCGACTACGTGGACACGAAAAACCGTGCCGTGCAAATTGAGATGGAAAAAGTCTGCACGGAACACCTGAAGAAAATCGGGGCTTACTTGGCATCTGACGAATTCGAAGAGGTGGACTTCCGCGCCGATGATTTTCCCTGCGAAGCCACGGTCGTCATTCCGGTGCGTAACCGGGTCAGCACCATAGAAGATGCCATCCGGAGCGTGTTGTCGCAAGACACGGATTTCGACTTCAACCTTATCGTGGCAGACAATCTTTCCACGGACGGGACGACGGAAGTCGTCGCGCGTCACGCCGCCCGCGATTCGCGCGTAATCCACCTTGTCCCCGAACGCGAAGATTTGGGTATCGGCGGATGTTGGAACCTTGCCGTGCATCATCCGCGTTGCGGACGTTTCACCGTCCAATTGGATTCGGATGACCTGTATAGTTCGCCGCATACGTTGCAGCGCATCGTGCGAACTTTTTACGATGAAAAGGCGGCCATGGTCGTGGGAACCTATCGAATGACCGACTTTTCCCTGCATACCCTTCCTCCGGGATTGATAGACCACAAGGAATGGACTCCCGAAAACGGGCGCAACAACGCTTTGCGTGTCAATGGGTTGGGCGCACCGCGTGCCTTCTTCACCCCCGTCTTGCGGAAACTGCAAATCCCGAACGTCAGTTACGGGGAAGATTATGCGCTCGGCCTCTGTTTTTCACGTTACTACCGTATCGGGCGTATCTATGAGGAGCTCTACTTGTGCCGCCGCTGGGAAGGCAATTCCGACGCGGATTTGAGCATAGAGGAAGTCAATGCCCACAATTTTTACAAAGACCGGCTACGCACCGTCGAGATTGAAGCGCGCCGCCGACTGAACAAGCAGTGGAAGCATCCGTTGTCTCCCGAAGAAATGCAAGTTTTCTTCCACAAACAACTGGAAGACTGGGAAGAGGTCAAACAACGCCACGAAGACCTACAAAAGGCGGAAACCAAGGAACTTGCATTCGGAGACCACACACTGACCGCTCAGTTCAATCCGGTACGCGTCACTTCGGCCGAAGCCGACATCTCTGCCGAAGCCTTGGCCGCACGCCCGTGCTTCTTATGCGACAAAAATCGGTCGAAGGCACAACACGCCCTCCCCGTAGAAGGACATTACCGACTGTTGGTGAACCCCTATCCAATCTTGCCGGAACATTTCACCATACCTGCACGAAGGCACATTCCGCAAAGCATCCTGCCTCACTTCAAGACCTTGTGCGATATGGCGTGGAAAATACCGGGGGACGTGTTCTTCTATAACGGCCCCGCATGCGGGGCTTCCGCTCCCGACCACATGCACTTTCAAGCTGGAAAAAGGGGCGTGTTGCCCATCGAACGGGACTGGATAAACTACGAAACGGGGTTGGAAAAGATTTATCCCTTGCTTCCTGCCGAAGAAGGAATAGAGGAAACCATGACGCAAAACGCCGATGTCGGACTTTACATCCTTAAAAATTACGTTTGTCCGGCATTCGTCGTCCGCACCAGTCCGTCGGAACGTCCGTGTCTTTTTTTCGAAGAACTTTACCATGCCCTTCTCGTCCGCGGCAAGGAGAACGAGCCGCGCATGAACGTCGTTTGCTGGCGACAGCCCCGTAATGTCGGGCGTGAAGACGAAATCGTGGCCGTGATTTTCCCGCGCAAGAAACACAGGCCGGATTGCTACTACGGACAGGCCGGAGGAGAACGATTGCTCGTCAGTCCCGGAGCCTTGGATATGGGCGGGCTACTCATCATGCCGAGAAAAGAGGACTTCTGTCGAATCACGGCTGAAACGGTTGCGGACATCCTGCGCGAAGTGACGCTGGGCGAAGAAGAACTGGCACCGGTCGTCAGGCAAATCGTCCGTCAACAGAAGAAAGGCGGCGCGGAAAACCCGATGGTGCCGACGGAGGATGGGCAACCGTGTGGAGCCGAAGAACCGGAAGTCAGCGTGGGCATCATGAACCGGCAACGCATCCGTTTCACCCTCAACGCCGTATATTCGGCAAAAGGCATCCTCGCAAGGGGCGGGCAAACAGCGGAATGCAGGGGGGGAGGCATCTTGTGGAACGGAAACCTGTACCGCGAGCTGACATTCACCCCGTGTGAACGCGGTGCCACTTTCTCGCTCCACGACGTGACGATTGGCATCAAATTCCATTGGGAACGGCAAGAGACTCAGACCTACGTCGGCACGTTGAAGTTAGTAGTGGAAGAAGAAAAAATCGTGGTCATCAACGTGCTTCCGGTAGAGGACTACCTCGTCAGTGTCATTTCCAGCGAAATGAGTGCCTCTGCCTCCACGGAGTTTCTGAAAGCCTCGGCCGTCATAAGCCGGAGCTGGCTCTATGCTCAGTTGGAAAAGCGCAAGCGTCCGGGTAACCTTTACCGCGGCTTCTTCTCGTCCGACAAAAGGGACGGGGAACTGATTCGCTGGTACGACCGCGAAGACCATACTATTTTCGATGTCTGCGCCGACGACCATTGCCAACGCTACCAAGGCATCGCGCGAGCTGGTAACGAAGCCGTGGCAGAGGCCGTCAAAGCCACGCGCGGACAAATCCTCATGTCGGATGATGAAATCTGCGACGCACGCTTCTCGAAATGCTGCGGCGGGGTCACCGAAGAATTTGAATTTTGCTGGGAAGACAAGCACCTGCCTTACTTGACCAGCATCAGGGACGCTGTGCCGGAATTCCCGTCCGGCATCCGTCCGGCATTGCCCAATCTCACCCAGGAAGAAGAAGCGGGAAAGTGGATTCGAAGCAACCCTCCCTCGTTCTGCCGCACGGACGATGAAGGAATACTCCGCCAAGTGCTGAACGATTATGATAGGGAAACCGGGGATTTCTACCGCTGGCGTGTGGAATACACGCAGGAAGAACTGGTCGGCCTCGTTGCGGAAAACCTGAAAACAGATTTCGGTTGCATCCTCGACCTCGTCCCCATTGAGCGGGGACGAGGCGGACATATTAGCCGGTTGAAAATCATCGGCACGCGGGAGGCACTTATCATAGGGAAGGAATTGGAGATACGCCGCGTTTTGAGCCGCACCCACCTGCTCAGTTCGGCTTTCGTCATCGACAAGGAGGAGGTGCGCGATGGTGTTCCCGCCCGATTCATCCTCCACGGTGCCGGATGGGGGCACGGTGTAGGCCTGTGCCAAATCGGGGCGGCGGTGATGGGCGAAAAAGGCTGTCGTTACGATGAAATCCTCAGACATTATTACAAAGGAGCCACCATCCGGAAAGTTTATCCGTGACAACCTTATGGAAAGAGAAACTTTCTCCACATACGACAGCAAGGTCGAGGAAGACTCAAGCCGGTCTCCTTGGAAATGGGTACCAACGTTGTACTTTTCCGAAGCGTTGCCCTATGTGACGGTCATGAACGTCTCTACCGTGATGTACGAACGCATGGGACTTTCCAACGCGGAAATAGCATTCTACACCAGTGCGCTCTACCTCCCTTGGGTCGTCAAGCCTTTGTGGAGCCCGTTCATCGACTTGGCCAAAAACAAGAGATGGTGGATACTGGCCATGGAGTTGCTCGTTGCCGTCGCAATGATTGGAGTGGCCGCTGCGCTTCCCACTGCTCGTTTCCTCGTCCTCACTCTGGCGGCACAGTGGCTCATGGCTTTCTGCAGTGCCACCCACGACATCGCGGCTGACGGCTTCTATATGCTGGCACTCAATCCGCACGAACAGAGTCTGTACGTGGGCATCAGAAGCACGTTCTACCGCATCGCCACCATCGCGGGTAGCGGACTGCTCATCATGCTGGCGGGCACGTTGGAGACCTTCACTCGGCGCATCGCACGCTCGTGGAGCATCACGTTCTACGTATTGGCGGTATTTTTCGTTACCGTCACCGCCTACCATTTCTTCCACCTGCCGCGTCCAGTCCGCGACCAAGCGCGGCAGGCTTTGTCGGTCTGCAGTCTGTTGCAAGACATCTGGCTCACCGTCACGTCGTTTTTCCGGAAGCCAAAGCCCGTGGCCGCCGTCCTGTTCATGCTCTTTTACCGATTGCCGGAAGCCTTGCTCGTGAAAATCTCCAATCTGTTCCTCATTAAACCTGTCAACGAGGGGGGATTGGGACTCTCAACGCAGGAGGTAGGGTTCGTGCAGGGCACGGTAGGTGTGCTTGGCCTGACCATCGGCGGCATCATCGGCGGCATAGCCGCCTCGCGCGGCGGACTGAAAAAATGGCTGTGGCCGATGGTATGGAGCATTACGCTCCCGGATTTCGTATATGTCTATCTGAGCTACTTCCAATCCGCCGATTTCCTGCTCATCAACACCATGGTATTCGTGGAGCAATTCGGCTATGGCTTTGGCTTCACCGCTTATATGTTATTCCTCTTATATTATTCGCAAGGGGAGCGACGGACTTCGCATTATGCTTTCTGCACGGCTTTCATGGCACTGTCCATGATGTTGCCGGGAGCCGTGGCCGGGGAATTGCAGGAAGCCGTAGGGTACTTCCGGTTCTTCCTCGTCGTGATGGCTTGTTGCTTGGTGACGGTGGGTGTCACGGCTCTTCTGAGAATAGACCCGGATTTCGGGAAAAAAGAACGCTATGGAGACACGGTGTGAAACGCGGAAAGTCCTGCTGGTGGCCGATGGAGGTTCCACGAAGACCGACTGGTGCCTGGCGTATCCCGGCCGAGAACCCTTGTTCTTTCGTACGCGTGGCCTCAACCCGGCTTTGTTGGAACTTTCCGACATACGGGAAATACTGCGAACGGAACTGATGCCCCGGATGTCGCCCTTTCCCCAATATCCGGAGATTGAGGCAGACATTTATTATTATGGGGCCGGATGCTTGCCGTCCGTCCGCGCCAAGATAGAACACGTCCTTGCCGAGCTTTTACCCCGCTCCGCAACCAAAGCACGCTCCGACCTGCTGGGAGCCGCGCGAGCCTTGTGCGGACACGAAGCCGGCATCGTCTGCATCTTGGGAACCGGCTCCAACTCCTGTTGCTATGACGGGCGGGAAATCGTGCAACATGTATCCTCGCTGGGTTATATCTTGGGAGACGAGGGTAGCGGCACGGCATTGGGCAAACGTCTGATAGGTGACTGGCTCAAGGGACTTCTGGACAAGGAACTGAACGGAAAATTGGTGGAAAACTATGGTTGGGGCGAAGCGGACATCATCCGGAAAGTGTACCGGGAACCGGAAGCAA
>CAZGBV010000087.1:0-6597 GCA_964523985.1 uncultured Paraprevotella sp.
GCATTCAGGGTATCAGTGCGGTGGTTGTTTCCAAAATGGAAAAAGGGCGGGGTATGCTTCCACGCAAGCATTCCAGCGGAACGAACCGCAATTTTTTCTGCAAGTCTGCCGCAAATGAAAGACGAGCCCAGCATAAAGTACAGATTAACAACGATTTGAATATTGTTGCAACTTGCTCGTGCAGTAATTGTCCCGTCGGTATTCCGCCGTTTCCGGCGCGATGGCTTCCGAGCCAGCTTCCAATGGAGGCCGACTTGTATTCGTAGTATGCGCCCAACACCAGAAAAAACCAGAGACATAATAACGGAATCCCCGAGGGACACGCGCCCTTTGATAGATTCTGTATTGTCGCAGTTTCCAGCCCCGATTTCATCTTTGAACAAAAAAAAACACGCATTTTATTTGTTTTTTCGGACGCAAAGACTTACTTTTGCCATACGGAAAAAGGGCCGCATCGGTTAGATTGGGATACTCATCAAATTATTTCAGAAAACCGAGAATGTTTCGTTCACCAATGGCGGGCCACGCCTTCGGGTAGCTTTTATGCCGGTGGATTACAAAGGTGACGGGCACTCAAATCTTTTTAGCTCGGAGTTTTCATCACATCATCGGTGCGGCTTTTATCACAACGGGGGATGCTTTTCGGGAAGCGTCCCCCGTATTCGTGTCCCGCCGCATCTGCGGAGGTAGGCAGGATTTTCTGGCAGGGACTTCCTTTTTGCCAAGTTTGGAGAAATCCAAAAAGATGCGGCTTTGCAAAAGCCGCATCTTGCCGTTTCACTTTCGATATGAAAAAATCATGTAAATAAACTACATCCTCTTTTCTCACAAACCCGAAGCACCGTCATACTGTCCATTCCCCCACATACCGCACATACCAAAGGAGGGCGACGACCGGGATTTCCTTCATTTCACGCGGACTTCGGCAATATAGCCCAAAGCCTCCTTGCACTTGTCCGTGATGTATTGCCAGTTCCCGGCAGCCACCTCATCCTTCGGGAACAACTTGGAACCCATGCCCACACAATAGACCCCTGCCTTAAACCAGGCCGTGAGGTTGTCCTTCGTGGGAGCCACGCCCCCTGTCACCATAATCTTAGACCACGGACACGGAGCCATCATACCTTTCACGAAAGCAGGGCCGTACACGTCGCCGGGGAAGAGCTTGCAAAGGTCGCAACCTAACTCCTGCGCCTTGCCGATTTCCGACACGGTACCGCACCCCGGACAGTAGGGAACGGAACGGCGGTTGCATACCGGCACGATGTCAGGGTTGAACAGTGGCCCGACGACGAAGCATGCCCCTAACTGGATATATAAGGCGGCCGTCGGGGCATCCACCACGGTGCCTACGCCCAAGGCCAGTTCCGGGCATTCCTTGGCGGCGAACTTCACGCATTCGGCGAACACTTCCTGAGCGAAGTCGCCCCGGTTGGTGAACTCAAACGCACGCACGCCCCCGTCGTAACAAGCCTTGATTACTTTCTTGGCCGTCTCGGCGTTAGAGTGATAGAACACGGGAACCATGCCGGTCTCCCCTATCTTTTGCAAGACTGCAATCTTATCGAACTTTGCCATATCTTTTCTTGTTATTGTTGAGCCGGTTCATCTTTGCACGCGTCCGTTGGCGGAGCCTCCGGCCAACGAGGCCACTTCTTCGGCAGAAACCATGTTGAAGTCGCCGGGGATGGTATGTTTCAAGGCCGAAGCCGCCACAGCGAATTCCAACGCCTCGCCTTGATCCTTCATGGTCAGCAGGCCGTGGATGACACCGCCGGAAAACGAGTCACCCCCACCCACGCGGTCGATGATGGGATTGATGTCGTAGCGTTTGGACACATAGAACTCCTTGCCATCATATATCATGGCTTTCCATCCATTGTGGGTAGCCGAAATGGATTCGCGCAAGGTGGAAATGACATACTTGAAACCGAACGTGTCCATCATGCCCTTGAAGATGCCTTTGTAGCCCTCGGCTTCAGTCTTGCCTCCCTCCACGTCCGCATCCGGCTTGAAGCCGAGGCAGAGCTCGGCATCTTCCTCGTTTCCGATGCACACATCCACGTATTGCATCAAGGGCTTCATGATGCTTTGGGCTTTCTCGGATGTCCAGAGTTTCTTGCGGAAATTGAGGTCGCACGAGACCGTCACCCCGTGTTTCTTGGCCGCGACACATGCCAAACGCAGACATTCGGCACTGGCATCCGAGATGGCCGGCGTGATGCCGCTCCAATGGAACCATTCGGCACCTTCCATGATGGCATCGAAATCAAAGTCGCAGGGACAGGCTTCCGCTATGGAAGAGCCGGCACGGTCGTAAATCACCTTGGAAGGACGCATGGAGGCTCCCGTTTCCAGATAGTATATCCCCACGCGGTTGCCGCCGCGGGCGATGAAGTCGATGTGCACACCGAAACGGCGCAGGGCGTTCACGGCAGCCTGACCTATTTCATGCTTGGGCAACTTGGAGACGAAATAGGCCTCGTGCCCGTAATTGGCGCAACTTACGGCTACGTTGGCTTCCCCGCCACCGTAATTGACATCGAAAGTGTCCGTCTGAACGAAACGGGATTGTCCCGGAGTGGACAAGCGGAGCATGATTTCTCCCATAGTTACTATTTTCCCCATACCTGTTAGTTTTGGTTATTATTGGTATTAGTTTCTCTGTCGTCTGACGCACTGCAGTCCGTCTTTCCGATATGCAAAAATAGTATTTTTTCCCAATAAACGTCCGCTTACGCTAAAAAATATTTCCCGAGGAGAGATTTTATCTTTTTCATGCCGCACGAACCGTCAAAATGACGTATCTTCGCGCTGGTTCCCTGTTCGCACGGGAGGCGGCCATACCAAGGAATCTCTCATTCAACACACGGGTAGCGGAAAAGCGGCGACCCACGTGAAAAACGTCTTGAAATGTCAGTAAATGCAAAAAGCGTGATGGCCGTCAGCCCGTTGCTCGTCTTCGCCGTCCTTTACCTCGCCACCGGCATCATCGTCGGCGACTTTTACAAAGTACCCATCACGGTGGCTTTCATGGCATCGTCCGTTTATGCCGTAGCCACCATGCGCGGCATCACGCTGGAAGAGCGGATAAAGGTGTTTTCCCGCGGAGCCGGCTCGCCGAACCTCATGCTGATGATATGGATTTTCGTCCTTGCGGGGGCTTTCGCCTCGTCGGCCAAGGCCATGGGAGCCATCGACGCGACGGTGAACCTCTCGTTGCGGCTTTTGCCGGACAACCTGCTGTTGGGGGGCATCTTTCTGGCAGCGTGCTTTATCTCGCTTTCCATAGGGACTTCGGTGGGTACGATTGTGGCGTTGACACCCTTGGCGGCAGGGGTGGCCCGTGAGACGGATACCGGCATCCCGTTGCTGGTGGCCATCGTGGCCGGAGGAGCCTTTTTCGGCGACAATCTGTCGTTCATCTCCGACACAACCATCACGGCGACCCGGACGCAGGGATGTAGGCTGAGCGACAAGTTCAAGGTCAATTCGCAGATTGTCATGCCCGCCGCCGCCATCGCCTTCGCGTTTTATATCTTCCTGGGAGTGCACGTCCACGCGCCACGCCAACTGCCCGAGGTGGACTGGATCAAGGTCGTCCCATATCTGGTGGTGCTGGTGACGGCTGTCGTGGGAGTGAATGTCATGGCAGTCCTGACAATCGGCTTGGCGTTGAGCGGCGTGGTGGGTGTCTGGACGGGCGCATACGACCCGTTCGGCTGGTTCTCTGCCATGGGAGAAGGCATCACGGGGATGGGCGAATTAATCATCATCACCATGATGGCGGGCGGACTGATGGAAATCGTCCGCCACAACGGAGGAGTCGATTACATCCTGCACGCACTGACCCGCCGTGTGCGCTCCAGACGCGGGGCGGAACTAAGCATCGCGGCGTTAGTGAGCATCGTCAACCTGTGCACGGCGAACAACACGGTGGCTATCATCACAGCGGGGCCATTGGCTCACGACATCGCCGGGAAGTACGGAGTAGACAAGCGCAAGAGCGCGAGCATCCTCGACACTTTTTCCTGTTTCACGCAAGGGCTAATCCCCTACGGAGCGCAACTCCTGATGGCTGCCGGATTGGCATCGGTCGCCCCCACGGATATCATACCTTTTTTATATTATCCGTTCATCATGGGAGCCTGCGCGTTGGCAAGCATTCTTTTCCGTTATCCGAAGAAGTATTCCTGACCTGATGCGGGGTGGAAGAAGCGCAGGGAAACGCGGCTCACGCCCTCCCACCTACCTGCGGCTCGTTTTCTTTTCTGCCGTCACAAATCCGTGTCCGCGCGGCAGGAGGTATCAGGCTTCCCGCCGCCCCACGATTCAAGGAAGAGCGACGGAAACCCGCAGGCTATTCTTCCTTCCATTCGTCCGACAGACTGAAAGACTTGTCGGCGAAAAGCTCCGCCAGCCCCGATATCTGTTTCAGCCGCAAGAGTTCATCCTTGTCCATCCCTATGTTGCGCAGTATCCAGCTGTCCGACATTCCCGACTTGGTCAGCTCGGACACGATGTGGCTCATCAGTTCCACCGTGTGCATCCCGCGAGCCCGGTTGTGGCGTATGGTGGATGCCATACGTTCCGAAATGTCCTTGTCGATGACGGAAACGGGAAGCAACCCCTTCTCCCTTTCGTAAATGCGTTGCGAGGTCTTCATTACCTGATAGCGATGGAAACCGTCCACAATTTCATATACGTCGTCATCCTTGCGGTAGTAACACACGCACGGCATGGTGTACCCGTCCTCCCAAATGGAAAGCTCCAGCAATTTCATCTCTGGAGGAGCCACCACGTTAGGGTTGTACTCATTTGCCACCACCTTTTCTACCGGCACCGCGATAATGTTGTACACCGGGCTTTTATATTCGTTCATGTTCCAACGATTTGTATTTTCTCATCACTCTTTCGCGCTGTTCCTTTTCCTGCTTGGTCTGCGAGAAGCCCATGTACTTGCACGTGTGATCATTTTTCAATATGCAGATACACATACGTTTATAGGTCGGAATTTCCTTGAATTCGGGGATGTCAATGTCGTCCAAGTATTCCATCCTTACCGGTTGCTTGTCGGTATGGTAGGCCGTCGGCATCCCGATGGTGAAATCCACGTGTGCCTGCCGCAACCTGTTTATCGTCTCCGCGCTCAGGCATCCCCCGTGCTCGCGCCAGAAGCGTATGCTCACGTCCAGCTTGTTGAGGTAGTTCCGCCGGGTGTCCTCCGGGAGCATATCCAAGAGGAAATACATGTATTCCTTCCACGAGAAGCCGGGCGGACATTTGATTGACCTCCACCCCATTGCCATGGTGCGCCCGTACATGCCCGCGAAGTTCACCCCGTTGACTCGCCCCAACATACGCCCCCACGTGTCGGGGTCGACGACACGGTAAACATTCAGTGCGGAAATGGCCTGAGAAATGAACGGGCTGGCCACACGCTGGTGGGAGATGGGGATTCCGGCCTGATAATACAAGTCGTACAAGCGGTTATACGCCCATTTGAATTTCCCGTTCGCCACCCAGACATCCGTGGTTTTCCAGTCGTAGATGGGATATGCGTTGTATATGTGATGGTCAATCCTATGAGTCCACTTGTAATAAGCCAGACGTTTGTAGTTCCTGTCGCTGTGGATGCTTCTCCATCGGTTGAAACTTTCCTGCGTGCGTATCCCCACCAGACAGCATACTCTCTTGTATTTCTTCTGCCTACGCAACCACGGGGCGAAGAGGAGTTGGAAATCATAGTCCCACAACTCTTCGTTGAAGAAGTCGAAGTCTTCGACCGTATAGCAGTTCCGCGGCATTTCCCTGACCCAGATGTCGCGCTTGCTTTCCTCCCACGGTCGCCAATAGGACTGGTACATCGAGGTGCTGGAGGAAACCTTGAAAGGGACGCAACAGTGATACACTTCCAAGATGTCGGGATGAGCGGCCATCGTTTGCTCCACATACTCCGTAGTCTGGCGGTACTGCGCCTCGTAATCCATGTGGAACACACCGAGCTTCCGTCCCGGCTCGTGCTTTCGGAGGTAGTTGATGCACAAGTTCAGAAGTACGCCGCTGTCCTTGCCGCCGGAGAAAGAAACATACACGTAGTCGAAATAATCGAAAACGACTTTCAATCGCCGCTGCGTGGCTTCATACACGTTCAACCGCCGCATCATTTCTCTGGAGCGGGAGCGTATTGCATCTTTTCGTATAGCGACAGTCGTTTTACCGCCCGGAAGCCGTTCCGCCGGAAAGCCTCCGCGTGGCGCTTATGCACCATGGCCGTCAGCAAGGAGCCGCTCTCCGCATCCTCCACTACGTGCGGCAACAAGGCATCTATCGTTTCCGCACGGTCGCCTTGTATGTAATAATTATCTATATGACAACGCAATCCGTTTTTCTTCACGGGCATGAAACCTGCGACAACCCCGTCCGCCATGGCGATGTACCACCAATAGCGGGTCGAGGTCTTAAAAGGATAATTGTTGTTCTGCCTTATAATAGCCGGGTTCATGACCAGCGGCCCCACCAGCGGATACAATCCGGCATCCGCCCCGTCCATACGCATTATTTCCATGTTCCTCACTCGTTTTGATTCAATGTCCG
>CAZGBV010000088.1:0-6475 GCA_964523985.1 uncultured Paraprevotella sp.
AACGGCCACTTTTTGTAACGTTTGTTCAACGCGGGGCGCATTACGAGATTATCCGACAAAGTCCGCGGATGACGGTAACAGGCGCATCATCCACAAGGCAGTCGCGATACGGTACATGATTGGAGGAGTTTTAGTATCCCCGCGTTATGGCGAGAAAGACAGAAGATAAAATAATGTATAAAGAGCCGACAACTTATTCCCTGCCTCCCTGCCGGATGGCATTCCTTGGTCGCTTCGACGCGGTTGACTTTGCGGAGGTTGCAGAAGATTGGCTGGACGCACTTTTCACAAAGGCGTTGTACATATATCTCGGCAACCGCACAACCTAATACAGCAGGAATTACGGGCAACGGCTACCCCAAAACGGATCGTATGTCTGATTTCCCCACCCGCGCCCGTAAGACTGTCATCCATTGTGCGCAAGCGAAGGCGGTTTCTTAGATTCAAAATCGAAGTACAAAAATCCAAGAGGTTGCGTTAAAGTTCAATCTTCCCGAAATTGAGCTTTTAATCTGAGACACAAGAGAAAGAGTCGTATCGTCATTCAAGATTCAATACGGCTCTTTCACGTCTGGCAGTTACAATGCGCGACTTTCCGAAGCGGTCATTTCAGCCTTGACACACCCGACCCGTCCGCTTCAATGCTTGATTTCTATTTCTTCCTTCATGTCTATTTCCTGCCCGTTCCTGTCGTAGAACTCATATTGCAGGAAACCCAGTTTCTGGCTGGGAATGACTTTAAGCCCGAACCCGTATTTGACTTGCCACTTGCGTTTCAGGGAAACGATGCCTTGATTGATATAGGCCGCCACATACGGGTGGACATGAAGTGTGAAATTCTTAATACCTAATTTGTTAGCCATCGTGCCAATTTTACTCTCCAAAACATCGGTAAAGAGAAAACTTGACTTCACGGTGCCCCTACCGAAACAAGTGGGACATACCTCGTCCACATTCACGTCTATGGCCGGCCGCACTCGTTGGCGCGTGATTTGCATCAAGCCAAACTTGCTTAACGGCAGGATGTTGTGGCGGGCGCGATCCTTCTTCATGTTCTCGCACATACGTTCATACAGTTTCTGTCTGTCCTCCGCCACGCTCATGTCGATGAAATCCACCACGATAATACCTCCCATGTCGCGTAGCCTCAACTGGCGTGCCAGTTCGTCGGCCGCCCCGAGGTTGACTTCCAGCGCATTGGCTTCCTGCCCGTCCTTCGACTTAGTGCGGTTCCCGCTGTTTACATCCACGACGTGCAGTGCTTCCGTATGTTCGATAATCAGATAAGCCCCATGCTTATACGACACTGTTTTCCCGAAAGACGATTTGATTTGCTTGGTCACATCGAAATTATCGAAGATGGGCAACTTACCCTTGTATTGCTTCACGATGCCCGCGCTTTCAGGGGATATCAACGTCACATAACTCCTCACTTCGCTGAAAATATCCGTATCGTTGATATAAATGTTTTCATACGATGGGTTGAATAAGTCCCTAAGCATGGCTACCGTGCGGCTGGTTTCCTCGAAAACCAGTTCCGGGAGCTTGCTTGCTTTCTGAGCTTTGGCAAAGGCATCTTCGCATCTTTTCACCAACACCTTGAGTTCAGAATCGAGTTCGGCCACGCGCTTCCCCTCCGCCACCGTCCTGACGATGATACCGAAGTTCTTGGGTTTGATGCTTTGGATGAGTTGCTTCAGACGTGCACGTTCGGCCGACGACTTTATCTTGGAAGACACCGACACCTTGTCCTGAAAAGGCATCAACACAAGGAAACGCCCGGGGAACGACAGTTCACACGTCAGGCGCGGCCCTTTGGTCGAGATGGGTTCCTTTATGATTTGCACCAGCATCTCCTGTCCTTGCTGGAGCGTGGTCTGCACACTCCCGTCTTTCTCAAGGTCTGGCAAGATGGAAGCCTTGGAGAAAGGGAACATCTTCTTCTTATCGCCGGTTAATTGCTTAAGGTATTTGTTGTAAGAATTGAATTTAAGGCCAAGGTCAAGATAATGTAAGAAAGCGTCGCGTTCATAGCCCACGTTCACAAAGCACGCGTTCAGCCCCGGCATGAGTTTCCTCACCTTTGCCAAGTATATGTTGCCAACCACGAAAGAGGCCGTCCGACCTTCTTTCTGGAATTCCACCAACCTCTTGTCCTCCAACAAAGCAATGGAAATTTCTTTAGGCTGAACGTCTACTATAACTTCGCTTGTCATTCCTTTTGCTTTAGTATTTGATTCTTGATTCTTTGCAACCTTGTGCAAACAAAGAACAAACTTGTCGGAATCCGTAAAGAACCCGTCCAAGTTTGTTCCCTATTCTTTACTTACAGACAAGCGTCGGCTACTTGCTCTTATGTCTGTTTTTCCTTAATCTTTTCTTACGTTTGTGCGTAGCCATCTTGTGTCTTTTTTTCTTTTTCCCACTGGGCATGACTCCATTTTTTATAAGTTAATAAATCCGTTTACGGCCTCCACGGTTCGGGCAGTCCTTACTTCTTGATTGCTTCGGCGAACACTTTGGCCGGCTTGAAGGCTGCGATGTTATGCTCTTCTATGATTATCGTCGTATTCTTGGAGATGTTGCGAGCCGTCTTCTTGGCTCTTTTCTTAAGAATAAAACTACCGAAGCCGCGGAGATAGACGTTTTCTCCTCTTTGAATCAAGGATTCCTTCACCGATTCCATAAATCCTTCCACAGCAATTAACACTGTGGCTCTTTCGATTCCCGATTTTCTGGAAATCTCGTTTACGATTTCTGCTTTTGTCATCTTTCTGTAAAAATAAATGTTTGTAAATATCTAATTCTTAGTTTATTGAAATGCAAATATATAGCTTTTTACCAAGGAAAGAAAGGATATCAGTGAAAAAAAACGTTTTTTTTGTTTTTCAATGCCCCAAAAGAGCTAAATTTGCGCTGTCAACCTATTTCCTTAAAGGATGAAAGATTGTGTCTTTGCCAGCAAATTGTCGGCATGGTATCATGAAAACGGAAGGAATCTGCCATGGAGGAACGTTCGCGACCCTTACGTTATCTGGGTTTCAGAGGTCATTCTCCAACAGACGCGGATAGTCCAAGGGCACGATTACTTTCTGCATTTCATAGACCGCTTCCCCCGCGTGGAAACATTGGCCGCCGCCTCGGAAGACGAGGTTCTGAAATGCTGGCAGGGTTTAGGTTACTATTCCCGTGCGAGGAACATGCTTGCCGCCGCGCGACAAATAGTAGAGGGAGGAGGTTTCCCAAAGTGTTACGAAGACATCCGCCGACTGAAAGGCGTGGGAGACTACACGGCAGCCGCCATAGCCTCTTTCGCTTTCGGCCTACCCTATGCCGTGGTGGACGGGAACGTATACCGCGTGCTTTCCCGCTATTTCGGGGTCGAAGAACCCTCGGACACCGGAAAAGGGAAGAAATATTTCGCGGCCTTGGCGCGGAATTTGTTGCCCGACGGCAAAGAGGCGGCAGACTATAACCAAGCCGTGATGGACTTCGGTGCCATGCAGTGCGTTCCCAACAATCCCAAATGCGGGGAATGCCCGTTGGCCGATGGATGCGTTGCCCTCCGCGACGGAAAGGTGAGAGACTTCCCCATGAAGTCGCGTTCGTCGGCCGTGACCGAACGCTACCTACATTATATATATATAGAGGTAGAAGGAGAAGTGGCAGTGTTCCGGCGGGAAGACAACGATATATGGAAAGGATTGTATGAACCTTTCTTGACAGAGACCCCAACGGCGTGTTCCCCGGAAGTCTTGTTGGGGAGCAAGGTCATTCCTCCCTTCATCAGGTCGGACAAGACTGTGAAGACTTTCCTGTGTGGAGGCCTCCGCCATCATTTAACCCATCGCACGTTGGTTTGCAACTTTTACAAGGTGAAGCCGATGCTCAAGCCCGACGACTTCGAACGCGCCGTCTGCTGGGTCAAGAGAGGAAACCTGTCAAACTACGCGTTCCCCCGCTTAATCACGAAACTGTTCGATAGGTTCGGCCTTTGGTAAGAAAAGCGATGTGTAAAAAGTGACGTTAAAGTTGGCGGAACATGGTTTATTTATTAATTTTGTAGAAGTTTTCAAAAAGAGAAGCGTATGTCTTTGAATAAGGTAATGTTGATAGGGAATGTGGGGAAAGATCCCGACATCCGTTACGTGGACAAGGGAGTGGCCGTAGCTTCGTTCAGCTTGGCTACTACGGAGAGAGGATACCGCCTACCGAACGGCACGGAAGTGCCGGAACGCACGGAATGGCATAACGTCGTGTTGTGGAAGAAAGGGATGGCCGAAACGGCGGAGAAATACGTCCACAAGGGTGATAAGTTGTTCATCGAAGGGAAAATTCGTTCCCGTTCTTACGACGACCAGAAAGGAGTGAAACGGTACATCACGGAGATATTCGCGGACAGCATGGAGATGCTCAGTCCTCGCAATCAGCCTAATACGGCCTCAAGTCCCTCCGCCCTTTCTCCTCAACCCGCGCAGGTATCGGCGTATGGCGGGAAGAAAGAAGACTTGCCGTTTTAACGTGTAACTAAAACAATGCATTTTGGATTCCGACACATATTTATCCCGATTCATAACATTATTTGACCATATAGAGGTATGCCCTCCAGATTGGGGAGCCGCTACAGCTCTTTTCTTGTCCGTGCTGTTGTTGGGGTGTTCGGGCTTTGTTTCAGCATCCGAGATTGCTTTTTTTTCACTTTCTCCCACAGACATGGGCAAGATAGAAGAAAACAAGTACGCGGCAGACGGCAAGATTCTCGCGTTGAAGGGAGATTCGGAACGTTTGCTTGCCACTATCTTGATAACCAACAACTTCGTAAATGTGGCCATCATCATGTTACTGAATCTCTTTTTCAGTAAGACTTTGGATTTCGGAGATAGCCGTCTGTTGGAATTCCTTTTCATGACCGTCCTGCTCACCTTCCTGCTTTTGTTGTTCGGGGAAATCATGCCGAAAATCTATTCTTCCCAGCACACGTTGGGCTTCTGTCGCATGGTAGCTCCGTCTTTTGTCTGGATAGAAAAATTGTTTTGGCCTCTCTCGTCGATACTGGTGCGGTCGCGAAAACTGGCCATGAAAGTGGTGCACAAGGAAAACCACGCGATTTCGGTGGACGAATTAGAACAGGCCTTGGAGTTGACAGACCAAAAGTACATTGCCGAAGAGCAGAACATACTGGAGGGAATTATCCGGTTTGGGGGCGAAATGGCCAAAGAAATCATGACACCTCGTACGGATGTCGTGGACTTAGACATGAAGACACCCTATCCGGAAGTGCTCCGTTGCATTGTGGAAAGCAACTATTCCCGCATCCCGGTGTACGCTGACTCACGCGACAACATAAAAGGCGTACTTTACATCAAGGACTTGCTACCTCATCTGAACAAGCCGACCAGCTTCCGCTGGCAGTCTCTAATCAGACCGCCTTATTTCGTCCCCGAAACGAAGAAAATTGACGACCTGTTGGGGAACTTCCAGCAGAACAAGGTGCATATCGCCATCGTTGTGGACGAGTTCGGAGGCACGTCGGGTATCGTGACGATGGAGGACATCATCGAAGAAATAGTGGGCGAAATAAACGACGAGTACGACGAAGACGAACGCCAGTACGTACGGCTAAATGCCGACACTTACGTATTCGAGGCAAAAGTGTTGCTCACCGACTTCTTCAGAATCATGAAGATGGACGACGACTTCTTCGAGGAGGTGGAAGGTGAAGCCGACACCTTGGCCGGACTCCTGCTTGAAATCAAAGGCGAGTTCCCGGAACGACACGAGGTAATTAGGTACAAGAACTACCGTTTCGAAGTGCTGGAGATGGACGACCGTAGATTGCTGAAGATAAAAGTGACGGTGGAAAATCCCGAAAAGATGGACGGAGCATGACCGTAAAAAGAACGTATGCCGCTGTTTCAGGAAATAAACAACGAAGAAGAAAGCTGGGGAGGGATTTGGAAAATCACCGAAACCCTTGAGGAAGTATGTGATATGTTGCCTCGTAGCGCATATTACAGAGAACAAGCTTTCCGTTTCGTGACTGAGAAGAGGCGGATAGAATACGCGACAGTGCGCTTGCTCATTTTCACCTTGACGGGAGAAGAGCCGCAAGTAGAATACCTGCCTTCAGGCCGCCCTTTCTTCCGCGACGGTGGTCTGCGTCTTTCCATTTCCCACACGCACGGTTACGCGGCGGTGTTGCTTTCGGAAAAACACGATGTCGGCATCGACATCGAGGCGTTTTCGGAACGAATAATGAGACTGAAAAAACGCATAACAGACTCAGAAGAGGAGGCACGGACAGCATACGAACTCCTTCTTCACTGGTCTGCCAAAGAAAGCGTGTTCAAGATTTTGGACGAAGAGGGCATTGATTTCAAGAAGAATCTGACGGTGAGGGGATTGATATGTGACGCGAGACCCGGCCATGCGGAAACGAAAGGAAACTTTTCCGTGTGTTACCACTTGCCGGACG
>CAZGBV010000089.1:0-6349 GCA_964523985.1 uncultured Paraprevotella sp.
GATAAAAACAGTCGCTTCTACCTTTTGCCCACCGAAGTCCACCGCGTGCGCACGATGTCGAAAAGATAGCTCGCCTTTACCACGATGGTTCCGTTCGATGACCTGCCGAACACGTCTTTTTTGCTATTGCCGAACACATCGCTCAACCCGTAATAGTAACGCCCCTCCAAAAGGAAATGTCCGATTTTGGTGTTGACTTCAAGACCCATACCCCCTGTGATACCGTATTCGAACTTGTTCTTCACCGCCAAACCGTATTGACCTGTCACCCTACCCGGACGCAAGTTCAGCGTGGAATCGTTAAACACCCCACCCTTGTTTTCCGTATCGCCCAAATAGAAACCCACTTGTGGGCCAGCCACGACGTAAAACAACGCGCCTTTCCGTTCGTAGCCCCAACCCATGCGTGCCAATATCGGGATTTGTATGTAGCTGATATCCCTTTTGTAAGTATCGTCAGACGTTTCTATGTTTTCCTCCCACCCCAAGTCTGCATAATTTATTTCCAATTGGATAGAACACAAACTTTTGAAATACTTCTCGCACGTGTATCTCGCCGTGAAGCCGAACGTCGGAGATCCTTTCAGTTTTTGTTGTACGGTAGGATTGAACGATACCCTGTTCAGCGTGTAACCCGCATTGAAACCCACCGCCAAATCGTTGCGCGGCTCCCCGATTTGCCCGTATGCACTTATATGAGTCATGCAACAGACTGCCACCGACACGAGCAACTCCTTCCTCATTTTTTCAGACGGATGAGTTCGATGCTATGCGACGGGCTGTAATGGATGAACTCCACCTCTTGGTTGATGAAGCCGCCCCAGTTGCTCACGCGCCGGAAGTCAAAGCGGTGTTGGTAGGGCGTAGCGGTGATTTGCGGCAAGTGTCGGTCGAAGTCCTCCCCATACGTCGAGATGCCTTCCAGAAAATACATTGCCGTGTCGTAGCCCAACATACCAAAGCGCGGCCACGACACAATAGTAGGCGCACGGAACGCCTTTCGATACGCGCTTTCGAATCCGTCCGCCTTGCCGTTCAGCGGATTCATGTAAAAAGACGTATAAGCATAGGTGTCGAACTTATAGAAGTTTTCCAAATGGCTGTCGGTGTAGGTCTGCCATTCCGGATAGCCCACCAGTTTAATCGCGTATCCAGAATGTTTTTCGCAGAACTCCTTCAGCTTGGGAAACAAGAGGTTCAGCAATTTTATGTCTGAAGAATTGGGAATAATGACATTGTTCTTTTCTTGGCTCATCACTTTCACCCACTTCTGGTCATCATCATCCGTCTTCACGCACCTCACCACATTTCCGTTTCGTTCCAACCGTTTCCGGACAGCATCGACGAAAACTGCCGCGTCCTTGTCGTTTTCTTCGCTTTCCAAAAATACGATGTTGTCTTTCCCGAAAATTTCGGCGGTCAGTCGTGATGCTTCCGCGAAACGATACGACTTGGGAGGGTTGACAGCAAAATAATACGGGTTTTCATATACGTCATCGCCGAAGGAAGAAAACGGTACCACCAACCTGACGTGGTGTTGTTGGCAAAACTTTCCGAGAAGGGTTATCTGTTCCTGATACAGCGGGCCAACGATGAAGTCCATATTCTCAAGTGTGTGTGCACTCAGGACGGCTTTGATGTCGGCCGCGGTCTTTCCCGAATCATAGGCGAACACATCCACCGACGTACCCGATTTCTTCGTCTCTTCCACTGCCATCAGCACACCCCTGTAAAACTCTACCATCTTCCCGTTTTCCGCCGCTCCCCCCTTGAAAGGCAGGATGACCCCCACGCGTACCAACCGTTGCGGGGCAGACGTTTTTTTCCTCTCCATCAATTCTTCGTTGGTGGGTATATCTTCTTCCTGCTTCCGCGCCTTGGAGAAAGGGATGCAGATGAAGTCACCCCTACGCAGTTTATAGTCCGGTTCGTTCATTTTCGGGTTTACCGCTTTCAAATCCGTTTCCGTCACGCCAAAGTCCCGGGCGATGCCATAGAGCGTCTCCTTGCGTTTCACCTTGTGCATCTCCCGACATTCCGATTGTGCCACCCCCGGCGGTTGGGCGGCCTCCTTAGTTTCCGCCATGCCCGCAGGCATAGCGGAAACCGGTATACGCACCACCATTCCTGCCTTGAAATTCTCCGCTGTAAGTCCCGGGTTGGCCTTGCAAATCTCCTCGGCACTCACCCCGTAAGCTTTCGTCAGACCGTAAAGCGTTTCTCCCGCCTGGATTGTGTGGAAACGTCTTCCCTCTCCACCCGTTTGCCGTTGCGGGATGGTCAGCGTTTCCCCTGCCTTGATACTCGTCGAAGCCGTCGGATTCAGCTTAAGAATGGATTCGACAGGCACCTGATAAGTGCGGGATATGGAATAAACCGTTTCCCCTTGTTTGATGGTATGCACGAAAGTTCCCTCCTCCTGCGCCCGAACCATCGGTTGTAAGGACAGCAAAGCAACCAACGCATATATGAATCTTTTCGGGTATGTCATTATCTTTTCCTAACGCGGACAAAATTACACAAAAAAAGTGGTTATGTCAACGAGAAACATTAATTTTGCACAAAACTTGTATTCTAGCATGGTTTCAAAACTTTTATGGGTGTGGTGCGTTATGCCTTTCTCACTTCTGGCGCAAATACCTTACCCGACGGCCAATCCAGCCGCGCGTTACACGACGGCAACGGGCGAAGAGCTGGAATACGCTTCAGATTCCCAGTCCGCCCCCTTGACGGGACATTTCACTTCTAACGTGGAAAACTTGGGCGAATACACGGGGCGATATGAGTGGCGCGTCTATCGCAAGGGACAGGAGGATGCTCCAATCATAGACCGCTTCGATGAGGACTTGGAGTTCACTTTCACCGAAAGCGGGACTTTCTACGTACAGTTCTATGCCACTTTCGTCCACGGAAACGACACCATCTTGTTTCCCACAGAGGGAGAGGTACAGCCGTTCACTGTCACCATCAGCGAGTCGACCTTGGAAATGCCGAACGCCTTCTCCCCCAACGGGGATGGCTACAACGACATATACAAGGTGAAGGAAGGTTATCAATCCATTGTCAACTTCAAGGCCGTCATCTTCAACCGGTGGGGACAGAGACTGTACACGTGGGACTCCACCGATGGCGGATGGGACGGGACGTTCCACGGCAAGACAGTCAAGGACGGGGTGTACTTCGTGGTAGTCAACGCGCACGGGGCAGACGGCAGGGAATACAAGATAAGGAAAGATGTAAACGTGCTGACCGGTTATCCGGAAACGGGCGATGACGGAGACTAAGAGGTAAGAGGCAGACGATGGACGGCGAAAGGGGGAAAATAGAGGTATTCGGCGCACGGGTGCATAACTTGAAAAACGTGGACGTGGAACTGCCTCGCCACAGTCTAACGGTGATAACAGGACTTAGCGGAAGCGGGAAGTCTTCGTTGGCTTTCGACACGATATTCGCTGAGGGACAACGCCGTTACATAGATACGTTCTCGGCTTACGCTCGTAACTTTCTGGGCAATCTGGAACGTCCGGACGTGGACAAAATCACGGGATTGAGCCCTGTGATTTCCATCGACCAAAAGACAACCAACAAAAATCCCCGCTCCACCGTGGGGACGACTACCGAAATCTACGATTTCCTGCGTTTGCTGTATGCCCGTGCCGGAGAGGCTTATTCCTACCTGTCGGGTAAGAAGATGGTGCGTCACACCGAAGAGCAGGTGACAGACTTGATTATCAAAGATTACGAGGGGCGGTGCATTTACTTGCTGGCTCCTGCGGTACGCAATCGCAAAGGGCATTACAAGGAACTATTCGAGACGATACGCCGCAAGGGATACCTATACGTGCGCGTCGACGGCGAGATACACGAAGTGACGCACGGGATGAAATTAGACCGCTACAAGAACCACAGCGTGGAAATCGTGGTGGACAAACTTTGCGTACAACGGAAGGACGAAAGGAGGTTGTACGACAGCGTGGCCGCCGCCATGCGACAGGGCGATGGGCAACTCATGGTTTACGACACCGAAACCGGGGTCGTGCGGCATTACAGCAAGCGGCTGATGTGCCCGGACACCGGCCTGTCCTACCGAGATCCGGCTCCTCACAACTTCTCTTTCAACTCCCCTCAGGGAGCCTGCCTACGGTGCAACGGCTTGGGATACGTCAGCCTGATAGACATGGACAAGGTGGTTCCCAATCCCACCCTCTCTGTTTACGAAGGTGCCATCCTCCCTCTCGGGAAGTATAAAAACAGCATGATATTCTGGCAGATAGATGCCTTGTTAGAAAAATATGACGCTGACTTGAAAACTCCCGTCAATGTCTTGCCGGAAGAGGCGTTGAACGAGATAATGAACGGCAGCCCCGACCGCGTGCGCGTCAAGGCTCAGTTGACGCACGCATCCTCGGACTATTTTATGGCCTACGAAGGACTGGCGAAGTACATCCGGATGATGCAGGAAAACGAGAATCCGGCCTCGGCACAGAAATGGGCAGAGCAGTTCTCCCGAACGGTAGCGTGCCCAGAGTGTGGGGGAAGCCGACTGAACAAGGAAGCTCTGCACTTCCGTTTCGCCGGCAAAAACATCGCGGAGCTGTCGGCGATGGACATCGGCGAACTGTACGAATGGCTGTCGCATGCGGAGGAACGGTTGACCGACAAGCAACAGAGGATAGCGACGGAAATACTGAAGGAAATCCGCTCGCGGCTGAAGTTCCTCATAGACGTGGGGCTGAACTACTTATCGCTGAGCCGCCCATCGATGTCGCTGTCGGGAGGCGAGAGCCAACGCATCCGTCTGGCTACGCAAATCGGGTCGAAACTTGTCAACGTGCTGTACATATTGGATGAACCGAGCATCGGACTGCACCAGAGGGACAACTGCCGTCTGATAAATGCCTTGAAGTCTTTGCGTGACACGGGGAACACGGTGGTTGTGGTGGAGCACGATGAGGAAATGATGGTGAATGCCGACTACATCATAGACATGGGACCGAAGGCCGGGAGTCTGGGAGGAGAAGTTGTTTTCCAAGGCACACCGGAAGAGATGTCGGGACGCAACACGCTCACTTCGTGCTATCTGAATCGCACCTGTTCCATCCAAATACCTCGGTGTCGCAGGGCAGGTAACAAGCATTCCCTTTGGTTGAAGGGTGCGCGGGGGAACAACCTGAAAGGCGTGGACGCGGAATTCCCTTTGGGCAGACTGATTTGCGTCACGGGTGTGTCTGGTAGTGGGAAATCCACGCTAATCAATGACACTTTGCAACCCATCCTCTCGCAACATTTGTACCGTTCTCTACGCGACCCCTTGCCCTATGACAAAATAGAGGGGCTGGAGTTCGTGGACAAGGTGGTCGGCGTAGATCAATCGCCCATCGGACGCCTACCGCGTTCCAACCCGGCCACCTACACGGGAGTTTTCAACGACATCCGAACCCTTTTCGTCAGTCTGCCAGAAGCGAAGATACGAGGCTACAAACCGGGACGCTTCTCGTTCAACGTGAAAGGCGGGCGTTGCGAGGCCTGTGCCGGGAACGGATACAAGACCATAGAAATGAACTTCCTGCCGGACGTGTACGTGCCTTGCGAGATATGCCACGGGAAGCGTTACAACCGCGAGACGCTGGAGGTGCGCTTCAAAGGGAAATCAATAGCCGACGTTTTGGACATGACTATTGACCGCGCGGTGGATTTTTTCGGGAACCAACCATCAATCCTAAACAAGATAAAAGTCTTGCAGGACGTGGGCTTGGGCTACATCAAACTGGGACAGCCTTCCACTACCTTATCGGGAGGCGAAAGCCAACGCATCAAGCTGGCCGCCGAGCTATCCAAGCGCGATACGGGACAGACGATATACATTTTGGACGAACCCACCACCGGCTTGCACTTCGAGGACATCCGTGTGTTGCTCAACGTACTGAACCGCTTGGTGGACAAAGGCAATACCGTGATAATCATCGAACACAATATGGATGTTGTCAAGTCGGCAGACTTTCTCATAGACATTGGACCAGACGGAGGGCGAGGTGGAGGGAAAATTCTGTTCGAGGGTACTCCCGAAGAACTGGCGCAGTGCGGCAAGGGCTATACGGCCGTATACTTGAAAGAGGCACTTTATGGAAAACGGAAAGATAGCAAAGCCCTGACATAACAATTCGGAACGATTTTGCTTTCTTTATGGCCAAAAGGAGTTCTAGCGGCATTACTGGATGCGGTCTTACGGAAGCATCCACATATGGAAACCATGCCCAGACATCCTCTCCCACCTTCGCCCACGATTCAACAGAATTTCGGAATTATCCGATTTCGTCTTGTCCTAATTTAAAAAGAAAATGATTACTAA
>CAZGBV010000090.1:0-6257 GCA_964523985.1 uncultured Paraprevotella sp.
TAAATATCTGTAAGTTTAGTGATTAGCGAAAATTGCCGTAACTTTATAGCATTCAAATACAAAGTATTACAAACAATATCGCTATGCTCACTGGGAAAATGCAGAGTCAACTGGCAAGTGCAAAATTAGAGAAATGTTTGAAGAACTCACGTTTCGGTGTCGAAAAATTGAGTTTTTCTTTTTGCCATGCGTTGGCCTGTACCTTTTCAGGAAGGAATTGTCCAAGTTGCTGAAGTCCGTGCCTTTGTATTGCCTTTATGAGCTTGTCGGCGTTCTCCGGTGGCACCTTTCTGCCGGAAGCAACAGGAATAGGCGAAACAGGCGGCAGTTCCTTTCATTGCTTCCGTGATCTTCCCGTGCGCGGGAAACCCTCCGCCGTAGTCCGTCGTCATGGTCTTCACCCCCGTCTCCCCTGTACGGAAACATTACCTGTCTTACATCAGAGGCCATCTTAAATCCTACTTCCCCGATGCCGTCCATACGACCGCACCTACTTATGGTTCTTCCTCCAGAAAACGTTGGAGGCGGGGAAGGAGGCCTCGGGACGACCAGTGGGTGCCGAGGTATGCCGCGCCCTCCGCGAGGATGAAACCCGCGCACTTCGTGAGGGCAAAGATGGCGAACCAGTGTCTCATGTCCCCGTCCATCTCGCGGACGAGGTGGAACGCGCTCGCGCAGACCAGCGCGAGGAGAAGAGGGCGTAACGCCCCGTTTCTTTCAACCTTAAGTCTTTCGTTTTCATCTTCATCTTGGATATGCACCGCATAAATAAAGGATAGAAATACAGAACGTTCCGTCGTGTTTCTATCCTGTTAATCGCTCGGAAAGATCCTTGATGCCCTTTTCCCCTTCGGAGGACGCGTGGCGGCATACGCCGCCTTTCCTTCGGTTTTCCCCCCCCCCTCCCTTGGCCTTGTCTTTCATTTGCAACGTCTTTGCATCAAATTGAGGATAATGCGTATCCTTCGTTCCAAGAGCTTGCGACCTCGTTCAATTCCTCCCCACCGTGCCTCTCTCTTCATTTGAAGCGTAGGTCTTCTTCCTTACGGTTGCATTCCCGTTTTTGCATTGCCGACTATCTTGGGTGGTAGCCCTCCCCCACACCATGCAACCAGCCGTCCGTCATGAGGCGCGACCCATATAGCGTAATCCAAGCAAACGGAACAGCCCTCCGAGCATGGCGGTGCAAGCGGGATTGATGGTGCACCAACGCACAATGGCGTAAGGGAAAGAGTGGAAGCGCGGCGCAAGGGGATACAACCCCGCCCGCTTCATGCTCTCCAGCGTGGCGAGCAGGAACGCCGTATCCGGGCTGTCGCCCAACAGTGTGTATACCATGGCCATACACAACAAATCAACTCGCCTGCCAAGAGCTGCGGCAGCATCACCGTGCAGTCGACGACTCTTGTCCGCGAGGTGGAGAATGACATCTTGCAAGTCGGAATAACGTTTTGCCAAGATGTCCCTGCCGGATTGATGCATGATGGATTTTCTTCGCTGGAAGTAGGCATAGGCCGGCACGTCGGTAACCATGACGTGCCGCGCCTTCAGAAATAAGAGAGGGGTGAACTCCTCGTCTTCGTGGTAAATTCCGGGTGTGAACTTCAAGTCGCCGAGTATGGACTTTTTGAATACGTATCCCCATGCGCTCCCATGCAGGTTGTGCCTGAGCATGAATTCCGTCCCGCTTCCTCGGAAGACAGTCTGCAGACGTGGGACACCCGTCTCTCGCAACTCCGTGTGGCAGGTTTTCTTGAAGTTGAACGACACGAGGTCGGGCCGCTTGCTTCCCACGGCATCCAGAACAAGGGAGTAAGCCTTCGGAAACAAGTAGTCATCCGCGTCCAAGAACTGAATGTATTCCTTCCGTGCCAGTTTCATGCCCGTGTTCCTTGCGCTCCCCAGTCCTCCGTTGGGTTGGAAATAGTAGCGGACGCGCGGGTCGCCGCACGAGGCGAGATAACGTCCCGCCTCGCTTTCGGGCGTGCCGTCGTCCACAATCCACGCTTCCCAGTCCGCTTTCTGCCCCAGTCGCGAGACGCTCTCCACGGCACGGGCAAGGAGTGGGAGTTCCACCTTGTAATAAGGGATGACGAAACTAATCGACGGCCTGTTCATCGCCTTAATACTTCGCGTGTTCGTGCTACGACGGCGCAGTAACGCTTGCCACACAGAGCCTTCAGTATGGCTTTGACGCGGTAATTCAGAGGGCGGCGGGCAAACAAGGCGCGGCGCAAGGGGATTTTGCGCTCGGGGACGCACAGTCCGCCCCCGTGCTGCATCCACACAATCTGATGGTCGCACAAGCGCAGATAAACCTCGTCCAAGTCCGTGTCATTCAGGCCTGTTTCGTTCTTCAACAAGCGGTATAACAGGAAGTTCGACTGAAAGAGGTCTTTGATTCCCTTGTCGCAGAGGGTGTTGGAGATGGAACCCTCGCGACCGCGATAGAAATACAGCCCCTTGTCCGAGCGCAGGATGTACCGCGCCCGCCGCAACGCGGACGGAACGGTAAAGATATCCTCGTACCATTTGCCTTCGGGGAAACGCAGACCGTTCCAGAGCGAGAGCCTGTAAATCTTGTTCCACGCATAGCAATGCACGTAACCCCTGCCATGCACCCATCCGGCGTAGTCCGTAATTTCGCACGCCCCCGGCGTGTAGCGGTAGGCTTCCGGCGTACCGTGATAGACGCACACGGGATATTCCACGACATCCGCCTCGGGATACCGAGCAAGCAAGTCCATGTTGGCCTGCAACGCATGTGGGGAGATGTAGTCGTCCGAATCCACGAAAGTGACGTATTCGCCTGTCGCCGCATCGAGACCATTGTTGCGAGCCACGCTTAGCCCCCTGTTCTCGGTGCAATGAATGACGCGGAATCGGGGATTTTTCCGCGCCCAAGTGTCGCAAAGCGCACCGCTGCCGTCCGGTGAGGCATCGTCCACAAGGATGATTTCGCAGTCGTCCACACCTTGCCGGACTACGCTTTTCAGGCAGAAGTCGAGGTAGGCCTCCACCTTGTACACGGGGATGACGACGGAAAGTTTCATGGATTTTCCTTTAAAGCTTCGTCGTTTCTGACCCTGCCGTTCCAAAATGCCATATATTGTTCCGCTACTTTCACGTGGTCGTGGTGACACCGCACGTACCGTATCCCTTCCGCGGAACGGCGGACGATGTCGCCGGGGCATGACAGGAGTTGCTCCAACTTGGCGTACACGTCTTCCGGCGAGGGAAGCACGTTGACGATGGGTCGTAGTTCCTTCTCTCCCAAAATTTCGTAGTTTTCCTCTTCGCCTCCCCCCACGACCACCAATCCCTTGGCCATGGCGCACAAGGCATTCATGGCGGGCGTGTAGGAATACAGCTGGTCTAACAACACGTCGCAACCGTCCATCATGCAGATGTATCGTGCAAAAGGCACTGATTCCGCCTTCACTATCTCCACCCGTCCCGGATGCCGAGCGGCCAGCCGTACCACGGCATCATACATCACGTCGGTGCCTTTGTAGGCATCCCGCCCGCGTTGCACGCCGATGAAGAAGCGAATCCGTCCCATCCTGGGATGCGGCAAGACGCGTGGCGTGACTTCCGTCAAGTCAATGGGATAGGGGATGAATCGCGTCTTCTCCGGGAAATATGGACGGTAGCAGGTGTCGTACTCGTAAAGGCCGCTGACGATACCGTCGCAATCAGCGGCGATGAAACGGTTCAGTCTGCCCTTGGGGCCGTGTAACCACTCGGCGGCGAACTTGTCGTTGTCGGGGTTCTTCCGTACCTCCGCTCCCAGGTTGAAGTCAGAGTAGCGGAATGCCTTGCACTCCATCCCCGTCTTCACCCAATAATAGTCCATACCGAACGCACCGAGGAACATCTTCCCGTTGTGGCGGCGCAGGAAACGGTAAACGGGGAACAGGCGTTGCGCGCGCAGTTCCATGAATACGGGATTGATGAGTTGCACTACGTCGTACCCCCTCATGCGGGGAACGGCCCGTGCCGCACGGAAGAGGAAACTCAGCGTGTCCGCCTTCCCGCTGGACTTGCGCCGCAAATCCACGTCGCGCGGATAGCCCTTCCAACCATCGCCGTCGGATGCCACCGTGACGGAATGCCCCAAGGAGCGTAACCCTTTCGCCAAGGTGTGATGCACGTTGCTGTATTCGCCGAGCAATAGGACTTTCATGATATTTTTGGACAAAGGTAGGAAAATAAACGGAATTGATGTAACTTTGCTCACCTATTATATATGAGCGAGGCACGGGAAACAAGAGACAGCCCGGCAACTCCGGTGGAAACGGGGGAACGGAGCGACGCGACATACGACCATATCGTGAAGTACACGGGTCTCTTGGGAGGCATTCAGATACTCGCGATGCTGACCGGCGTGGTACGCAACAAACTGGCGGCCGTCCTTCTCGGCACGGCGGGCGTAGGACTTTCATCCTTGTACCAGAGCATCATAAGTTTTTTTCACAACACGTCGAATTTGGGTATCTCGTTCAGTTCCATCAAGGAGATAGCCAGAGTTTACGGACAGGGGAATTCCGGAAAAATCCTCCGGAAAGTGGAGGTGGTGCGCACGTGGAGCGTATGGACTGGCGTAATCGGTATGGTTTCGTTCTTGTTGCTCTCGCCCGTCATAAGCCGCCTGACATTCGGCGACACGACGCACGTCTCCTCTTTCTGCCTGCTCTCTCCCGTTATGATTTTCATGGCCGTCACGGCGGGCGAAATATCCATCTTGAAGGCAGTCCGACGACTGAAACGTGCGGCATTGGTTTCCGTGTGGGCCGCAACAGCCGCATTGGCTCTTACAGTTCCCTTTTACTATGTGTGGGGGATGGCAGGGGTGGTTCCCGCATTATTCGTCAGCGCGGCGGGTATTATGGCAGCCCACCTGTGCCTCTCCCTGCCGGTGTTCCCTTGGCGCGTCCGCCTGTTCAGCCGGGCACACTTCCGGGCGGGATGGAAAATGGTGCACGTGGGAGTTCCGTACATAGCGGCTACCGCCGTGAACATGATGACGGCAACGGGCATTTCGCTCTTCATCGCTAACCTCGGCTCGTTGTCCGACGTGGGGCTGTACGGCATGGGATATAATCTTGTGATGACTTACGGCGGAGTGATGTTCACGGCGGTGGATGCCGATTATTTCCCGCGCCTGTCGTCGGTGAATGCCGACGTGGAACGGATGAACCTCACCGTCAACCGGCAGGTGATGGTCTGCGTGTTGCTCATGTCGCCCTTTCTGGTCTTGTTCATGACTGCCATGCCTTTGGTCGTCCGTTTGTTTTACTCCCCTTCTTTCCTGCCCATGACCGGCATGGCGATATGCGCCTCCATGCACTTGTTCTTCAAGTCGATGACGCTCCCCGTAGCTTACATCTCGTTGGCCAAAGGCGACTCCGTCATGTTTTTGTGCATGGAAGCGGCCTACGACGTGTTCCTCGCTACGAGCGTGACGGTTGGCTTCGCGGGTGCCGACATTCTGGGTACGGGGATAGCCCTTGCCTTGGCCGGAGTATTCGACTGGTGCCTGATTCATGCTACCTACGGGCGACGCTATGGCTATCGGTCTGACAAGGCAACACGTCCATTCATAGGAACACAATTCCTTTGCGTGGCGGCGGCCTTGTTCCTCGGCCTGTATCCCGATATGCGAATCAAGGTCGCGGGCGGCACATGCGTGCTGGGAATCAGTCTGTGGCTTTCGGCATCGGTGTTTCGCAAGAACGTCACCTTGTTTTCCGAATTGAGAAGGAAAATCGGTGGCGGACAGCGAAAATGCGACTGACAAAATGACAGATTGTTTCCTTGAAAAAACGTTTTTTTGCGGGAATGGCGTGGATTAAGCTCGAAAACCGCAATTTTCGCGCGTCCGCTTCCGCACAAGAAGCAAAGGAATCCGTCCGTAACAGTCCTTTCCCTCTCTTTCTGCCGACTTTTCCGGCAATATGCCGATTGAAACTCTCAATGCCAAAATAAAATTTTTCCGAGCAGATTTCAGAGGTGTAGCGGACAAGAAGTGCTTCTTGTTCCAATCAATCGCCAACTTATATACCTATCCCCTAAATTGTTATCGAACCGATTTTATCCCGGGTTCGCATTATCCCTCCTAAATCTTTGTTTCCCTGCATCGAAGTGGCCGTCGTAAAACATCCGTTGCAAGAAAATAAAATGTCCGTCTCATAATGGCTGACGCGTGAAACGGTCGTCCTGCATACGACCCGCGTTGAACAAACGTTACAAAAAGT
>CAZGBV010000091.1:0-6204 GCA_964523985.1 uncultured Paraprevotella sp.
ATGCACATTCCCGCCGGACGGGACGAAATAGCGGCCGTCCTTGCACGCGCCCCCGTAACTCACTCGACACATAGATTGGTCGTGCAAGAGGAATCGAACTATTAATTAACACTCAGTTTTTCAAGCCGTTTTTGCGCCTCCCTACTTTTTTTACTTAATTTTGCAACCCATAGGAAAGCGGGATAAACAAAATGAAAACAACATGCTTACATTAAAACTCATCAATGAACGTACTGAATGGGTAATCAAGGGGCTACGGAAAAAACATTTCTCTGGAGCCGGAGAGGTCATCGGCAAAGTGCTGGTCGCCGACAAGGAACGCCGCGAGACACAAACACGGCTGGATGCCAATCTGTCGGAAAGCAAAAAACTGGCCGCGCAAATCGGTGTATTGATGAAACAAGGGAAGAAAGAAGAAGCCGAAGCCGCCAAAACTCACGTTGCCCGGCTGAAAGAAACGGCCAAAATCTTACAAGAGACCATGGATCGGACGCGGCAGGAAATCACGGCCTTGCTCCGCATCATACCCAATGTGCCGTACGACATCGTGCCGGAAGGCAAAGGTGCGGAAGACAACGTGGTGGTGAAGACGGGCGGCACGGAAACACCGTTGCCAGACAACGCGCTTCCGCATTGGGAATTGGCCAAGAAATACAATATGATTGACTTCGACCTCGGCGTGAAAGTCACGGGGGCGGGATTCCCCGTCTACTGCGGCAAGGGCGCACAGTTGCAACGGGCTCTCATCAATTTCTTCCTTGACGAGGCGCATAAGTCGGGTTATGAGGAAATCATTCCCCCTACGCTGGTCAACGAAACTTCCGGTTACGGAACCGGGCAACTGCCCGACAAGGAAGGACAGATGTATCACTGCGACACGGACGACTTCTACCTCATCCCCACGGCTGAAGTTCCCGTGACGAACATTTACCGCGATGTCATTCTTGACGAGAAGAACTTGCCCGTCAAAAATTGCGCCTATACGCAGTGTTTCCGCCGCGAGGCCGGCTCCTATGGCAAAAACGTGCGCGGACTGAACCGTCTGCACGAATTTTCGAAAGTGGAGTTGGTGTGCATTGACAAGCCCGGACACTCGGAGGAGTCGCACGGCGAAATGTTGGCGCACGTGGAAGGCTTGCTCCAAAAGTTGGGACTTCCCTACCGCATCCTTCGACTCTGCGGGGGAGACATGAGCTTTACTTCTTCCCTATGCTACGACTTCGAGGTGTATTCCGAAGCGCAGAAGCGTTGGCTGGAAGTCAGCTCGGTGTCAAACTTCGACACATACCAAGCCAACCGTTTGAAATGTCGTTACCGACGCGCGGAGGACAAGAAGACGGAACTGTGCCACACCTTGAACGGATCGGCCTTGGCTCTGCCACGTGTCGTGGCCGCCCTCATGGAAGACAACCAGACACGGGAGGGCATCCGTGTGCCGGAATGCCTCGTGCCATACTGCGGATTCGAGATGCTGGACGGCCAACCGTTCTAAGCTACCTCTCTCTTCCATAAATCCAAATAAGCAAAATCCATGAACAAAATCATATCCAAGACCCGCTTTTCCGAAAAAGTATTCAAGTTTGAAGTTGAAGCCCCGCTAATAGCCAAAGCCCGCAAGGCTGGCCATTTCGTGATTGTCCGTGTGGGGGAAAAGGGAGAACGCATACCCCTGACCATATCTGATGCCGACTCGGATAAGGGCACCATCACGCTGGTGGTGCAGGAAGTGGGGCTTTCCTCTACCCGCTTGTGCAACTTGAACGAGGGTGACTGCATCACCGACGTGGTGGGGCCGTTGGGAAAGGCCACGCATATCGAGAATTTCGGCACGGTGGTATGCGCTGGAGGTGGAGTAGGCGTGGCTCCCATGCTTCCCATCATCAAGGCTCTGAAAGTCGCCGGCAACCGCGTAGTATCCGTTCTGGCCGGGCGCACAAAGGAACTGATTATATTGGAGGATGAAGTGCGCAAGAATTCCGATGAGGTAATCATCATGACCGACGACGGTAGCTACGGTCGCAAGGGACTGGTGACTGAAGGCATCGAAAGCGTCATCCGGCGCGAAAAGGTGGACAAATGTTTCGCTATCGGCCCGGCCGTTATGATGAAGTTCTGTTGCTTTCTCACCAAGAAATACGGCATTCCGACCGACGTGTCGCTGAACACCATCATGGTGGACGGCACGGGAATGTGCGGAGCCTGCCGCGTCTCCGTGGGCGGGAAGACACGCTTTGTCTGCGTGGACGGCCCCGAATTCGATGGTCATCAGGTAGATTTCGATGGGATGCTTAAACGTATGGGAGCTTTCAAAAAAGAGGAAGCGGAAGAGATGGAACGGTTTGAACACCCATCCACCGGAAACACACTCGGAAACCCTGTCTGCCAGACGGAAAAGCATCATGAACCCGGTGTTTTTCGGATGGACGTGGACACGCCACTCTGCGAGCTGACCGACCGTAACGCACTGTGGCGACAAGAAATCCGAAAAGCCATGAAGCCGAAAGAACGCGCCGCCATACCGCGTGTCATCATGCCGGAACTCGCCCCCGCCTACCGCGCCACTACACGCACGGAAGAAGTGAACATCGGCCTCAGCCCCGCGCAGGCCGTAACCGAAGCCAAGCGATGTCTGGACTGCGCCAACCCGACGTGCATGCAAGGATGCCCGGTAAACATCAATATCCCTTCATTCATCAAGAACATCGAAAGGGGAGAATTCGCCGCCGCCGCCCGTGTGCTGAAGGACACCTCATCCCTCCCGGCCGTTTGCGGGCGTGTATGCCCGCAGGAGAAACAATGCGAAAGCAGTTGCATTCACCTGAAACTGAACGAGCCGGCCGTGGCTATTGGTTATCTGGAACGCTTTGCGGCCGATTTCGAACGAGAGAGCGGCATGACATCTGTCCCGGAATGTGCACCTGCCAACGGCATCAAGGTGGCTGTCGTCGGTTCGGGGCCCGCCGGCCTCTCATTCGCCGGCGACATGGCCAAGTACGGCTACGACGTGACGGTGTTCGAGGCTCTGCATGAAATAGGAGGCGTGTTGAAATACGGCATCCCGGAATTCCGTCTGCCCAACAGAATCGTGGATGGGGAAATCCGCAACCTTGAAAAAATCGGCGTAAAGTTCGAGAAAGACTGCCTCGTGGGCAAGACTGTCAGTGTGCAGGAATTGGAAGACGCGGGCTTCAAGGGCGTGTTCGTAAGTTCCGGAGCCGGACTGCCAAAATTCATGGGCATTCCGGGAGAGAACAGCATCAACATCATGTCAAGCAACGAATACCTGACGCGCGTCAACCTCATGGATGCCTCCAACCCGGAAACAGACACACCGATTCATTTAGCCAAGAATGTCATGGTGGTGGGTGGAGGAAACACGGCCATGGATTCCTGCCGCACGGCCAAACGGTTGGGCGCGGAACGTGTGACGTTGGTCTATCGCCGTTCGGAAACCGAGATGCCCGCCCGTCGGGAAGAAGTGAAGCATGCCAAGGAGGAAGGTATCGAACTTCTCACCTTGCACAACCCGTTGGAATATATAGCAGACGAGAAAGGAGCGGTGAAGCAGGTGGTACTGCAAAAGATGGCGTTGGGCGAGCCGGATGCCGATGGACGTCGTAGCCCGGAACCGATACCGGGAGCCACGGAGACATTAGACATTGATATGGCCATCGTTGCCATAGGTGTGTCTCCTAATCCTATCGTCCCCACCTCCATCCGGGGGCTTGAACTGGGACGCAAAAACACCATCGTGGTAAACGGGAAGATGCAGACCAACATTCCTTGCATCTTTGCCGGAGGGGACATCGTGCGCGGTGGTGCCACTGTTATCCTCGCCATGGGCGACGGACGGAAAGCGGCCGCCGGCATGCACGAATATCTACGAAGTAGTCGTGTCTTGTGAAGAAGAACAGCCCACATCGAGCCGTGCGGCCTTTACGGGTTGGTTCGTTTCAGGGAAAAACCCGTGTGGGCGGAAAAGTTTTCCGCCCACACGGGCATAGGCGACTTCTTATTTTCGTAACTTTGCAAATAGTTTCCACCCTCTCCCGTACCGGGAAGCGGATGCAAAAAATGACGGCAAAATGCACGACAGACAAGACCACATCAACGAACAAAGTCTGCAAAACGCTTACGCCCTGTTCGAGAGCGACGATACCAATTACGTCGAAGTGGATACGGCAAAAGGCTTGTGCTACCAGATACCTCGCTACCTCTTCAACAGTTTTTACGACTTTAGCGGACATATACGCTCGCGCAACATCTCCAAGGGAGGATTTCGTTTTGCCAATGGTCTGTATATCGGGGCATACTCCCTGTCATTGAAAAAATGCCAGAAAAGCCTTTCGAGGAAATCGTCGCCAAATACATGGAGATTGAACATCGCCTATCCCTTTATGGAAAGAAACGGAAGGGTCTATCCAGATATTGAAAAAAAAGTTGAAGTGTGTGGCAGACTGGAAACGGGTAGACAAGAACTTGTACCTGCAAGCCATGGAACGCGGTCTCTTCAACGACTTGAAATCCACACAACTGTTAAGCACAAACGACCGGGTCATCTTCGAAGGTATGGAACAACCTTTTTATTACGAAGGACACAGACGAGCCGATGGCTAAGACGTTCCTATTTCCACCTCACCAACAAATCCGAACATGAACGCAATCTACACCATCCTGTTACTCGTCTGTAGCAACATCTTCATGACGCTGGCTTGGTACGGCCATTTGAAGTTGCAACAAACAGGAGTATCATCCCACTGGCCACTCATCGGTGTCATCCTTTTTTCATGGATGATAGCTTTCGCGGAATACTGTTGCCAAGTTCCGGCCAATCGCATAGGTTTCAAGGGCAACGGCGGTCCCTTCAATCTGATGCAACTTAAAGTGATACAGGAAGTGGTTTCGCTCATCGTCTTCACTATCGTTGCCACCGTGATGTTTCAAGGACAGGCGTTACACTGGAATCATCTGGCCGCTTTCTTCTGCCTCGTGTTGGCAGTGTATTTCGTATTTCTTTAACCCCTTTAAACATATGCGACCCACGGAAGCGCAACTGTTGGAACACCGCATCTGGCGGCTTTTCAGCAAGGGATTGACCCAATACCGCCTCTTGGAAGACGGCGACCGCATCCTGCTCGGCCTCTCCGGCGGAAAAGATTCGCTCGCTCTGCTCGACTTCATGTCGCGCCGCGCTCGCATCCACCGCCCGAAACTCACGCTCGTGGCTCTGCACGTGCGCATGGCCAACATTGACTACGAAAGCGACATCGCTTACTTGGAAGACTTCGCCGCCGTGCGGAATGTGCGCCTTGTCGTGCGTGAGGCCTCGTTTGACTCGAGTACCAACACGCGCAAAAAACCTTGTTTCCTCTGTTCGTGGTATCGAAGGAAGACGCTCTTCACCGCCGCACGGGAAATGGGCTACGATAAGATTGCACTGGGACACCATCAAGACGACATTCTGCACACATTGTTGCTCAACCTCGCCTATCAAGGACAATTCGGCACTATGCCTGTACGGTTGCGGATGCGTAGGTTCCCCATGACAATCATCCGTCCGCTATGCATGGTGCGCGAGTGCGATTTAGCGGCGTGGGCAGAACTTCAAGGCTACCGCAAGCAGAAGAACCCTTGCCCTTACGAGACCGTTACTCGCCGTATGGACATCAAACAGATATTCGGCCAATTGGAACAGCTTAACCCGGAAGTCCGCTACTCTATTTGGAACGCTCTGGAGCGGGAAGGGAAGCTTGTGGAATAAAATTGCCGGAGAGGAAAACCCAAGCGAGCCGTCGTCGCCATTCTTCAAGGGGACATCCACGTTGATTCAGGTGTTACCTTACCCTAAACTGGAGGTTACGCTAACTTTCAAACTAATGACCAGACTGACACGCCACGACATGAGAGGCCGTAAATTGAACTGTGTCAGCAAAGAGAAGAAATAAAACATTAACTTTGCTAACATAGTTTACTTAGTCGTCCCTTAAAAATATTTTCATTTATTGATATTCAAGGAATTGATTTATAATAGTCTTTGATAAATCTGCAAGTTTTCTTATCTTCAGGTCAAGAAACTTGCAGATTTTGTGATTAAAAAGCCAAATAACACCCCTTGCCTGTCAGCAACCTCTCCGACATACCGGACCAATCGCACCCGCTTTATCCCAAATCGGTCATTAGAGATTTGGGTTAAATGTAGCCCTT
>CAZGBV010000092.1:0-6084 GCA_964523985.1 uncultured Paraprevotella sp.
GTTTGGGTCAGTAGAGATTTAGTGGGGATTATTTAGCTCAGTAGCTTTTAGTGTGGGGTAGGCAAAAGGTTTGGCGATTCCGAAGAGAAGAAATTCTTATCGGCTACACCTTTAAGATTGGTTCTGAACAGTTTGATTTTTGCATTGAATGATTCAGTCAGGGCGTTAGAGGGACGATTATTATAGAAGTTCAATATTTCATCGTAGTGTTCATAAAAAGTCGCGGCAATGACATTGGAAGAGTGTAATCCGGTTTCTTCGACCTTGTCATACCACCGTGCCATGGACAAACGTGCGGCATCCTTGATTGTGTCCTTTGAGAAGATTACACGTCAGGGAATGACATGGTACGTAGGCTTCCTTGATATCAGGACATCCGTCAAATAGTTGGTTGCCCTTTCTTTTTGCCCTCCGGTCCAATTGTCTGCCGACTTGAAGAGCAAGTGACGGGACCGTGTCGGAAATTCCATGCGAGTATCTCCATTTGAACAACGGGATGGAGCGTATGGAATGCCGTCAAGTTTAGCTTCTTCCATCTCGTCATCGGATTGTCGCATGGCATCCCGACGATGTCTGATGCGCAGTCCTTGTACGGCATCACAAGCCAGCTTCTGAATATGGAAACGGTCTGTGACACGGGAGGATTTAGGGAAGGCGGTGCGGACTGTCTTCCGCATGGAACCGGACAAACCAAGTGCAACCTCTTCAACCATGTCGCGTCTGTCTTCACCTGTCATCCTTAATACTTCAACGGTGTCTTCCGGTTTTGTTCCGGCAACGACTGCGACCAGACCCGTTCCCTTGTGTATGCGTCCCTATTGGTGACAAAGGTATATGACTCTCCATTGGATGGCGAAGATTCATCAATGGCCAAACGGGGGTCTGTATTGTCGGCGGACAGTAGCCACTCCCCGCGCAGCCCGATGTTCCCGGCTGCGGAATCCACTCAACACCTCTTTGCATTGTCTCTCAAACGGATGTCCATCGTCCATACGATAAAACTCCTCAAGCGTACGGCAAGTTACTGGGGTGTCCCCATACGCCTCTTTTGAAAAAGACGCAAATCCTTTCGAGTAGCGGGTGTCTTTCCCTGTCACGTTGACTTTCCCAACGAAACTCTCTCCGGTTCCTTTATTATTCCATCGCCTGCGACGTGATTTCAAGATAACCTTGTGGCCTCCAATCGGAAAGTCCGTAACCGATGCCGCTTCCATAAGCCCGAGTGATTCATGCCCCTTGTGCTCCCGATATCCCTTGTTCATACGTTCATCCAGATGAATCGTCATTGACATTGCATCAAGATTTCGTTCACCGGTCTCCATCTTTACCATCTCAAAACGTTCAGGTATTTCGCTTGGAAGTACTGTTCGGGCTGATTGTCCAATATTTTAGTCCCATAATTGCAAGGATAATCGTTTGAGCGCATTACCCACACCCTTTTTGCTACTGAACCCTTTTCAGTTGTCGGTATCAAACGGACTTCGACAGGAATACGTATTCATCTTGACGGACTGATGAATCCTGCATTATCCCTTGATGTGCACTTTGAATCCAAGGGCTTCATGGAAGCAGTAAGCGTCACCGATTTTCCCATTCGTAACCATGAGGTCTTCCTAAGAATCCGCCGCCATCTACGGTCTGCGCCATGCTATCAAGGACGATGCCGTCACCCGGCGCGTCCAGGGCGAAAGAAGCGGTTATCTCCGTGCCAAGGAGAACGGCCTTGTTGAATATCAAGCCGTCGGGCTGGGTCTTTGTCTTCTATGCAAAAACTATGCTATGGGTCTCCCGTTCGATGGCCGCCTTCCCGCGGTCGTCCTCCACTCCGTCGCAAGCCAGCACCGCCGCACCTCCATGGGGAATCCAGCCCCACCGTATCCCCCTTCTTCCATTCCCGCTGGATGACGGTGTAACCGTCCTCCACTCGGAAGTCCGCGTCCTTGCCGTTGACTTGCACGGCATAGCCCTTTCCTTTCCCCACATAATGATACAGGCTGGTCGGCACGGGGCGGTCTTGCGTCCAGCCGAGGATGCGGCAACGCAGGGCGAAAGTCTGTTCCTTTTCGGGACTCACCGTCAGGCGCACGCCACCATTCCAGAGGTATTCCGTCGTCTGGTGGATTTACATCTTTGTCCGACGAGGTGGAGAGGCCAGTCGTGCTTTGTATGTAGAGGTTCACGAAGATGTCGAGCTGCGCGTAGTGTACATATAATCAGGGATGGAAGCCATGAAGCGGATGACGTTGTCTGGGCAACAAGCGCAACCGAATCACGCCTGCCGCTCGTGCTACCCCATGCTCTCCAAGGGATTGTCGTAGAAGAAGCGGTCGCCGCCGAGCGACACGCCCGATATGACCTCGTTGTAGAGGGCGCGTTCCATCACGCCACGTACCGGGCATCGCCCGTGGAGAGAAACATGCGGTGGTTCCAGAACACGTTGGCTATGGCCGCGCAGGTTTCGCAGTAGGCCGTGTGGTTGTGCAACTCGTAATCTGGGCCGAAGCCCTCGTCTTGGGCGCGGGAGCCGATGCCGCCGTAAGGTACAGCTTGCGCCCTATATTCTCCTAAATGCGCGTGAGGGCGCGGAAATAGACCGTATAACTCGTCAGCGCGGCCTGTTATCTCATCCTGTTCGAGGATGGGTTTGTGGTCTTGGCTGTATTCGCTCGGCGTGTGCCCGTCGGTGCATTGTCCCATCTCCTCCACGAAGTACTTGGCCGTGCGGAGGTACTCCTCGTTCTCCATGACCTTGTAGAGCTTGGCCAAGGCCATTTCCACGACGGGATGCCCGGACGGCACGTGCTTCTGCCTTTCGTCCGGACCGAACATCCGACACACCAAATCGGCGTTCTTGACGGTCACGTCCAGCAACGAGAACGAGCGTTTGCCCATGGTCTGGTAGTGAGCCACCGCAACTTCGTAGAGATGCCCGCTGTTGTAAAGCTCGTGGCTGTTGAGCTTTCCCCAGCGGTGCGTTCCCTCCCCCCCACCAACGCGAAGGCCGTGTGCAACGGTTGGTCACGCAGGTGGTCAAGTAGCCATCGGGTTCCTGTACTGCGGCTATCAGCGCGACGACACTGTCCAAGTAAGCGTCCAGCCGCGCATCGTATTTCACGGCCAGCGAATAGGATGCCCCTTAATGACCTTATACGGGTTGGTGCCGTTGAAAGGGAAGTTGCTCCGGTATTTGCCCTTTTTCAGCCTTCCGGCAATGGCGAAGTTATTGAAACGCCCGTTTTTTCTCGCACTCTCGGAACGCTGAGGGGATGGACACTGTGCGGTTCGTCTCGATGCGCGGTGACCAGAAACCGTCCTGTATGCGCACTTGCGTGAACGGGACTTCCGTGATTCGTGCCGCGTCTTGTCCGCGGATGGGAGCGGGGAGGGCGCAGAACACCCCAGCATCAGAGCCGATGTCTTGTTTCCCATGGCCAATTTTATGGATTGCTCTCGCAAATATACGAAAAACGTGGGCTTCTTGCCCCTGAGGGGCGAAGAACTTTCTTTTTCCCTGCGTGAATGAGGATTGTTTTTGTTAACTTTGCCGTAACATTGAATATTTTATTTTTAATTTGCCATGAAGAAAAGATTGCTGGTTGCTGTTTTGGCGTTTCCCCTGTGGGGGAACGCGTCGGCGCAGGACGTGCTCCAAGGTTATCCTTTCACGCCCGTGCCTTTCACGTCCGTCAGGGTGGCGGACGATTCCTTTTGGGGACAACGCCTGAAAGCGAGCCGCGAAGTCACTATCCCCTTGGCTTTCAGCAAGTGCGAGGAGTCCGGACGGTACGAGAACTTTGTTCGCGCGGTTCATCCGAGCGAGGACTATAAGGTGGGAGGCTTCCCATTTGACGACACCGACGTGTACAAGACGATAGAGGGCGCGAGCTATTTGATGCAGACCTACCCGGACAAGAAGCTGAAAGCCTATATCGACAGCGTGTTGGAAGTCGTGGCGGCGGCGCAGGAGCCGGACGGCTATTTGTACACCGCACGCACGATGAACCCCAAGCACCCACACGACTGGGCGGGCGGAAAGCGTTGGGAGAAGGTGGAGGAATCGAGCCACGAGTTCTACAACCTCGGCCACATGGTGGAGGGTGCCATAGCGCATTACCAAGCCACGGGGAAGCGCAACTTTCTGGACATCGCCATCCGGTATGCCGACTGCGTGTGCCGCGAGATAGGGCCAGGCGAGGGACAGCTGGTGCGCGTACCCGGACACCAAATCGCCGAGATGGCGTTGGCCAAGCTCTACATCGTGACGTGCGACCGCAAGTATCTGGATGAGGCCAAGTTCTTCCTTGACCAGCGCGGACGCACCTCGCGCCGCGACACCTACAGTCAGGCGCACAAGCCCGTGGTGGAGCAGGACGAGGCCGTGGGGCATGCCGTGCGTGCCGCCTACATGTACGCCGGGATGGCCGATGTGGCCGCGCTGACGGGCGACACGGCCTATATCCGCGCCATCGACCGCATTTGGGACAACCTCGTGGGTAAGAAATACTACATCACGGGCGGTATCGGAGCCACGGCCGACGGCGAGGCCTTCGGTGCGAACTACGAGTTGCCCAACATGTCGGCGTATTGCGAGACGTGCGCGGCCATCGGCAACGTCTATGTCAACCACCGCTTGTTCCTCCTGCACGGAGAATCCAAGTATTACGACGTATTGGAACGCACCTTATATAACGGGTTGATTTCGGGCGTGTCGCTCGACGGCGGAGGCTTCTTTTACCCCAATCCGCTGGAGAGTCGCGGCCAACACGAGCGGCAACCTTGGTTCGGTTGCGCCTGCTGCCCGTCGAACATCTGCCGCTTCATCCCCTCCCTGCCCGGTTACGTCTATGCCGTGAAGGACAGGGACGTGTACGTCAACCTGTTCATGTCCAACGAGGCCGCACTCGCCGTGGATAAAAAGGAAGTCGTTCTGGAACAGCAGACCCGTTACCCCTGGGACGGCGACGTGACGGTGGACGTGAAGAAGAACGCGGCTGGAGCGTTCGCCATGAAAATCCGCATCCCCGGATGGGTGCGCGGGCAAGTCGCGCCGGGCGGCCTGTATCGTTATGCCGACGGAAAGAAACTGTCATACGGCGTGAAAGTGAACGGGCAACCGGCGGAAAGCGAATTGCTGGACGGCTATTTCACGATAGAACGCAACTGGCGGGCGGGCGACAAGGTGGAAGTGCATTTCGACATGGAGCCCCGCACGGTAAAGGCGCACGCCAAAGTGGAGGCCGACCGTGGGCGCGTGGCCGTGGAGCGCGGCCCGGTGGTGTATTGCGCCGAATGGCTCGACAACGGCTTCGACATCACGCACGTGCTGATGAACCGCCACCCGCGGTTCGAGACGGAAGAGGAGTCCGAACTGCTCTGCGGCCTGACGGAAATCAAGACCGACGCGCAAGTGACGGAGTATGACACCGAAGGCCGCCTGACGGTTTCAGATGTCAAGCTGACGCTTATTCCGTATTACGCCTGGGCGCACCGCGGTTCGGGTAACATGATGGTCTGGCTGCCGCAGGAGTTGAGCGCAACGGGCTCGTCCGCGCCGGTCGTCCCGGCAATCAAAGCCTTGATGCGCCAGAAAAGACTGAAGACGGAAACCGCCCCGGAAGCCGCACAGAGAATCCTGAAAGCGTTCATCGACGGCAAGCCCCAAACGGCCGGTGAAGCACTCTGCTATTACACGTCCCAGCTCCACTCGCTCGCCGAAGACATGAAAGGTTGCGAGGTCTCGGAGTTCAGTGAAGACAAGGAAAGGAATGACTACAAAGGGGTCATCGTGACCTACAAACTGACTGCCCCGGATGGAAAGACCGAAAAACGCCATGTCGCCTTGCGCCGTGACAACCCGCAGGGAATATGGGTGGCGGACGGCGGACTGTGAACAACGTGTATTCGATATAATGACCCGTTGGCGGAATTACGTATATTTCATTTCGCCAACGGGTTATTAGGATGTAACATTTAACCCCAAATCGGTCATTAGAAATATAGGGTATGAAATCTCTAATGACCGATTTGGGGTAAACGAACTCGGAAACCTCCCGCGTTGCGGCGTTGTTCCGAAGTTCTCCGACC
>CAZGBV010000093.1:0-6054 GCA_964523985.1 uncultured Paraprevotella sp.
GCCGTTTTGGTTAAGGGACGTGAAAATCGAGGCCGGACTGCAAAAATATGTATCCTGAAAGACCCGGATTTCCCTTTATTTGGAGATTTTTTCATCGGGTGCAGGTTAGCGGAAACGGCTTGTTTCCGGCAGGAAGAAAGCGAAACAGGCATTCCGGCGACAAAATGACATTCCGCAAGAGGCACGTCCGCGGAGCCAAACCCTCCCAATCCGCACCCGTCTGCCACTTCGAGGCCGACGTCGGGACTGTCCTCCCGCTCCCGTCGGGAAACTTTCGGCTGTTCAAGGGAACGATGTCCTCCCTCCGGCGACTTTCTTCACCAAAGTTAAGACTTTCCGTGGAATCCCGGATGGTCGCGCCTCTCCGAATGAATGTTATAAAACCATAAAACTCCGAAAAAGGAACGGATTCTGTGCGGTTCTTTTCTTGGCTCTTCCCACTTTTCCTATCTTTGCAACCACAAAAATCACTCTTGATGAAGAAGGAAACAACCTTTCTGCTGGCGTTCATGGCCATGACCCTGCCGCTTCGGGCGCAGTTCCACGACCCGGTGAGCTTTTCCGTTTCCCAGAAGGAACTGTCCGATTCCGAGTTCGAAATCGTGTTCACGGGGAAAGTGGAGGCGGGCTGGCACGTCTATTCCACGGATATTCCGGACGGCGGCCCCACTCCGGCCACCATCGACTTCGACGAATTGAAGGGCGCAGAGCCGACGGGCAGGCTTGAGGCGCGCGGGAATGTGCACAAGGCATACGACAACCTCTTCGGGATGGAAGTCAGCTATATGGAGAACTCGGCCGTATTCGTGCAGAAGATGCGCGTCACGGCCGCCGCCTATTCCGTGAAAGGGTATCTGAAATACGGAGCCTGCAACGACGAAAGCTGCTTGCCTCCCACCGACGTGGAGTTTTCTTTCTCCGGAAGAGGGAAGCCTTCCGCCGACGGCGCGGAGGCCGTGAAGGCGGAAAAGAAAGCCGGCGGCGCGGGGGAAACGGACAAGAAGGAAGAAAAGGCGGACGCGCCCGTGGCCGGGATTTCCGATACGGCGGCGGTCGCGGAGGCGGACACCTTGCTTCCTGCGACGGGGAACGGCGGCGCGGCGGCCGTAGCGGAGGCAAGCGACTATTGGACACCCGTGGCCGACGAACTGGCGGCATTCGGCGAAGATGCTTCCGGCGAGGCAGGCAGAGTCTGGTGGAAAATCTTCTTGCTGGGCTTCCTCGGCGGATTGGTGGCCTTGCTCACGCCCTGCGTGTGGCCCATCATCCCGATGACCGTGAGCTTCTTCCTGAAACGCACGGGCGACAAGCGCAAAGGCGTGCGCGACGCGATGACCTACGGCGTGAGCATCGTGGTGATTTACGTGGCCTTGGGGTTGGCGATTACCGGCATATTCGGCGCGAGCGCGCTGAACGCCCTCTCCACGAACGCGGTGTTCAACGTCTTCTTCTGCCTGATGTTGCTGGTTTTCGCCGCCAGTTTCTTCGGTGCCTTTGAAATCACCTTGCCTTCGTCGTGGGCGGGCGCGGTGGACAGCAAGGCCGAGGTCACCACAGGCCTGCTGAGCATCTTCCTGATGGCTTTCACGCTGGCTTTGGTTTCCTTCTCTTGCACGGGCCCCATCATCGGCTTCCTGCTGGTGGAGGTGTCCACGTCGGCCGGCATACTCGCCCCCACCGTCGGCATGTTAGGCTTCGCCGTCGCCCTGGCCTTGCCTTTCACGCTGTTCGCCATGTTCCCGGCATGGCTGAAGACGATGCCGAAGTCCGGCAACTGGATGAACTGCGTGAAGGTGACGCTCGGCTTCCTTGAGTTGGCCTTCGCGCTTAAGTTCCTGTCGGTGGCGGACTTGGCTTACGGGTGGCACATCCTGGACCGCGAGGTTTTCCTGAGCTTGTGGATAATGATTTTCGCCTTGCTGGGGGCTTATCTTATCGGCTGGCTGCGCTTCCCGCACGACGAGGACGAGTACGACGAGGCGGGAGCCGTCGTGGTGAACCGCCGCACGTCGGTCACGCGCTTCTTCATGGCGTTGGCCTCCTTTTCCTTCTCCGTTTACATGGTGCCCGGCTTGTGGGGGGCGCCGCTGAAGGCCATCAGTGCCTTCTCTCCCCCGATGAGCACGCAGGACTTCAGCCTTTACGAACATGAGGTGAAGGCGCAGTTCACGGATTACGACGAGGGAATGGAATACGCGCGGCGGCAAGGCAAGCCCGTGATGCTGGACTTTACCGGATACGGCTGCGTGAACTGCCGCAAGATGGAACTGGCGGTGTGGGCCGACCAAAAGGTGGCAGACATCATGCAGAACGACTACGTGCTGATTACGCTGTACGTGGACGAGAAGACGAAACTGCCGGAGCCCGTCAAGGTGACGGAAAACGGGCGGGAGCATACCTTGCGCACGGTGGGCGACAAGTGGAGCTACCTGCAACGCACCAAGTTCGGGGCGAACGCGCAACCGTTCTACGTCCTGCTCGACAACGAGGGCAGACCGCTGAACAAGTCGTATTCTTACGACGAAGACATCGACAAATACGTTGAATTCTTGCAAGCCGGACTGAAGAATTACAAGGATAAGTGACATCCGGAGCAGCGGGGGTCACGGGATTGAGAGAGGGAGATTCCCCGTTTTTCGTGTTTCTCTTTCCATAATAATATCGGCACACTTGAAACGACGGTTGGCTTCCATGGGCTGTAAAACCACCGTACACGTCAACCCCGGGCCGTCTTTCACCTTTTTTGTGTCCGCACACAGGCAGACGGGCGGCGCGGACGCGCGCACCCGCGCATTGCATCCGATAGTGCCGTCAGGCTTCCCTCGTCGCGAAAAAATCAAAACGAATCCCGATGATTCCTTGAATCGCCAGGGCGGCTCGCTTCGCGGCAGTCCGCCCCTTCGCCGCCCGTTCCTTCCCGCCTTATTCCGCCGGGACGATTTTAAAGCGGGCGAACCGCAGCAACAGTTGTTTGGTGCCCGTGTTTTGGAACTCCACGGTGGCTTTGGCGTTCTCCCCGGTGCCCTCCACCGTCTTCACCACACCCAGGCCGAAGCGTTCGTGCTCTATATGCATACCTGCCTGCAATTCCGCGCCGTCCGGAGCCGCGCCGCGTTTCGCTCCTTGCTTCGCGACTTGCCGGGTTATGCCTTCCAAAGGCTTCAGACCGGAAATCTTAGCCATTATCGGGAGGCGGGGAACGGCATTCCCTCCGAACACGAGTTGACGGCGTTCACGGTAAGGCGTATCGTAATCGTCCCCGAATTCGTATTCCTTCCGTCTTGGCAGTCCGGACCGGAAGCCGCCCCGGCTGTCTGTTTCCAGATACTGCGGGTCGATTTCTTGCAGGAAACGGCTCGGGGCGATGGATTTTTCCAACTTGCCGTAACGGTAGCGGTTGTGGGCGTGGCTCAGGAAGCAATAGCGCTCGGCGCGGGTGATGGCCACGTAGAGGAGGCGGCGTTCCTCCTCCAACGCGTGCGGGCTGTTCCCCGCCATCGGGCTCGGAAACAGGTTTTCTTCCATCCCGACGACGAATACCGCCGGGAACTCCAGCCCCTTGGCCGAATGGATGGTCATCAAGGTCACCTTGTGCCGTTCGTCGCTTTCGTCCTCGTCCAGGTCGCTCAACAGGGATACCTCCTGCAGGAAGTCGCCGAGGCCGGTGCCTTGTCCTTCCTCCCGGCGCCGGGAGACGAATTCCTGCACGCCATTCAGCAGTTCCTGCACGTTCTCCTGCCGGCTCATCCCCTCCGGGCTTTTGTCCTGTGAAATCTCACTCATCATGCCGCTTTCGCGGATGATTTCTTGCATGAGCAAGACGGCATCCGCCCGCCCTGCTTTCCCGATGAAGCCGGAGATGATGTCCGTGAACGACTTCAGCTTGTCCGCCGTGCCCTTGCTTACAGGCAAGGCGTGTTCTTCGGGATGAGCCGCCACCTCCCACAGGCTTGCCCCGTGGGCGGAGGCGGCGGATGAAATCTTTCCCACCGTGGTCAGTCCGATGCCGCGCGCCGGATAGTTCACGACCCGCTTGAAAGCCTCCTCGTCATGGGGATTAACGGCCAGACGGCAATAGGCGATTACATCTTTTATTTCCTTCCGTTGGTAAAACGAAAGTCCGCCGTAGATGCGGTAAGGCATGCTTCGTCCGCGCAGAGTCTCTTCAAAGGCGCGGCTTTGGGCATTGGTGCGGTAAAGGATGGCGAAATCGTCGTATTCCATCTCTTCCTTCCTCCGCAACGCGACTATCCGGTTTGCCACTATTTCGGCCTCCTCCATGTCGCTGTAGGCGGAGAGGACGCGGAGGGGCGCGCCCTTCTCCTTGTCGCTGAAGGCGTTCTTCGGTATGCGCTGGTCGTTATGGCTTATCAGGCTGTTGGCGGCCGACACTATCGTCTTCGTGGAACGGTAGTTGCGTTCCAGCTTGAAAAGCCTCGTGTTGTCGTATATTCGCGTGAAGTTCAGGATGTTGTCGATGTTCGCCCCCCGGAAGCCGTAGATGCTTTGCGCGTCGTCGCCCACCACGCACACCCGTTGTTTCTCCCCGGTCAGTTCACAGACGATGCGATGCTGGGCATAATTCGTGTCTTGATACTCGTCCACCAGGACGAAGCCGAACTTGCCGACGTAGCGTGCGCGCACGTCGGGATGCTCCCTCAGGAGCAGGTAGGTGCGGAGCAACAGATCGTCGAAGTCCATCGCGTCGGCTTGGCGGAGGCGACCCATATAGCGGCGGTAGATTTCTCCCGTCATCGGCATCTTGGCCGCCCTGTCCGCCGTCTGTATTTCCTTGTCGGACAGGTAGGCTTCGGGCAACAGCAGGCGGTTCTTGGCGTTGGAGATGTTGGCGGACACGGTGACGGGGTTGTAGGCTTTCTCTTCGAGCCCCATCTCGCGGACGACGGCCTTTATCAGGTTCCGCGAGTCGGCCTGGTCGTAGATGGTGAAACGGGGGGAGAACCCCGTATTGTCGGCTTCCGTCCGCAAGATGCGGGAAAAGACGGAGTGGAACGTGCCCATCCACAGGCCTGCCGCGGCCCCGTCGCCCACCAGCCGCGCGACGCGATCCTTCATTTCGCGTGCGGCCTTGTTGGTGAAAGTCAGTGCCAGGATGTTCCACGGTTTCCAGCCATGAGCCAGCAAATAGGCTATCTTGTAGGTCAATACGCGCGTCTTGCCCGACCCCGCGCCGGCTATCACCAGCGAAGGCCCCTCGACGTAGCATACGGCCTGCCGCTGTTCGTCGTTGAGTTCTTCCTTTATCCTCTCCGTGAAATCCTTTGCCATGTCTGTTCCCATGCTTGCGCAAAAATAGAAAATTCCGGCTGAACGCCAAAGGATGCCGCTCCCTTAAGCCTTGTGAACTTTCCGTCCCCGGTTTCCGTCGGACGTACGCCGAATCGCCGCCGCCTTGGCGGCGGGCGAAATTCAAGCGCGGCCATCCGGGGCGAGCCGCCTTGTCGGTGCGGAAAAAGCCACGGGACGCACTCCTGCGGTTTCCCCCCCCTCACTTCTTCACCTCCACGACGCGTGTCGGTGCCCGCTCCGCGTTCCGCCGGTCGGTCTCTTCGGCCACCCGCCGAGCCAACGCCATGAAGGCACGCCCCGTCGGGCTCTCGCCGTCAAGCACGGCGGGCGTGCCGTTGTCGCCGCTCTCGCAGATGCTCTGCACGACGGGTATTTGTCCCAGCAGAGGCAAGTGCATTTCTTCGGCAAGGCGTTTCACGCCCTCTTTCCCGAACAGGTAATACCTGTTCCGCGGCAGTTCGGCGGGGGTGAACCACGCCATGTTCTCCACCAGTCCGAGGACGGGCACGTCCACTTTCTCGTTCCGGTACATGTCGATGCCTTTGCGGGCATCCGCCAACGCCACTTCCTGCGGCGTGCCGACGATGACGGCACCAGTAAGGGGCAGAGTCTGCACCAACGTGAGGTGGATGTCGCTCGTGCCGGGGGGCGTGTCGATGACGAAGTAATCCAAGTCTCCCCAGTCCGCCTCGCCTATCAGTTGCTTCAGGGCGTTGCAGGCCATCGCCCCGCGCCACAGGGTGG
>CAZGBV010000094.1:0-5466 GCA_964523985.1 uncultured Paraprevotella sp.
AGATGCCGTGAATGTACTTCTGGCGGCAACGACTTACAACTTCAAGAGAGCCATGAAGGCTCTTTGGTACTTGATTCAAAATATCTGCGAGATACTGTTGAGGAACAATATCTCGCAGAATTGGACTTTTTAAGGGACGACTATTTATTCCCGTTTCAAGTCGAGCGAACTTTCAGTTATAGATTTTTGTTCGAATGAATGTATTCGTCCCAAACGTTTCTACGAGTGGCGTTCCAAGCTGTTGCGCAAAGGCGGCTTTATCCCGGTAAAGGTAAACAGTAAGGGACAGGTCGGTCTTCCCCATAAGGAGAAATCCCTGCTGTCCGCACCTCCGGTCAGCCCGTCGCCAATTCCCCAGCCGCTATGTGAAATCTCCTATCCCAATGGCATCACAGTCCGCTTGAACAACCCTTTGTCACCGGAGGTATTGCAAACCCTGATATTTTTGAATTCAAATCGTTAGCCTATGTTTTCTTTGAATTATCCGCTAATAACCAAAGAACAGGACAAATTATTCGCAAATAAAATTACGCGAAATACTTGTAGCGACAATAAAAATGCGTACCTTTGCACTGTAATAGGAAAGGAACAGGGTGCTGTCGAGTTCGTGTGGGAACATTTGAATGGTGACTATAGTTCAGTTGGTTAGAGCGTCAGAATGTGGGTCTGAATGTCGTGGGTTCGAATCCCACTAGTCACCCTTCTCCAAAATCAAACTTTCCTATTCGAAGATATCTCGGAAAGATGCGCGTCCATCTCGCCTTCAAGAGTTGCACTTAAAATACTCTCCAGCAAGGGAGCAAACGCTTCATCCTTTCCCAATAAAGGCTTACCTGCTTTTAGTTGCTCGATGGCCTTGTTCTTGGATGGTTCTTTGGATTCAAGTTGCACCTGACAATCAATGACAAGGGTGAGATGCTCAATTTCATGTTCACTCCCGGGAACGTGGATGACCGGGAGCCATTGAAGCAGGGCAAGTTCCTGAAGAGCATTAAGGGGAAACCATGTGCAGACAAGGGATATGTCGGTCAGGCCCTGTTTGAGAACCTTTTCCTTGACGGTATACAGCTTATCACTAAAGCTAAAAACAATACGAAGAACCCGCTGATGAGTAGTGCTGACAAGATTCTGCCCAGAAAAAGAGCCTTGATTGAGACAGTCAATGACGAGCTGAAGAACATTGCACAAGATAAGGCTCTCCAGACATCGTTCTTTTAACAACTTCATTGCAAACTCCTTGTCGGCTATTGCGGCTTACTGTTTCTTTGAAAAGAAACCCGCCATTGAGGTGAATTTTGTCAATGACGGGCAACTCGCTATTCCGCGAACCATGGAGAAACACCCTTATAAGTTTCCACGTTTAATGAAAATCCTGACAGATGGAGGAGGATACAGAGGGGAATTGGCTGATTGGATTTTGAAGGAATTTGGAGGGATATTGGAAATCGTAATCAGGCCTGATGAATGCCCGTCCAAGTTTCAGACATTACCTAAATGGATAATCGAACGTTCTCTTTCATGGCTGGAAAACTTCGGAATGCTGACCATCGATTATGAATTCCTTGCTCAAACCGCGGAAGCCATAGTACAGATTATATTCAAATTATGCTTAACAAATTTATCGGATAAAATCAAAATAATTTCTATGAATTCAATGATGTGTGTAATTACTTATATTTCATATTACTAAAATTAATTCCGCCAACGAGTAAATCCAAGAAAATGGACGTGGCGAACAGTGTATTTTCCCCTTAGCAAAGGACTATCCGAAAATAGGATTCCTTTTCAGAGTCTTCGAGAATGGATGCTGTTTTTAGCGTATTTGAAATTCATTCCGATAACCCGAAAGTTTCTGTGAATGAATATGCAAACTCTCAAATATGGCGAAAAGAAGAGCAGGAATCAAAAGGATTGCTATTCTAAGGAACGTTTATTATTTGTGGAACAGAAACATCCTTTAACAGCACCTTTTTATCCTTATCAAGAATATAAAGCGTCGGCATAGTTTTCAGGTCATAGATGTTGTCGTCGTTTATGCCGTCAACATCCATTACCACCGTCCAATTTTTCGGCAGGACATTTTTATTTGATTCCCAAACATCCTTTTTCCCTTCAGTATAGACGGCAAGGACGTTCAACCGTCCGTCGGCGACAGCCGGACATTCCGACAGTTGTGCCATTATTTTCGTGCAATGCGTACACTCCGGGTCGTAGAATACGACAAGCAATCTTTCCGCATCGGTGTTCCAAAGGCTTCCTCGGTTTCCGTTACGGTTGACATAGTGGAAGTCGGCCGCTTTTGTCCCGATGCGGTTACGCATCACGAGGTCACGCATACGCTCCGCACGCACACGGATGTAATCGTCTTCTCTCAGCGTGTCGGTAGCATATTCCAGATACGGCACAAGCATCTCTTCGTTTTCCATCGGCGAGTCCGCATCATAGAGATACTTGTACGCAAGATCCATCATGTAGCTGTATGCTTCTCTTTCCGATTGCAGTTTGTCAAGCAATATACCAGGAGCTTCCATTGCGACATCCTTTCCGGCAATAGGCATCACGCTCAGAAAATCGACAAACGCCTGTTCCAAAACGGTTGAATCTTCGGCAGTGCGTAGCAATATCGGATTCAAATTATCCCAGTAATGGACGGCAAGATATTCAGCACGTTCTTGCGGTTCTGTCAAATTCTGTGGCATCTTCGGCAGACTGAATACGATGGTGTCATTCATGGCGGAGTTCCCAACACCATTTGTTTTTGTCTGTCCGCAACAGCATAGCGACAGTCCAAAAAGACAGGCCATCACTATTCCACCACAGACTATGTTTCTGCAAATTCCCCTCGCGGCACGTTTATGGTTATCTCCTTGCATATCAGACTGCTGAATAATATGAGTTCGATGAAATTAAAAAACAATATAAATTGAGTGTCTGTCGTCTCTTGCGCATTCATGCACGACTTCTTGGGAAAGAAACAACAAGTGGTTATTGCACCGGGCATATTCACGATGAAGTCATAAAGGCATCTGTGCTTGAACATTTTACCTGCACGATTTTTTCAACTGTGCATCAAAGAACTCGCAGAAATCGTCTATCATACAAAATAGTTCTTTAATTTTATCTCCGACAAATCATGGCGGATTTGTTTGCTTTTTGTTTTTGACACTCCAAAGTTACAACAAAATTCCACTAATCACCAAATCTTTCAGATACTTATAATTCCACCAAACTCACGTTATTTACGCCACAACCATCCGGAACAATCCGCCTTGACGATGTTAAGGGGATGTCAACGTCGGGTCATGCCATGCCGGACGGCAGTGCGACCTCTTTCTCACTCCCCGCGATGCCGACGGGATTAAGTCCCATCTCTGTGGCACGGCGGAGCATGAACTCATATGCCGCGTTGTGTTCGTTCGGCACCACGCCGTCGAGAATCGCGTCCTTGATGGCACTCTTCAAGATGCCTACTTCGCGACAAGGCGGCAAGCCGAACACTGCCATGACCTCCTCTCCCGAAACCGGTGGCTGGAAGTTGCGCACGCGGTCGCGCTCCTCCACATCCACCAATTTGCGGCGCACCAACTTGAAATTGTCCAAAAAACGCCGTTTGCGCGACGCGTTCTTCGAAGTGATGTCCGCCTCGCAAAGCGTCATCAAGTCGTCAATGTCGTCACCAGCCTCGAATAAAAGGCGGCGCACGGCGGAATCCGTCACCCCCTCATCAGCAATAGCAATAGGTCGCATATGCAGTTCCACCATCTTCTGCACATACTTCATCTTCTCGTTCGTAGGCAATTTCATGCGACGGAAAATGTCCGCCACCATTTTAGCTCCTACGGCATTATGATTGTGGAACGTCCATCCCGCCGCTGGGTCGAAGTGCTTCGTGCGCGGTTTGCCGATGTCGTGCATGAGAGCCGCCCAGCGTAGCCACAGATTGTCCGTGCGGCGACTGATGTTGTCGAGGACTTCGAGCGTGTGGTAAAAGTTGTCCTTGTGGGCGTGCCCGTTCACCCTTTTCACTCCCTCCAAGGCCGCCAATTCAGGAAAGATGACAGGCAACAAGCCACAACGCGCCAACTCCACGAAGCCCTTCGAAGGCACGGGAGTCATCATTATCTTGTTTAGCTCATCTGAGACGCGTTCGCGGGAAACAATCTTTATCCGTTCCTTGTTGCGCTCCAACGCAGCGAACGTCTCCTCGTCAATGTAAAAATTCAGCTGGGCGGCGAAGCGGACGCACCGCATCATGCGCAAAGGATCGTCGCTGAACGTGACATCTGGGTCAAGCGGCGTGCGGATGAGGCAATCTTCCATGTCCCACACGCCGTCGAAAGGATCTATCAACTCCCCGAAGCGTTCCCGATTCAGGCACACGGCCAAAGCGTTTATCGTGAAGTCGCGGCGGTTCTGGTCGTCCTCCAGCGTCCCATCCTCCACCGCCGGCTTGCGCGAGCCGTGGCTGTAGCTCTCCTTCCGAGCTCCCGCGAACTCCACCTCCATCCCGCGGAATTTAACCTGAGCCGTGCCGAAATTGTTGAACACGTTCAGGTGCACCCCCTGCCCCAGTTTGGCGGCCAAAGCCCTCGCCAAGGCTATTCCGCTCCCTACCGCCACGATGTCGATGTCTTGCGAAGGTCGTTCCAGAAAAAGGTCGCGCACGTAACCGCCTACGACGTAGCATTCCACGCCCAGTCCGTCAGCCGCTTCGGATATCTGATGGAAAATCTCTTTGTCCAACAAACACATCAAATCTTCCCTCGTCAAATTCCTCATCCCTCAAAAATGTCATAAAATAACCGCAAAAATACAATTTTTTGCGCACAGACTTGAATTATTCCCTCAGAAAATGGTAATTTTGCAGGACTATCCTCTTGCAAGAAGTCTATGAGAATATCATTGTATGCCTTGTTGCTTCCAATCATGGCTGGATCTTGTACGGGCAAAGAGGGCAAGGAAGAATTCTATGCCGTCCGTATGGTGAACACCGCACGCGTCCTGATGGCGAGAGGAGACTACACAGCGGCCAAAGACAGTATCCTGACTATGCGCAAGACTTTCCCTACGGCCTTTCAAGCCCGCGCCGCCGGCATCGTCGTGATGGACAGCATCGAACTCCTCATGGCACAAGAGTCGCTGGCCGCAGCGGGCAGTGCCTTGAAAAAGGCCCGAAAAACGTTGGAACTGCTGGAAGCGGAAAAGCGGAAGGGATACGATGCAGATTATTACCGACAACGCACTGACGTGTTCCACCTTCAGCAACGTTTCGACGAGACGGAAGCCAAAGTTAAATTCTACCTGCGCAAGATAGAGGTGGACATCCACGAAACAGATAGGGGATTCGGCCACACAGAAGCTGACGGATTGGACTTGTGAAAAAAGAAAAAGCTTTGGCTACGGGCGGCCGCGCCGAAGGACATTCCCTAACGACGACTTCAGTTTTCTGAACGCATGCACGAAGAT
>CAZGBV010000095.1:0-5432 GCA_964523985.1 uncultured Paraprevotella sp.
TGGTGATTTTCGCTCCCATCGTCCAGTTCGGATGTCTCAACGCCTGGGCTTTGGTCACCGTGGCCAGCTGTTCACGGGAAAACGTGCGGAAAGGCCCGCCCGAAGCCGTCAGGATGATTTTCTCCACGGGACTTACCTCGCCTGCCAGACATTGGAATACGGCGGAATGTTCCGAATCTACCGGGATGATGTCCGCATGACAGTCGTTTGCCAGACGGTTAATCAGCTCTCCGGCCACGACCAACGTTTCCTTGTTCGCCAAAGCGACGGCCTTTCCCGACTTGATGGCATTTATGGTAGGCCTCAGTCCGGCAAATCCCACCATCGCCGCCAGCACCATGTCCACCGGACTTTCCTGCACAATTTGGCACAGCGCGTCCGCCCCGGCGTACACTTTGACGGGCAAGTCGGACAGCGCGTCGCGCAAAGCCCCGTATTTTTCCTTGTTGGCGATGACCACCGCCTCGGGCATGAAACGGCGGGCTTGCCCTATCAGCTCTTCCACATGGTTGTTGGCCGTCAGCACGTAAGCCTCGTACAGGTCGGGATGCTCCTCGATGACTTGCAGGGCCTGCGTCCCGATGGAACCCGTGGAACCCAATATCGCAATCCTCTTTCTCTCTTTCGTGTTCATCCAAGGTATCGTTCTCATTCGTCCCCAAAAGCCAAAAGACCGTCGGGCAGGGTCATGTATATCTTGCGGTTCTTGTGGTCTATGCTGTCCGTCAGTTCGTTTCCCGCAGGGATTAGTAACCTCCCGCCCGACGGGGAAACGACCTCGAAAAGGACGTTCAACGTGGTTTCGTCCACTGTCTCCACCCGTCCCAGTTCGCCATGGACGGCATCCACCACCGTGAAGCCGGTGAAGTATCTCCACGTGCATTCCCCCTCTTTCGGCTCTTGCGCCAGAGCTTTTGGGAAATAGACTTCCGCGCCCGTCATGCGGCGTGCCTGTTCTTCCGTGTCCACCCCCTCGAACTTCACCAAAGCGACCGTGTCGCTCCGGAAGCGGTATTTTTCAAAGAAGAAAGGCACTGGTATTCCGTCCATGCGGCACACGACGTACTCCGCTCCCACGCGGTCGAACACATCGTCCGTGAAAGCCATGTTCAACTCCCCCGACACGCCGTGTGTCTTGGTCAATACACCTATTTTATATATGTCTTCCTCGTGTATCATTCCGCCACACGCCTGATGCAGGCACCCAGCGCACTCAGGCGCGACTCGATGTTCTCGTATCCCCGGTCTATCTGTTCAATGTTGCTGATGCGGCTCGTACCGTCGGCACTCATGGCGGCTATCAGCAAGGCTATCCCGGCACGTATGTCGGGCGAGGCCATGCGTCCTCCGCGCAAGCGTACCTGATGGTCGTGTCCCACCACCACCGCCCGGTGCGGGTCGCAAAGGATGACCTGCGCTCCCATGTCAATCAGCTTGTCCACGAAGAACAGACGGCTTTCGAACATCTTCTGGTGTATAAGCACCGTGCCTTTTGCCTGCGTGGCCACCACGAGCAACACGCTCATCAAGTCAGGCGTCAATCCCGGCCAAGGGGCATCGCTCAAGGTCATGAACGAGCCGTCCAGGAAAGTTTCAATCTCGTAATGGTCGTGTCGCGGGACGAACAAGTCGTTTCCGCGCCGGAGCACTTGCACCCCCAGGCGGCTGAAAGTATAAGGAATGATGCCCAGACTGTCGTACGGCACGTCCTTGATGCAGATGCCATCACCCACCATGGCCGCCATCCCGATGAAGCTTCCTACCTCTATCATGTCCGGAAGGATTGTATGCGTGGCACCGTGCAAGGCATTCACCCCCACGATGGTTATCAGGTTGGAGGCTATTCCACTGATGTTTGCCCCCATGAGGTTGAGCAGGTGGCAAAGCTGTTGTATGTAGGGCTCGCATGCCGCGTTGTAAATCGTCGTCGTGCCCATGGCCAGGACGGAAGCCATGATGATGTTGGCCGTTCCCGTCACCGAGGCCTCGTCGAGTAGCATGTCCGTGCCGCACAACCGTCCGGCGTGGATGTCGTACACGTCGCGGCGGACATCGTATTCGAACCTGGCACCTAATTTCTGTATCCCGAGGAAATGCGTGTCCAGCCGTCGCCGCCCGATTTTGTCCCCGCCGGGCTTGGCTACCACGGCATGCCCGAAACGGGCTATCATCGGGCCGACGAGCATCACGCTCCCCCGCAACCTCGTGCACCGCGCCAGAAATTCGTCGCTCCGCGCGTATTCCTGGTTCACCTCGTCGGCCTGGAACGTGAAGTCTCCGGGAGCGTTCCGTGCGACTTTCACGCCGATGTCTTCCAGCAAGCGTATCTGGTTGTTCACGTCGGAGATGTCGGGTATGTTTTTGATGCGCACCGGCTCGGAAGTCAGCAACGTGGCGCAGATGACCTCCAAGGCTTCGTTCTTTGCGCCTTGCGGAACTATCTCTCCCGCAAGGCGGCGACCGCCCTCTATGACGAATGAGGCCATACGAACAATGACACCGCTTAGTTTTTACGTTTACTCTTTTTCCCCACGTTGTTGCGGTAGGCGATGAGTGCGTGTCCCGGTTGCACCTTGTCGTTTTGGTCTGAGAACGAGAGGAAGCGTTTCTTGTCGAGGCGCACCGTGCCGTGCGTGTAATGTTCCAAGTCGAAGGCAACCTTGTCGTCGTCCATGGCATCCTTGTTCCAATTGCCCAAGTTCCGTTTCATCTGCCCGGCCGCCAGCATGGTGAGTTCATCCCGTTCCGCGCCTTCGGGCATCTCGGCCAACCGGTGTATCAACGCTTCCAGCAAAGCACCGTAATGGCGGTAACGGATTACTTTCATCGGATAAGCCATGGGAGCCGGCTTGTCGTCCCCTCCCTCCTTTTTGGGGGTCACTTCGTAAGGATAATCGATATCCAACTTGTAATCAGCCATGATGGCCAGATGATCCCACAATTTGTGCTTGAAGTCTGGCACGTCGCGCAGGTGCGGGAACATGTTCCCCATTATCGACACTATGGTGCGGGCGCAATGCTGACGCTCTTCGCGGTTTTCGATAGTGACCGCATAATCGACCATTTTCTGGATGCCGCGCCCGTATTCCGGCATCGGTAATTTCTTGCGCTGGGTATTATATGTCATTTACAAAAGTTTTTTTTGTTTCGTCGCAACGAATTCTTTCAAATAAAAAGGCTCGAAATAAGCCACGTTTTCAAACCTGCCCTGCGCGAAAGCCTTTTCCGCCAACGACCCCATGTTCCGCGCCAAAGGCACGATGCCGGGGAGGAAACACGCTTTCGGATGCGTTATCGCGGCCTTGCACTTCTCCGCCCCGTCGCCGAAGAACCACACCGTGCGCCCCTCCTCCAGAAAGCCCCGGTAAGTGTTCCCGTCCACGACATCGGCTCCCACCGGTCGCACCACCCTCAAAGCCCTGTCGTAGACGGCGGAATAGACCTCCATCCTGCGTGCGTCAATCATCGGGCACAACAAAGCGTCATCGGGCAATTCTTCGTGGTAGAGAAGCAAAGGAACGCACAAGAGTTCCAACGTCGGCACGGCAATCAACTTCAAATCGCGTGCGTAACAGATGCCTTTGGCCATCGACACTCCGACGCGCAACCCCGTGTACGACCCCGGCCCGCAACTCACCGCCACCGCGTCGAATGTCATTCCGTGGTTGTCGACGAAGGAAATCGCCTCGTCGACGAAGACACCCAATTGCACCGCATGCGGAGCCCCGCTTCCGTCTGCCTTTTCGAACAATACCGCACCGTTTTCCGTGACGGCCACAGAGCAGACTTTCGTACTCGTCTCAAGGTGCAGTATGCAAGACATAGGCTCTTTTCCCATAGAATAACCGCGCAAAGTTACCATTTTATGCTTTTATTTTCATACTTTTGCACGAAATAATTATCAATTCATGATACAATCAATGACGGGCTACGGCAAATCGGCCGTTTCCGTGAACGGAAAAAAGATACACGTGGAGATAAAATCGCTAAACAGCAAAGCTTTGGATTTCTCCGCCCGCATCGCGCCGCCCTACAGGGAAAAGGAAATGGAAATCCGTGCCATGATAGGCCGCACGCTGGAACGTGGGAAAGTAGACTTCACCATACGAGTGGAAAAAGAAGACGCGCGGGCCGCCACGCCCATCAACGGTGCCATCCTTGATGGTTACTATCGCCAAATCAAGCAAATAAACGAAGAACGGGGCATCCCCCTCCCTGCCGATTGGTTCTCCACGTTGTTGCATCTGCCGGATGTCATGACTCCCGCCGAAGGGGAAGAAACGGAAGAAGAGGAATGGGAGGCCGTGTGGGAGGCCGTGGAAGAAGCCGTCAATCGCCTCGTCGATTTCCGCAAGCAGGAAGGAGAGGCCTTGCAAAGGAAACTCACCGAGAAGATAAGGAACATCTCCGCTTTGTTGGAAAGCTTGGAACCGTATGAACAAAGCCGCATCGCACGCATCCGCCGGCATCTCGTGGAAGCCCTCAAGGCCATCCCCGACGTGGAATACGACAAGAACCGGATGGAGCAGGAAATGATTTATTACATCGAAAAACTTGACATCAGCGAAGAGAAACAACGGCTGGCTAACCACTTGCACTATTTCATGGAAACCATGGAAAACGGACATGGCCAAGGAAAGAAGCTGGGCTTTATCGCGCAAGAGATGGGACGCGAAATTAACACTACGGGGAGCAAGAGCAACATGGCCGAGATGCAGAACATCGTGGTGAAGATGAAAGACGAACTGGAACAAATCAAGGAGCAGGTACTCAACGTGATGTGAGCATGACGGCACAGAAGGCAGGAAAGTTAATCATCTTTTCCGCGCCCAGCGGTAGCGGGAAGAGTACGCTCATCGACTACCTGATGGCGCAGGGTCTGGGTCTCGCTTTCAGCGTCAGCGCGACTAGCCGCCCGCCACGGGGCGCGGAACGCGACGGCGTGGAATATTTCTTCCTCTCTCCCGAAGAGTTCCGCCGACGCATCGACACCGGTGAGTTTCTGGAATATGAGGAAGTTTATAAGAACCGCTTCTACGGTACGCTGAAAGCGCAGGTGGAAAAACAACTGGCCGACGGGCAAAACGTGGTGCTTGATGTGGACGTGCACGGAGGATGCCGCATCAAAGACCTTTACGGCGACCGCGCCCTAAGCATCTTCGTCCGTCCGCCATCGGTGGAGGAACTCCGCCGCAGGTTGGAAAGACGCGGTACCGACCCCCCCGAAGTCATAAACGACCGTATCGCACGGGCGGAATATGAACTGACTTTTGCGCCACGGTTCGACATTACGATTATAAACGACGACCTTGAAAGAGCCAAGGCTGACGTTTTGGCCCGTCTGAAGGCTTTCCTGCAAGGATTTGAAACGGGAAAGCCACAAATGTCGCCAAGGTGATTGAAAAGAAATGATGACGTAAGCGGTTCGTGCC
>CAZGBV010000096.1:0-5403 GCA_964523985.1 uncultured Paraprevotella sp.
CCCATTCCGAGCCCGGTTTTTTCCCCGTCATCCAATAGGCTTTCACGCCGATGATGACCAATACTGCGATGAATACAAGGAACATCTCCATTTTTTTTTCTGTACTTTTTTATGTTTCCGATAAAATCTGTCACATCTGTTAATACCAGAAAACAGCATAATGTAAACACAAAATCGACGAAATTTTGGCGAATCCCGATAAAAATCCGATGAAACGCCGATTTGCCCCTTGCCCGCAACGCCGCGCCGTTTTTCGGGTTGCGTTTACGTGCGCCAAGGCTGTCCCCGCACACGCTTGCCCTCTCCGTTACCTTATACCTTTCCATTTCCTGCGAATTTAATCTTAAATTCAGAACCGCAAAGATTTATGCGCTTTTCCCTTTTTCGAGTCCGCATCTTGCCATTATGGCACAACGGGCGTGCCGTGAAAGCCGGACGGGGACGGCAACGCAGGGACATCCATGCGTGCGACCGCTTAGATACAAAATCGAAGTGCAAAATCCAGGCCCTCAGACATTTCCTCCAATTTTGCACTTGCCGGTCGACTCTGCCGAGGCGGATTAAGCGGGTCAAAATTTGTGCGGACGGAAGATTTTATATATTTTTGTCCCCGTTTCCGGTCAATTATATCCTTAAAGCGTATAATTGTGCGGGTTTTTATGGTTTTATTTATAGTAATGAATAGATGAATTTATACATTCGCTATTTTGACGAGGAATGTGTGGTGAGTTCGGTGGAAGATGCCGTGGACTTTCTTTCATCCCTGCGGGGCATTACGTTGGACGAGTCTTTCGAGAAAGATTTGCGCCAGTACATGGACAGCCCGAATCCTTTTCCCAAGCGTTACAAGGTGCGCCCGCGTGTCTATTTCATCGTAATCAAGACGACATCCACTACATTGGCCGAGTTCAAGATGAACGGAGGTCGGACGCAACCTTTGTCCGAAAACTCGGAAAAGAGGCCGGTGGCACGTTTTTCCATCGCCAATCGCCCGGGATGGTACGAGGGGGAAATCCTTTTCAAGCGTGTGGTCCCCATCCCCGGCACCATCAAGTTCCAGTACAAGGACACGCGGTTCAAGGCTCGTTGCAAGGCTCGCAACTCCCAAGAATGCTACGACCGCATAGTGGAGCATTTGCGTGCACGGCAGGATGTGGACGAGCGCAGCCAGTTCCCTTCCATGAAAGGCAAGAACTTCTCTTGTTCTTACTTAGGTATGTCGTTGGAAGAGGGGACGACAGGCATTTAGCGGGATTCATTTTTTCCGTTTCTTCCGTTTCCGGGTGATATCCGGAGGAATTGCGGCTCTGTCTTTGCGGCATCGTCCCGTTTCTTGCGGTTCGTGAGCGGTTTCGTCCGGTTTCCGGTGCGTGGGGCTTCGCGAGCGTTTCAGCGGGAAGAGGGCATGATTCGTGACGGTATTCATCCGTTGCGGGACGTGCTTCGGCGTGCCGTGTGAACCTTTCCGCGCATTTTTTTAAGGGAACGGACGAAAAAAAACGGCTTTTCCCTTTGGCATTCCAGCTGATTCTTCTTACATTTGTACATTGAAATCGGAAAACACGTGTTAATATCTTTGTTTATTGTATTAAAGGAAAGAAGAATGAAAAACTTTACAAGAATGAGAACGGGGGGGTAATGCTTGCGTTGCTCTCTTTCTGTGGCACGTCGAATGACGCGTGGGGGCAAGAGGAAGTTGTCGAAAAGGACACGACGGTGTTCGTTGTGTCTTTCGAAGGTAAGTTTTACGCCATGATTAATCATGTAGATAGCATAGGTGAGAAGGGGGAGTCTATGCAATCTCGAGAAGTGGACATAGCGGGTGACAAAGTGATTAATTATTATGGCGATTCAATCGAGTGGGAAATTAATTATGTCAATAAGGGCAAGGGGCGTGACTCTGCCTACATCAAGACAATAGGAGAAACAGAACCACAGTATTATCTGCACGGCGCGTCCACCGGTGCAACCCTTAATTTGCAAACCACACCAAATTCAAATTTATGGGTATTGAAAGATACGCTTGATTTGGACAGTATGTGGATTAATGCCGAAAGCATAGAGAAAGAGCCGCGTTCTTTCTATACCAAACAAGAAGAAAATGGTAATAAGATACTTTTCAAGGGCTACAAACTTGAAGACTTAAAGAGTGAGGGCGGCGCAGGTCATCATCATTCCGAGGGCAGTAGCGTGTCAGTGAAATGGGTTGATGCCGAAGATGCTTATGTGCGTGATTCCTTGCAACCAGCCAGCTACGGGACGATTTGCCTTCCGCGCAGTGTAGCCGCGACCGACTACTCCGGTGTGACATTCTATAGCATCGCGGGAAAAAACGAAACAGCCGACAGCTTATACCTTACGGAAGTTGAAAGTCTCGAAAAGGGTACGCCGTACATTTTCTTCACCAACGATACTACTATTCTCGCGGTCGCATACCACGGCACTTCCGTGACCACCCCGGTAGATACGAACGGCCTGATAGGCAATTTGGACAATGATAGTCTCGACGTAGATTCCGGTATGTATATGATTGACGACAACCAAGTGAGGGAATGCGGGACGGATTGCAAACTTGCGAAAAACCGCGCATACATTGACATGAGCAAGGTGCCAGAATATGACCCCAAGAGCCAGATAAACGCGAAAGTACGCGTGATTTCGATAGGCGGGTCGATAGGCGGAACCACGCACGTGGCGGCGGTGACGGCCGATAGCGACAAGGTGGACGTTTACACGATAGGCGGCGTGATGGTGCGCCGCAAGGCGGAAGCCGCGACGGCCACGGCCGGCCTGCAGAAAGGCATCTACATCGTGAACCACAAGAAAGTAGCAGTGAAATAACCTTAAGCGACGATATCATGGAAAAGAAGAAATATATTCAGCCCGTCTGCCAAGTGACGGAAATCGAATGCTCCCAACTGATAGCAGTGAGTGGTGCGACACCGGGGGAATTGCATATTAACGACGAACCGGAAAATGACTTTTGGGGAGATTGACGACAGTCCGGAGGCGAGAAATCCCTCCGCTGTCCGCGATTGATTGCCCCCCCTCGCCACCGGGCGTGTCCCGGCGTGACCAAGGCAAGGTTATAGGCCGGCCTCGGACATTCCGTCCGAGGCCGGCCTTTCCGCGTGTTGACGGGCAAGGAGAGACCGCACCCGTCAGAATTTTTTCCTGTCACATTATATGCATTCGGCTGTTCCGTTTCCGTTTTTTTCCCTTACTTTGCATTCGGAACAGCAATAGCGGATGAAGAAATGCCATGAGAAGATTATTGTTTTCGGGCTTGTTGCTCGCTTGCGCCGCAAGCGGCAGGACACAAGTGAAAGGCTTGTCGCAAGGATATCCCATCCGTCCGGTTCCCTTCACGTCGGTGAAAGTGACCGACACTTTCTGGGGGCAACGGTTGAAGGCAAGCCGCGAAGTGACCATCCCCCTCGCCTTCGGCAAGTGCGAGGAGAGCGGGAGGTACGCGAATTTCGTCAAGGCCGCACACCCGGACGACACCGTCCATGTGGGGGGTCTGCCTTTCGACGACACCGACGTGTACAAGACGATAGAGGGTGCCAGCTACTTGTTGCAGACCTATCCCGACAAGAAGTTGTCGGCGTACATAGACAGCGTGCTGGACATCGTTGCCGCCGCGCAGGAACCCGACGGATACCTCTACACCGCCCGCACCATGAACCCCGCGCACCCGCACGAGTGGGCAGGCACGCGGCGGTGGGAAAAGGTGGAAGAGCTGAGCCATGAACTTTACGACTTAGGACACATGGTGGAGGGAGCCATAGCCTATTACCAGGCCACCGGGAAAAGGAACTTCCTGAACATCGCCATACGGTATGCCGACTGCGTGTGCCGCGAAATAGGCGAAGGCGAGGGGCAGGTGATGCGCGTGCCCGGACATCAGATTGCGGAAATGGCACTTGCCAGGCTCTACACGACCACGGGCGACAGGAAATACTTGGACCAGGCCAAGTTCTTCCTCGACAAGAGAGGCCGCACGAGCCACAGGAACGAGTATAACCAGACGCACGAGCCGGTGCTGCTTCAGGACGAGGCCGTGGGTCATGCCGTGCGTGCCGCTTACATGTATGCCGGCATGGCCGATGTCGCCGCCCTGACGGGCGACACCGCGTACATCCATGCCGTCGACCGCATCTGGGACGACATCGTCGGCAAGAAGCTTTACATCACGGGCGGCATCGGCGCCACCGCCGACGGGGAAGCCTTCGGCAAGGACTACGAACTGCCCAACATGTCGGCCTATTGCGAAACCTGCGCCGCCATCGGAAACGTGTACGTCAACTACCGCCTGTTCCTCCTGCACGGGGAGTCAAAGTACTACGACGTGCTGGAACGCACGCTGTACAACGGACTGATTTCGGGCGTGTCGCTGGACGGGGGCAGTTTCTTCTATCCCAACCCGCTGGCGAGCAAGGGACAACACCGGCGCCAGCCATGGTTCGGGTGCGCCTGCTGCCCTGGCAACATCTGCCGCTTCATCCCCTCCCTGCCCGGATATGTCTATGCCGTGAGGGACAGGGACTTGTATGTCAACCTCTTCATGAGCAACACTTCCGGCATGAAGGTCGGGGGGAAAGCCGTCTCCCTCGAACAAAGCACCCGCTACCCGTGGAACGGCGACATCGTCATCGCCGTGAAAAAGAACGCCGCCGGGCGGTTCAACCTGAAAATCCGCATTCCCGGATGGGTGAGGGGAACACCCGTCCCCGGCGGCCTCTATGTCTACGGCGACGGCAAGCGGACGGACTATTCCGTGAAAGTGAACGGCGAGACCGCGGACGGCGAACTGAAGGACGGATATTTCTGCATCGACCGCCGTTGGAAGAGGGGCGACAAGGTGGAGGTACACTTCGACATGGTGCCCCGCGTCGTGAAGGCCGACATCAGGGTAGAGGCCGACAGGGGACGCATGGCCGTGGAACGCGGCCCCGTCGTCTATTGCGCCGAATGGGTCGACAACGACTTCAACGTGACGGGAGTGCTGGTAAACCAGCGTCCTGCGTTCGAGGTGACGGAAAGACCCGACCTGCTGTGCGGCATCGTCACGTTGCGGACTGATGCACAGTCGCTGTATTTCGACGCGTATGGGTGCTTGCAGGCAAAAGACGTGAAACTCACCTTGATACCCTATTACGCGTGGGCACACCGCGGCCCGGGCGACATGGCCGTGTGGCTACCGCAGTCGCCGAGCGCGTCCCGCCCCGCCGAAATGTGCGACGGTTTCGGCACTTGCGGGACGAACCGGGACGGAAAACAGGAATAATTCCGTAACTTTGCACACGGTTTTCTGGAAACGGGTGCATATAGAGGATAAAACATAGGAAATGGAACAGAAATTCAAGAGAACGACCGTCACGGCGGCTTTGCCATACGCCA
>CAZGBV010000097.1:0-5025 GCA_964523985.1 uncultured Paraprevotella sp.
CCGCACTCGAAATGCGGTGAACGGGTAACTGTTCCCAGGGTTCGAATCCCTGTCTTTCCGCCAAGGCGAAATTCCTGCTTTCACCGTTCCTTGCTTGTGGACGGCTTCACCGTAAGGGGCAGTCCCGTATGCGAACCAAGGGACGGAAAGAGAACTAAGTACACCGCAAATGGAGAACGAATCATCCGAGAGAATACAGACTTCCATTTTAAGCCGGGGAGAGAAGAAGTTGCTGGTGTGGCTGGCGCAAAAGCAACCGAGATGGGTCACGTCCGACTTTCTGACTTTCGTGGGCGTGGCGGGGGCGGTGCTTGCTACCGTAGGCGGTCTGTTGAGTCGGATTGATGCTGAATACCTGTGGATAACCTCATTTGGGCTGGCCGTCAACTGGTACGGGGACAGCCTTGATGGCACGTTGGCACGCATCCGCGACACGCAGAGACCCGTTTACGGTTTCTTCATCGACCACACCCTTGACGCTCTCGCAACCTGCTTCGTATGCGTGGGACTGGGACTTTCGCCCATGATACGCTTGGATGTGGCGTTGCTCATGCTGGCGGGTTATCTCTGCCTGTCTATCTACACTTACGTCTGTACCATCATTATCAACGAGTTCCGTCTCACTTACGGCAAATTGGGGCCTACGGAAGTGCGCATCCTGCTCGTCGTCATCGTCACCTTGTATATGTACACCCCGTGGGCAACGATACATTATAATATATGTGGTGAGGATTGGGGAGTGTTCGACATCATAGGAGGTGCGGTGGCTACCGTCCTCTTCCTGCTGTACGTCATCCAATTCATAAGGGACAGACGAGACCTTGACTTGAAGGATCCGCTCAAGCCTTACCGCCCGTGATTCCCCTGCCTCTTCGGACGTTCCACTATCATATAGCTTTCCGCAAACAGTCGGCTCCCCTTCGTCTGCCGTTCGCATGTCTCTTCCCTGCGGGGAAGCAACGGGGGTGAAATGCGTACCTGCGCGATGACCCTGAAAGAAACCGCTGGATACTCGCCGTCCGAAAAAACCGCAAAGAGCCTCTTTCATGTCCTTTCGATTCTTGTCTCCCGTCGTCACGCCTTTCGCGTATGCATCCGCCTTGCAAGAAGCACGACACTTCTCCGTGTCAGGAGACGGCGAGAAGAGGCAGACTCACTCCCTTGCAATATTCTTGACAACCCGGATACGGCTGTATTTGCGCCAACGCACACCGTTAACCAACTCCGACACACCGTAAAGCATGAAGCTCGCCCCCAAAAGGATGAACGAGAAAGAAGCCGACTCCACCGGACGCACAATGGCGAACATACCCAGAGCCGTGACGAGCACCGCGAAACACAAGACATACCAACGGAAAGGTATCATGCGGCGCAGGCGGAACATATTCCCTATCTGGTTGACACCGGCCGCCACCATCAACACCCCAAATACGAGCATCAGATACTTGATGAACAAATCCGGGAAAAAACAGAGGACGATGCCGAAAAGCAGACTCCCCAGCCCCACTATAGAAAATACGGGCTTCATCGATTCCTTGTGCGAATAACGGACGATGAAGTAACTGATTAACGAGACCAGCCCGGAAACCAAAAATATCCCGCCTATCATCTGTACCAGCAACACCGTTATCCGTTCTGGGTTAGACACCAACAAGAGGCCGACGAGCAAGGCGCATACGGCACGGAAGATATAACTGTTCACTACCCTCATGAGCGTAAATGTTTGATGTTTATGCCCAGCTAAGTTACGACATTATCGCCGAATAATGAAGAAAAAGCCGAAAAATCGGCGAAAAAACGGCCAATCGGATTTATTTTGCTTACTTTGCCTTTTCGCTACACCACGCAATATCCTTACACGCCATGACAGAACTTTATATTGTGAGGCACGGGCAGACGGAAGAGAACGCGGCTGGCATCTTGCAAGGGCACATGCCAGGGCATTTGTCATATGAAGGCATCGCCCAAGCGCAGATATTGCGCGACGCGCTGAGACACGTCCGTTTCGATGCCTTACTGTGTAGCGACCTGAAACGCTGCACCGACACCGCCGACATATTGAACGAGCCACACGGGTTACCTATAGAGACTACTTCCCTCCTGCGCGAACGGGACTGGGGGCCGTTCACGGGCATGGATGTCCTGAAAGCACGCACGAAGATAGACCATCGGGCTGAATCGGTGGAAGACCTGTTCCGCCGTGCGAGAACGTTCCTGCTCGACATCGTGTCACGTTACAAGGACAAGCGAGTGCTGGTGGTGAGCCACGGACTTTTCTGCCGCGTCATTCAGGCGGCTTGTTCTGGAAAGGCCATCTGCGACATCCCACGTATGGACAATGCGGAAGCACGCCATCTTGTCCTCATGCTGCCGTTCACGTTTCCCTGTTCACGAGAAGAGACAGATGCCACCGCCGACTAAATGCGATTGCCGACGTAGCGCCATGCAGCATCCAAGGAGTGGAGCGTACAAGCAGACCCATGCCCATGCGGGCAGAGGAAACACCCGCCGGATTCCCGCCCGTATCGGCAAAAGTACGGTCTTTGGCTGGGGCGGAACTACATCCGGAAACCATATAGGTAGGCCGGGACGTAACCGTTTTCCTTGTCCCTCAACCAGTCTTCCAACAGAGACATGCGTTCGAACTTCGCCCGCTCGAATAAGCATTGCGCCTTCGTATTTTTTTGGGACACTATGGCGTAAAGAAGATGCATATACAGATGCTCGTGCGCATAGGTGGCCAGCATCTCCAGTACTTTGGTGGCAACGCCCCGCCCCCTATGCTCGGGGAATAACAATATCCCGACTTCAGCACGCAAGTGGCGGGGAGAAAAACACGTCAAATCCACGCACCCCGAAACCGAATGCTCGTAGCCCGTTTCGATGACCAGACGCAATTCGCCATCGGCATAGATATCATGGTGCAATTCCGCTATATACGTTTTCAGGGAATAACGGGAATAAGGGACGTTCGAATACCCCCATTGCCACAACTCTTCATCGTTTTCTACAGCATACAGCCACTCCAAATCTTCCGGTTCAAGTGCGCGCAGTCGTATATCGCCCGCTGTAAATATCATCGCATTTCGTTTTTTATGGTCAAAGATATGCCCGAGCAGGCGGCACATGGACTTAATCGGAATTCCCGTCACGCCCCGTTGAAGCTCACGCACAGCGGCCATCTCTGATGCCGGCGACTGAATTTCCATCTGGTCGCGGCAAAGTTACGACTTTTTGGCGGATTATTCACGTTTCGCTCACTTTTTATTATGGAACGGATGACAACCTCTTCAAGGACAGCATCTTCGGGCGTTTTCGGATGGAATCCCCTCTTTCGCACGTTTCCCGAACAAGAGCCGCTGGTCGCGCTCGCAAGCCAAGCCGATTCACTCTTCCGGCACCAACCGCCATTGGTACAGAGGACGGGTGTCGCTCCCTTTCCTCCTTATGTATTCTATGATGCACGTCCGCAAGTCTTTTTCCGTGGCGGACAATAGGCAGTCGTTTAACTTTTCATGGGGAATGCCGACACCCTTGGTCAACAGTTCGCCTTCCCCGTTCCCCCGGTAGGAATTGACGGCCACTGTGTACCACGCCCCAAGTTCGAATGCACCCCCGTCTGTTATTCCCGACACACGGATTTTCTCGCCGTAAGATTTCGTCATGTCCACCGTGTAGCAAATGCCGGTGGTTAAATCGAAATTGTAGGCCAGTTTCTTGAAACCCAATTTCCGTCTCTCGTCCAACACATTGTCCAAAAGCATCACGTGGTCGTCAGGTGATTTCATCTGCGCCGTCCAAAGCCCGTAGCCCATTTCCAAAATGTCCTTGATTTCCCGCCCGGTAAGGCGCATGGTGTATAGCACGTTGTCGTAACGGTAAAGGTTGAACATATCGCGCACATCTCCTTTCCGGATGACGGCGATGAAAGAGGACGGAGAGGCAAAGGACATCTGGGCACCCGTGATTTCCAGCTGCACCCGGTGGACGATGTCCACGAAAGCAGACGAACTGAAATAAACATTCCGGCTCTCAATCGTGCGCACGAACCTTCCGACTTTCCGCCCCACGTAATACTCCGTATTGCGGATGTAACGGCTGAAACAACGTTGCATATTCTTGGTTTCCTTGCCTTCATAGCGCGACAAGTCCGTTATTTTCCCTTTCCTGCGTACCACACGGTTGCCTCTCCTACCTTTCTCCACGTCTATGTCGGCCTCGCATACCGTCGGAGCCAGACAAAGTACTCTTCTGCCGTCGAGGCTTTCCACCATCTCACAGTTTTTCATGTGACCATGGCCATAGCACAGTCAAATCCCGCCATCTCGTTAGCTACGTCCAACGCCGCATTCTCCGCGTAGTCCGGCGTAACGATGCCGCCCTCTTTCCCGGAGGGAATGGAACAGCCCGACAGCACGTCCGGTTTCTCCCTCTCCCGAATTAGGGGAACCCACCGCCTCGCGCAAGACACCATTTCCTCGAATTCCAAGCTTTCCCATAAGGTCGGTGGAATCCAGTTCGGCACGGCGGGGGTGATTATTTTCAATATGGCCATCTTCGTGCTGCAACGCCCCAGCACACAATAAGGGGCTGGTAACTTCGCCCATTCTGTCACGTTGGCTTCCAGCACCGAGAAACGGTAGGCATCCGTCCAGCGGTCGTACACCGCGTGTCCGGTCTTGATATCATGGTTTCCCAACGTGCCCGCATTGTACGCCATATAATTCATGATTTCCGCCACCAGACATTTCCCGGAAGAGGTTGCGAGATTATAGTAATACATCACGGGGCTTCCTTGCAATATGTCCCCTCCGTCCAACAGTAGCAACCTCCCTCGGACACAGCCCGCAATTGCACATAGGCATATACCCGCGAAAGGCCTCCATTCACGGTATGGTTGCCCACGTAGTCCCACATAAAGAACCTGCCATATACGTCACTGATATGCACGATTTTCAAATGCACTATCTGTCCGTCCGCCGTAGTATCTTCCATAATCACCCTTCCGAAGCCGCATCCGCCGCG
>CAZGBV010000098.1:0-4846 GCA_964523985.1 uncultured Paraprevotella sp.
CGACGAACTGAAACGGGAACCTGGCGGAAGCGACACCGGAAAGGAGTGAGGCACGTCGTCTCCCTCGTCTGCAAGATACGGACACACCATGACCGTGCCGCATAGACAGAGATGCCCGGGCACCGGCATGATATGCACAGCGGATATACCGGCCAAAAGACTTTCCGGGATGAACCAAACGGGGAGCGGTACACACACAAGATAGACAGGAGGGCATATACATATATCCGCAAGCCCCTGCCCGACATGTCCCACTACATTGATGCCCCTGACATCCCGAACACGACAAACGCCATGAAGTCCTTCTTCGGGCATCCCAAGGAAAATATCGCACTCCACACGGGACTCTCATTCCGGCACCACCGGAACCATGTCAAATGGTATCTCTATTTCCACCGTCCTAAATTGTCACCAACCATTTTTTGTCACATTACCGTTTTTGGTGCTTTCCTTGATGAAACCGTGACGATAGGCGTAAAGAAGCTCCTTCAGCTCTTCTATCTGGCTTTCCAGTTCGGTGCCCTTGTCAGTGTCCCTCACCATCATGCGCTGTGTACTCATTTCCACGATTTGCGTAGTGCTCACGATGTCCGTCCCGTTCTTGATGGCCTCTTCGGCCGATGTGAAGGGTTCGTGTTGCACCAGTTGGAAGCCGCGGCTATGGAACACCAAGGTGTAGCCCGCTATGCCGGTCGTGTTGTGGTAGGCTTTGGCGAAGCCGCCGTCGATGACCATTAGTTTGCCGTTGGCCTTGATGGGCGTTTCGCCGCGGCCCACGCGCACCGGGACGTGGCCGTTGATGATGTGACGATGCCGCCCCCCGACCCCGAAGGAGTCAAGAATCATGTCGCACACTTTCTCGTCATCCCTCAATTTGTAGTAATATCCTTTCTCTTCCGCGTGCGTGTCCTTATCCTCAATGAAATAACGTTCGAAGGTCGTCATCTTGGACTTGTCGAACAACGGGGATTCCGGCCCGCACCACAGGTACCAAAAGAAGTCCGTGGCAAACTTCCTTTCACCGGACTCCGTGTCTCTGTTGAACGCGGAACGCATTACCATGCCTATCTTGTCCAGTAAGGCGCGCCCCTTGAATTTCGCCCCGTCGATGTCCACTTCTTTCAGGCTTCCGTCAGCGTTCAGGGGGACGGAGGCGTGGAACAGCAGGTTGGAGTTGAAAATCCCGTACATGCATCCGTGTGAGAGCAAGCATTGCGTGTGTTTGTTCAGCTTGTCGCTCACGCTGAAGGAGTGGTGCAGTTTGTATACCAGTTCCCGCTCTTCGGGCGTGAGCCGGTAGGGCGATTTCGGGTCGACGGTGGGGAAATGGCAGTCGCGCATGGCGTATTCCTTCCCGTCGCGCACGAACACTTTCCTTTCGAAGTCGATGTGTTCCAACTGTTTCCTTTCTTTCATGTCCCATTCGGGGCGGGAGTCTATCATGGCTGCCTCGAGCTTGAGTTGGATGATGCTGATGGCCTTGTGCATCTGCGCGATGAGGCGCCGGGCTTTCTGGTTGTGCCTCGTGTCGTCCTTGTCCAATTGCGGCTCGAAGAAAAGGCAGGGGTCGTCGGAGTAAGTCTCCATGGCGAACGTGGCAAGCGGCACCAGGTTGATGCCGTAGCCGTCTTCCAGCGTGGCCAGGTTTCCGTAGCGGAGCGTCAGCCGCAGCACGTTGGCGATGCAGCAGTCGTTGCCGGCCGCCGCCCCCATCCAGAGCGCGTCGTGGTTGCCCCACTGTATGTCGAAGTTGTGGTAGTTGCACAACGTGTCCATGATGATGTGCGCCCCCGGCCCACGGTCGAAGATGTCGCCGAGGATGTGCAGCTGGTCGATGCTCAGACGCTGTATCAAGTTGCAGATGGCGCAGATGAACTCGTCGGCCCGCCCGGTGGACACTATGGTCTCGATGATGCGGTTGAAGTAGGCCTGCTTGTTGTAGTCCTGCGGTGACTCGTGCAACATCTCCTCTATGATGTAGGCGAATTCCTTGGGAAGTGCCTTGCGCACCTTGGAGCGCGTGTACTTCGAGGAGACCGACCGGCACACGCTCACGAGTTGGTGGAGCGTGATGTTGTAGAAGTCGTCAAGGTTCGTCTCTGAGTTCTTGATGTATTGCAGTTTCTGTTCGGGATAGTATATCAGGGAGCAGAGCTGTCGTATTTCTGTCTCTCTCATCGTGGTTCCGAATATCTCGTTCACCTTGCGCTTGATGTTGCCCGACGCGTTTTTCAAGATATGCTGGAACGCTTCGTATTCCCCGTGAATGTCGGCAAGGAAATGTTCCGTACCCTTGGGCAGGTTCAGGATGGCTTCCAAATTGATGATTTCCCTGCATGCGGTACCGATGTCGGGCACGCTTTGCGAGAGCAGTTCCAGAAGCCTCATGTCGTTCCGGATTTTTTCGTAGGAATATGTCTGGGTCATGGATTTCGTGTTCCGCTTGTTCTTCATGACAAAATTACGCAAATCTTTCGTTCCTTACAATGTTTGCGGCAGGTTTTTCACGGGAACCGTCCCGGCGAGGCACAGGTCTCATGATGTTAATTCTTTCAAGAAAGCGTCAATATGCCGGAAAACGCGCCCCGGAATGGCAAAAAAAACGTAATTTTGCAACCCGGCAGGATGAAAAACGAAGAGATACGGGGCAAATCCTTCCTCACCGAACTTTCCTACGGGTTCCCTCGCTTGCCCGCAGTGGCTGGCGGGCCGAAACGGGAAGGAGGCGGATGGATTTGTGCCTTGCCAAAGGCAACGACCCGGATTTCGCCTTTGACATGAGCGGGGCGTTTCGAGGAAAACCGGAAAACGGAGATATAAGATGGACATCAGAGAAAAGCACGCCTTGGGGCTTTCGTCCGCGTGGCCTACGGCGTATGGCACGAATCAGGCAAAGATAATCAAGTGCGGTGATTTCGACATTGGATTGTCCGCGACATCTCAGGGAGAACAGTACCAACGACGGGAACACGAAACAATTGCTCGAGGCAGGGCAGGACGCTGTTTGGAGCGGAAACAAAGTTCATACGAATCTGGACGGTACGCCGCGAGACTTGCCAGACGTGACTTGTCTGCTACAGAAACGACGGGAAGACGGGAAGGGGAACGTGTTCGCTCGATTCCGGGAAGATGATGTCGCGATTGGGCAACATGCATCTCATTATAATAAAAAGAGGTATGGAGGTAGTGTGAAGACAGACCGTTTCGCTTACGAGGGCGTGCCCACGCCATGCTATGTCATAGAGGAAGACTTGTTGCGGAGGAACCTTGAACTGGTTCGGGACGTGTCGCGGAGGACGGGTGCGGAAATCATCTTGGCTCTTAAGGCTTTCGCCTTGTGGAAGTCATTCCCCGTTTTCAGGGAATATATCCGCCACACCACGGCAAGCTCTCTCTTCGAGGCTCGCTTGGCGGCAGAGGAGTTCGGCGGCAAGGCACATACCTATTCCCCGGCATACACGGAACGCTGTTTCGACGGGATACTGTCCTACAGCAGCCACGTCACGTTCAATTCCATGAGCCAGTACGCCCGTTTTTATCCGCACGTGGAAAGATACAACCGCCTGCATCCGGGTGAGCGCGTTTCCTGCGGACTCCGTATCAATCCGGAGTATTCGGAGATAGAGGTGGAAATGTACGACCCTTGTGCGCCCGGTTCACGCTTCGGCGTAACGGCCTCGCAACTCCCGGACGAGTTGCCCGCCGGAATTGAGGGGTTTCATTGCCACAATCACTGCGAGAGTTCTTCCGAAGCACTTGAACGCACCTTGCGGCACATCGAGGAGAAGTTCGGCGTTTGGTTGCCCTGTTTGAAATGGCTCAACCTCGGAGGCGGCCATCTGATGACGCGGAAAGGCTACGACGTGGAACGTCTGGTGTCCGTGTTGAGAGGCCTGAGAGTACGCTATCCCGACCTCGCGGTCGTCCTGGAACCCGGCTCGGCCTTTGTCTGGCAAACCGGTCTGCTTGTTTCTTCCGTGGTCGACGTGGTAGAGAACCGCGGGATACGCACAGCCATTCTCGACGTGAGCTTCACCTGTCACATGCCGGATTGCTTGGAAATGCCTTACAGGCCGACGGTGCGCGGGGCGGAGGCGGTGGATGCCGGGGCGGTGAAATGTGCGATGCCGGGAGAGAATGTGTATCGCTTGGGCGGGAACAGCTGTCTGAGCGGTGACTTCATGGGAGCATGGCACTTCAGTCACCCGCTCGCGCCGGGCGACCGTATCATCTTTGAAGACATGATACACTATACCACAGTGAAAACCAATATGTTCAACGGTATCCGCCATCCCGACATCGGGATGCTTCACGGTGACGGAACTTTCGAGTATTACCGCCGCTTCGGTTACGAGGATTACCGTGACAGGATGTGTTGACGGGGAAGCCGGTGTCCTATCGTATTTGGCAGGACGAACCGGGCATGATGAATTGCCCGCTTTTCGTCGCCTTAGTCCGCATTGCCAACGAAGTTTCGCGAAGGATTTGGAAACGACCCACGGCAAACGGCGACAAGGGAAAACCGGGACTCCCAACGCCGGAGCGCGAGCCTTTCAAACGTTCTCCTTAACCTTTCACCTGTCGGTTGACCCTGCGCCGGGTAGAAGCATTTTCAAGGCTCCTCCTCCCGACAGATACCGAATATGCAGTCCCCGAGGGCGTGACTTCCGTAAACACCATATCTTCGTCCGTTTTGTACCGTTGTGCGGAGGTTGGTTTTTCCCCGCATCCGCGCGTCATAGAAGTCTTAAAGCGAAGCGGGACAAAGCGATTTGCCCGGCCTCGCTTCAAAATTGTTTCAAATACCGAGCCAGCGGACTGTTGATGTCGCGCAGTCCCCGGGCTA
>CAZGBV010000099.1:0-4835 GCA_964523985.1 uncultured Paraprevotella sp.
TCAAGGCCGGAAAGGGCGAAGAGATACTCTATTGGGACGAGAACACCCGGTTCTGTGGCGTGTGCGGCGCACCGATGAAGTTGCATACGGACATCAGCAAGCGTTGTACGAGGTGCGGGAAGGAAATCTGGCCTCGGTTGGCAACGGCAATCATTGTGCTGGTGCGCCGGGGCGACAGTATCTTGCTGTTGCATGCCCGGAATTTCAAAGGGAATTATTACGGGCTGGTGGCTGGCTTCGTGGAAACCGGGGAGACGCTCGAGGAATGCGTGCGCCGCGAACTCATGGAAGAGACGGGAATTAGCGTGGAGAACATCCGCTATTTCGGTAGCCAGCCATGGCCCTATCCTTGCGGACTGATGATAGGTTTCTATGCCGACTATGCGGAGGGCGAATTGCACCTGCAACGCGACGAGATAGCCTACGGCGGCTGGTTCGACCGCAACGAGCTACCTGTCGTACCGGGAAAGATGTCCATGGCGCGGATGTTAATTGACGCATGGCTGGAAGGGCGGCTTGCGGACGGATGCGGCGGGTGACAGAAAAAGCGACTATCCGGAAGAGGTGTCCCTGGCAATCCTATTTTCGGATTGCCCTCTGCTAAGGGGCAAAACATTGTTCACCACGTCCATTTCCTTGGATTTGGCGAACTTGCATTTAGACATGGTTATAGGAGTCTTGCCTGAAGGGGTATTTAGGTTGTCATCCCTTCTATCGAATCTATTGATTTATAGTAATTTCACTTCGTTTTTCTTTGATATTTTCTCGTTTCCTTGCCCGCTTGTTTTCCCTCATCTTCCCTCATCCGCGAGGATGGCTTTCTTCACCTCTTCAGCTATCGCCGTCGCCCCCTTCTTGTTGAGATGGATGCCGTCTCGGATGAACCATTCGGAATGGCCGTCGGACACGGAATGAAGGTCAATTACTTTCAGGCCGTTCTTCCGGGCCAGTTCCTGAATCATCGGGATGATGCCATTGACAATCACGCTGTCCGATATGTCAAAGGCCGCGCTCGTCGCTTTGACGGGATAGGCCAAATAAATGTCCGGACGGGCGGGCAGATTCTTGAACTCGTCTATCATCCGTTGCGCGTCCGTCATAAATTCGTCCTTGTATTTCCAGTTCTCCGGCTTGCTGTCGTTCGTGCCTAATTTGATTACCACGATGTCTGGGTCGAACTCCTTGCACCACCGGTACATGTCATCCTTCATGTAAGGGTCGGTTCCTTTCTGTAGCATCGTGCGTCCGCTCGCGCCGAAGTTCTTCACCAAGTATTTTTTCCCCAGCTCGCGACCCAGGACAGCCGGATAACCGTATCTGCCGTTCAGGGGAATGCCGTACCCGTCCGTAATGCTGTTCCCCACGCACGCCACCCTGGTTGCATCCTTGTCAGGCGCGTCCAGCCCGTGAAGCCAGGCTTTCAGGTCAGCCAACATCTGTTCGTGCCACTCAAACGAAGGCCTGTAGCCCCAGCCGTGTCCTCCCGATGGATATACGTGCATCGCCACAGACGTTTCCCCTTTCAGCAAGGCCGCGTAATATTTCAGCGAATTGGAAACGGGCACTACCGTGTCGTCACTGCTTAGCAACAACAGGGCGGGAGGGGTCATGTGTCGCCGGATACCCCGCTCGTTGGAGTATTTCAGTTGGTCGTTGTGCGAAGGGTTCTCTCCGATAAAGGAATAGACGGAGCCTTTGTGTGTCTGTCTTAACTCCATGGAGATGACGGGGTAAAACAGTATCTGGAAATCGGGACGGCAGTCGAAGGAGGCTTTCGTGGCCACGGTGGAGGCCAGATGACCTCCGGCGGAAGACCCCATGATGCCCACGTCGTAAGGGTTGACCCGCCACTCCGAGGCATGACGGCGTATCACGCGCACGGCCTCCTGCGCGTCACTGACCGGAACGTCTGGATGCCCGAAAGGCAGACGGTATTTCAGCACGGCATAGGCGATGCCCATATCGTTGAAAAAAGGAGCCCAGTCGTAGCCTTCGTGTTCGAGGGCTATGTGCGAGTACCCCCCTCCGGGGCAGGCCAGGATGATGCGTCCCGTGGCCTTGGCCGAATCTGGCAGGAACACGCGGATTTCAGGCGTGTAGATACCTTTCTCCGGTTGTTCTTCCCCACCGTCTTTGCCATTCGTGTTTGGCAAACCCTGCTTCCAAAGCGACACGTCAAACTCCGTTTGCCCGTGCAAAGCAGTGTGCCCGCCGGCCAGAAGCCCCAACAAGCAACAAACCAAAAACAACTTTTTCATGTCCATATATAATAAAGGTATAAGCTAAGGCAAAAATAAACAATATTATTCATAATGAAGCCGAAAAAGTTTGCTTTTTCTCCGCAAAATGCGTAATTTTGCAAATAATAATCGTCAGCCGTGAAAAGGTTCGTTCCGTTTCTTATCATATTATGTTGTCTGTCTGCGATGTCCGCGCAAGGCCGCAGGAAGGACAATCACGCACGGGAAGAAAACGTTTCCCTCCTGCCCGAGCCGGATCGGATAGCTCGTCCGAGTCAGCCTCATCCCGTGGTGACTCCGGTGGAGGAGGCATATCGCTACCGCATCGGCAAGAACAAGTCGCGTTGCGGCATTGACGTGTCGCGTTACCAAGGCAACATCGACTGGCAGTTGGTGAAGACTGACGAAAACGTGAGTTATGTTTACTTGAAAGCCACTGAAGGTGCCTCGTTGGTCGATACGACATATCGTTACAATCTGGCCGGGACACGGAAGGCCGGTTTGAAAGTGGGGTGTTACCATTTCTTCAGCCCCACGGCCGACCCCGAGGTGCAGTTCAAGAATTTCACCAACACGGTGAACTTGGCCGAGCACGACTTGATACCAATGATAGACGTTGAAATCATGGGAAAAGACGGCTCGCAAGGCTTCTGCGAAAGGCTCACCCGTTTCCTCCGCATGGTGGAGGAACATTACGGTGTACGCCCCATCATCTACACTTCGTGTAACTTCTACAACAAATATCTGGTGGGAAAGTACACGGACTACAAATACATGATTGCCCGATACAGTGAGGATGTTCCGGTGCTGGCGGGCGACATCATGTTCGTTATGTGGCAATTCACCGCCAACGGACGTATCAACGGGATACGCGGCCCCGTAGATCGTAGCCGGTTCATGGGCGAATACCATTTGGGGGACATTCTCATATCGAGGTGACGAGTTCCAGTCTGCCTTCACGTGGGGTTGTCTTCCGGTTCGGCCTCCTCGTTCAGGCGGTTTTCCCACAGGTATTTCCGTGTTTCGGCGGCGATGATTCCCGAAAGTCCTATCAGCGACACGATGTTCGGCAGAGCCATCAGGGCGTTGGTCAGGTCGGCGAAGTTCCATACGACAGCCGGTTGCGTGACAGCACCGAGGAACACGCAGACGATGTAAACGCCCCGGTAAGCCAATGTCCACCGCTTGCCGCGCAGGTACTCCATGGCCTTTTCGCCGTAATAGCACCATCCCAGAATGGTGGAGAAAGCGAAGGTGACGATGCCGAATGTGAGCAGAGGAATTCCCACATAGGGTATCTTGCTGAAGGCCGCCTTGGTCAACATCGGGCCGTCGGTGTATGATATGTCGGGATAGGCCAAGATGCACGATACGAGGGTCAGTCCGGTGAGGGCGCAGATGACCACTGTGTCCCAGAAAGTACCGGTGGATGACACCAGTGCCTGACGCACTGGGTTGCGGGTTTGTGCGGCTGCGGCCACTATCGGTGCCGACCCCATCCCGCTTTCGTTACTAAACAGTCCACGGGCGATGCCGTAGCGTGCGGCCATGGTGACGGTGCCGCCCACGAAGCCTCCGCCTGCCGCTCCGGGGTTGAAGGCCGACTCCGCTATCAGTTTCACCGCTTCCCACACGTACCCGTCGTTGCCCCACAGAATGTAGCAACAGCCGAGGAAGTAAAGCGCGGCCATCATGGGGACGAACGCGCTACATACGCGGGCGATGCCCCTCACGCCGAAGACGACTACCAAAGCCACGCACACGGCCAGCACCGCTCCGGTGAAACCTTGCGGGATGCCATACACCTCGTTACACAGTATGGAGATGGCGTTGCTTTGCACCAAGTTACCGATGCCGAACGACGCGCACACCGTGAAGATGCCGAACAAGACGGCGAGCCATTTCATGCCCATACCCCTTTGCAGGACGTACATGGGACCGCCAGCCATCTTGCCTTGCGGGGTGCGGACGCGGTATTTGACGGCCAGCAGTCCCTCGGCATACTTGGTGGCGATGCCCAGCACACCGGTGAGCCAGCACCAGAACACGGCACCCGGTCCTCCCAGCGTGATAGCGGTGGCCACGCCCACGATGTTTCCCGTGCCGATGGTAGCCGCCAATGCCGTGGCCAACGCACCGAACTGACTGACATCTCCCTTGGTCGAAGGCTCCGATTGCACCGAAAGCCGGATGGCCTTGAACAGTTTGCGTTGCGGGAAGCGTAGCCGCACGGTCAGGAACAGATGCGTTCCCAGTAGGATGACCACCATAGGCCAACTCCAAATCCAGTCGCTGCATGATTTTATCAACGTGCCGAGTGTTTCTGCCATGTCACCGTTTTTATTCGTTTGTCGTTTCGCCGCCTTTCCGTCCGTACATTTTCGTGTGGATTTCATGGTGGACGTGTTCGAAGTCTTTTCCCTCGTCCAGATCGCTGTGCGCCATGAGAAAATAATGATTTTAATGAACAGAGCGCAAAATTACAAAGATTGTTTTGTTTTATCTGGAAAAACGCGCAAATTTGTTATGGAGAGTTCCATTATTTATATAGAAGTGATTTAAACTTTTCTTTTTCTCCGACATTTCATTAATAGA
>CAZGBV010000100.1:0-4801 GCA_964523985.1 uncultured Paraprevotella sp.
GCGCCCCGTCCATCTGGGCATCTGGAAAGTGGCCTCCACTCCTGCTGAAGCCGTCAGTCTGTTATATGCCACTCCCTCATGGGACAAGGGAATTAGCAAGCTTGAAGCCCCTTAAATAAGCATGAACGACACGATTCACACGACTTTCCCCGCACAGGGAAACGCCTCACGGGACGTGAGGCATGGCTTCAGCCCGAAGCATATCATCGAAAGCCTACCCGACAGTGCCACGCCCGCCCAGCAGGATTCCGCCATTCAGGCAGCGTTGCCCCGCCGCACGACCGAACGCTCCACACGTCCCGACACTCTGAACCTTCCGGGGTGGCACATACCATTAGCCGACGCTTCCTGCTCCGCACGGAAAGTCATGTACGACAAAAACTACTTCAGTTCCACTTCCCTTTTTCATGCCGAGACAGTCGTCCGTCCTTCCGGCATGTATTCCGCCCCCCAGCCTTACCTCCTTCGCGACGACGATTGGATTACGGGCATCTTGCTCTGTTGCTTTCCCCTGCTCATGATTGTATTTTCCCACAGCAAGAAGTTCGTCAGGCAACGCATACGTGACTTCTTCCTCAACCACATGGAAAAGGAAAAACTTTTTCCAATGGATACGGGCAACGCGGCACACCACACCGTGTACCTCTTCCTGCAAGACGGGCTACTGGGCGGGTTGCTTTTTTTCGACTACACGCAAGCCACTCGCGACTTCTTCATGCTCCCTTTCTCCCCGCACGTCCTGCTGGGTGTCTACGCCGCGACCTGCTGGGCTTACTTAGGAATCAAGCAATTGCTTTACTTGTTCGTCAATTGGATTTTCTTTGACAAAGAACACAGGAGCGCATGGCTCAAGTCATATTCGTTTCTCGTTTCCGCCGAGGGCGTGCTTTTTTTCCCGCTCGCGTTGGTAGCCGTGTTCTTCAACTTTCCCGTCCGCAACGTGATATTATGCACGCTTCTGCTGGTGGGCTTCATCAAACTTTTACTTTTTTATAAAACTTTTTGCATATTTTTCAAGGAAAATCATGGCTTCTTGCATTTAATTGCGTATTTTTGTGCCTTGGAAATATTGCCTGTCTGCGGACTATGGCGAACGCTCACATATACAAACGACGTACTACTGTAAAATATCGTACACTTATGATAAAGAAGATTCTGGTTTCACAACCCCAACCAACCTCTGAGAAATCTCCTTATTTCGAGATTTCATCCAAGTATGGCGTGGAAGTCGTTTTCAGACCATTTATCAAGGTTGAAGGCTTGTCTGCCAAGGAGTTCCGTCGACAGAAAGTCTCCATATCGGATTACACCGCCGTGGTATTCACCTCACGCAACGCCATTGACCATTTTTTCCTTCTGTGCAAGGAATTGCGCGTGACAGTACCCGAAGACATGAAGTATTTCTGCATCACGGAAACCATCGCTCTTTATATCCAAAAATACGTGCAATACCGCAAACGCAAGGTGTTCTTCGGCACCACAGGCAAAATGGAAGACCTGATGCCGGCCATGGTGAAACACAAGACGGAAAAATACCTGGTGCCGCTGTCTAACGTGCACAATGACGAAATCACGAAACTGCTGGATTCCAAGAAACTCATCCACAAGGAAATCGTCATGTACCGCACAGTAAGCAACGATTTCCAAAGCGATGAGAAATTCGATTACGACATGTTGATTTTCTTCAGTCCCTCCGGTGTACAGGCCTTGCTGAAGAATTTCCCCGACTTCGAGCAGAAAGACATCTCCATCGGCACATTCGGACCGGCCACGGCACTCGCCGTCAAAGATGCCGGATTGCGTCTGGACATGGAAGCCCCAACCTCGCAGTACCCTTCCATCACGGCAGCTTTGGACGACTTCGTAAAGAAGCACAACTGTTGACATTCGGTCACGCAGGAAGGGTGCCGGAAAATCACCCTTTTCATCTTAACCACACGGTGTCACGCCTCATGGAACGGAAAGAGGATTTCACATTTCGCAAGTCGGAACGCCTGAGAAGTAGGCGCGTCATAGAAGCCATGTTCAACGGGGGAGGCAAATCAGTGTCGGCCTTCCCGCTCCGTGCGGTATTCATGCCTGTTCCCGCTGATGCCCAGTCCCCTCCCGTGTCCGTGCTGGTATCCGTGTCGAAACGGCGTTTCAAGAGGGCGGTGAAACGAAACCGGGTGAAACGGCAAATCCGCGAGGCCTACCGCAAAAACAAATCCATACTGGCGGACACATTGTCCGCCGCCCCCGAACAGGGGATGGCCGTGGCTTTTCTCTGGCTTTCCGACAACCTGCACGATTCGGCTGAGGTGGAGTCTTGCGTGAAACGCCTGTTGGTGCGCATATCCGAATATGTCCGGGCATCCTGGAAAAAACAGCACACACAATGAGGATGCGTTGTGGCTTTTTCCTCTGTTTGATATCCGCCACGCTGATATCCGCCATACAGTTCTACCGTCGCGTGATATCCCCCATGACTCCCCCCTCGTGCAGGTTTACGCCCACGTGTTCGCTCTACGCCATCGAGGCCATCCGCAAGTACGGCCCTTTGAAGGGACTTTATCTGGCCGCACGCCGCATTCTGCGTTGCCATCCTTGGGGGGGGAGCGGTTACGACCCCGTCCCATAATCCATGGAAACATTCTTGAACTTCCATGCTCACCGTCCAGCGGCCTCCCCGTCGGGGTTCGTCATCCGTGATTATACTCTCCCTCTTTCCCTTTCCGGACAAGTAATGCCGGGACACGGCGAATACTTTTCCGCCGGCATACATCCTTTGCATATCCCCCCGCATCCGGAAGAAGCCTTGGAAGAACTGGACAGGCTGGTCGCCTCACCCTTCTGCATCGCCATAGGAGAGGCCGGACTAGACAAACGCATCCCGACCCCACTTTCCATCCAGCGCGAAATATTCCTTTGTCAGGCGAAGAAGGCAGCCTCTTGCCACCTTCCCCTCGTGGTTCACTGCGTCAGGGCGTGGGGCGAGCTTCTCTCCGCGCGAAAAGACATCCCGACTTCCGTCGTCTGTGTCGTACACGGTTTCCGGGGTAATCCGCGACTGGCCGAGATTCTGTTGGACAAGGGCTTCTACCTCAGCTTCGGCTTCCGCTTCAACCCGCAAAGCCTGATGCTCTGTCCGCCCGCCCGACTCTTCCTCGAAAGCGACGAGGATCCGCGCCCCATAGTCACGCTGTACCACGCTGTCTCCGACCTACGCTCCTGTCCTCCTGAAAAATTGCGTGCGCGATGTTGGGAAAACCTCGCCCGAATCCTCCCGCCGCTCCGAAAAGCGGAAATATAGTTGCAAGTCTCGATGAAAGAGTGTATTTTTGTGCGATATAATTTTGTTGGATAATACAAACTCATGCGATGAATTTTGTAAAAGAACTGAAATGGAGGGGCATGATTCACACCATGATGCCGGGTACCGAGGATTTGCTTGAAAAAGAGCAGGTCACCGCTTATCTGGGCATCGATCCCACGGCGAACTCCCTGCATATCGGCCATCTTTGCGGTATGATGATGCTCAAGCATTTCCAGCGTTGCGGACACAAGCCGCTGGTTCTCATCGGAGGGGCTACCGGAATGATAGGCGACCCTTCGGGCAAAAGTCTGGAACGCAACCTGCTCGACGAAGAAACGTTGCGACACAACGTGGCCTGCATCAGACAACAACTGACCCGGCTTCTGGATTTCGACAGCAACACTCCCAATCGTGCCGAATTGGTGAACAATTACGACTGGATGAAGGATTTCAAGTTTCTTGACTTCGCCCGCAAAGTGGGCAAACATATCACTGTGAACTACATGATGTCCAAAGACAGCGTGCAGAAACGGTTGAACGGTGAGGCTCGCGACGGCCTGTCATTCACCGAGTTCACTTACCAGCTCATTCAAGGTTACGACTTCTTGTATTTATACGAACATAAAGGTTGCAAACTGCAACTGGGCGGAAGCGACCAATGGGGCAATATCACCACCGGCACCGAACTGATACGCCGTACCAACGGGGGCGAAGCGTTCGCCCTGACCTGTCCGTTGGTGACGAAAGCCGACGGGTCGAAATTCGGAAAAACGGAAAAAGGCAACGTGTGGCTCAGTCGTGAACACACCAGCCCATATACTTTCCACCAGTTTTGGCTTAACGTGGCCGACGACGACGCAAAGCGTTACATCCGCATCTTCACCATGCTGGAAAAGGAAGAGATAGACAGCCTCATAGCTCAGCACGACGAAGACCCGGGACAACGTGTCCTGCAAAAACGTCTGGCCAAGGAAATCACCGTCATGGTGCACGGTGCAGAGGACTGCGACACGGCGGAAGAGGCCGGCAAGATATTATTCGGGAAGGCAACCAGGGAAAGTCTGGAAAAACTGGACGAACGAACGTTGCTTGACGTGTTTGCTGGCGTTCCGCAGTTCGAAGTCACCCGCGAGGCCTTGTCGACCGGAGTCAGAGCCGTGGAGTTGATGACCGAAATGACACAATGTTTCCCCAGCAAAGGTGAGATGCGCAAAATGGTACAGGGTGGCGGTGTCTCGCTGAACAAGGAAAAACTGACATCTCCCGACCGCGTGGTGACTGACGGTGACTTGATAAACGGCAAATATTTGTTGGTGCAACGCGGGAAGAAAAATTATTTCCTGCTCATCACCAAATAAGGAACGGGAAAATTTGCGGAATAACCATTTTCTCGCTATCTTTGCAACTCTTTCGAGAGAAAGGCGACATAGATTGGGATATGGTGTAATGGTAGCACAAGACATTTTGGTCGTCTTAGTCTTGGTTCGAACCCGGGTATCCCAACTA
>CAZGBV010000101.1:0-4631 GCA_964523985.1 uncultured Paraprevotella sp.
ATAATACCTTTTTAGGGAAATATTTTCGCAAATCAATTACTTTTTACTATAAATAACTGACCGGATTCTTTTGGATTTGCTACAAGTTTCCATAACTTTGCGTTTTGTTTGCGAATAACGAAAATGGATAAGGAAGTGTATGTCCCTGATTTTATCTTTGAATCGAGCTGGGAAGTTTGCAACAAGGTAGGCGGTATCTATACGGTATTATCCACACGGGCAAACACGTTGCAAGATAGGCTGAAAGATTGTGTCATGTTTATCGGGCCGGACGTGTGGGTTGGAAAAGAAAACCCTCTTTTCGAAGAAGACACAAGTTTGTTGAAAGAATGGAGGGACACGGCAGAGAACGAAAACCTGCGCGTACGTGTAGGTCGTTGGAACGTGCCGGGACACCCCATCGTGATTTTGGTGGATTTCCGGCCTTACTATCCCTTGAAAAACCACGTATATACTCAGTTATGGGAGGATTTCGGGGTGGATTCGCTCCATGCTTACGGAGACTACGACGAAGCATCCATGTTCTCTTATGCAGCGGGGTTGGCGGTGGAAAGTTACTACAACCATGCATTGAGAGGACAAGGCGGGCGTGTCGTCTACCATGCCAATGAATGGATGACAGGCCTGGGGGTATTGTACATCCGGAAGCACGTCCCCGAAATCGCCACAATATTCACAACACACGCCACGACCGTGGGACGATCCATAGCCTGGAACCACAAGCCGCTCTATGAATACCTGTTCGCTTACGATGGCAATCAGATGGCGCAGGAACTCAACGTGCAGTCCAAACATTCCATAGAGCGCGAAACGGCTCACCACGTGGACTGTTTCACCACCGTGAGCGAGGTGACGGACAGGGAGTGTGCCGAGTTGCTTGACAAACCAGCGGATGTCGTGCTGATGAACGGCTTCGAGAAAAGTTTCGTCCCATCGAAAAGCCGGTTCGATCGTAAACGTGGGGCGGCACGCCGCAAGTTGCGCGAAGTGGCAGGCGCACTGCTGGGAAGGGAATTCAGCGACGATGTGCTGATTGTCTCTACAAGCGGGCGGTACGAGTTCCACAACAAGGGTATCGACATATACCTCGAAGTGATGAACCGCTCCTTGCATAACAAGGATTTGAACCGCGAAGTGCTGGCTTTCATACAAGTGCCGGGATGGGTGTTCTGCCCCCGCGAAGACTTGAAGGAGAGGCTCGTGTCGGGAAAGCCCTATGACACCCCGTTGGAGTGGCCCCTGCTGACTCATTGGTTGCACGAGATGGCGCACGACCAAGTCATCGACTTCATGAAATGGCACAACATCTGGAACCAACCGGACGACAAGGTAAAGGTGATATTCGCCCCCTGTTATCTGGACGGATCCGACGGCATCTTCAATATGCATTACTACGACTTGTTGATAGGGATGGATCTCACGATATACCCTTCTTATTACGAGCCGTGGGGATACACGCCGCTGGAGAGTGCGGCTTTTCACGTGCCGTGCATCACGACCAACCTGTCCGGCTTTGGACTATGGGTGAACCATTTGCTGGGAAAAGAAGGCGAGCTGTCCGATGGAGTACAAGTGGTGCGGCTGACAGATTACAATTGGTCTGAGGCGGTGGATGTCATCAAGGATGCTCTGGCCACTTACGCCTCCTGCTCCCCACAGGAAGTGAAAGAGATACGGCGCAAGGCCGCCGGCATATCGGAACACGCCTTGTGGAAGCATTTCATAAGATATTATTACCAAGCCTACGACTTTGCCCTGCATAAGGCAGAACGGCGCAAGGGAGAACAGGCGCAAATGTCATGAACGTATTCTTATATTTATAAACTTAATCCGAGAGCCGATGAAAATCAAAGCAAGTTGTTCTAATGGAGCAAATTGGAAACAAGTGGACGTCAAGTCAAGGATACCCGAGGAACTGCTCAAGCTCGACGAGCTGGCTCGTAATATGTGGTGGGCATGGAATCACGATGCCCGCTCTCTGTTCCGTAGCTTGGATGAGGACTTGTTCAACGAGGTGGGACAAAATCCAGTGCTGTTGCTGGAACGCCTCAGCTACGAGAAGATGGAGGAACTATCAAAAGACTCATCCGTAGTGCGCAAAATGAATGATGTATATGCCACTTTCCACGAATATATGGCCGTAAAGCCGGACAAGACACGCCCGTCGGTGGCCTATTTCTGCATGGAATACGGTTTGAGCCACGTGCTGAAGATATATTCCGGAGGATTGGGAATACTTGCCGGTGACTACCTGAAAGAAGCTTCGGACAGCAACGCGGACATATGCGGGGTGGGATTTCTCTACCGCTATGGTTATTTCACGCAGACCCTGTCAATGGACGGGCAACAGATTGCGAATTACGAGGCGCAAAACTTCGGCAGTCTGCCGATAGAACATCAGTTGGATGCCGACGGCAACCCGATGATGGTGGAAGTTCCTTTCTTGAATTACAAGGTGTACGCTTCCGTGTGGAGAGTCAACGTGGGGCGCGTCAAACTGTACCTTTTAGATACCGATAACGACAGAAACTCCGAATACGACCGTGCCATCACTCACACGCTTTACGGAGGCAACAACGAGAATAGGCTGAAACAGGAAATATTGCTGGGCATAGGAGGCGTGCTTGCCTTGAAGAAGCTGGGCATCCGCAAAGACATATACCATTGCAACGAAGGCCATGCTGCCCTATGCAACATCCAGCGTCTAGTAGACTACGTGCAAGAAGGGCTTTCCTTTAATCAGGCACTGGAACTCGTTCGCGCCTCTTCGCTTTACACGGTGCACACCCCCGTGGCGGCCGGCCACGACTACTTCGACGAGGGGTTGTTCGGCAAATACATGGGTGCCTACGCGCCGGCCTTGGGCATTTCGTGGGACGAACTGGTGGGTATGGGACGCGAGAATCCCGACGACCACTCGGAACGCTTTTGCATGTCTACGTTCGCCTGCAACACTTGTCAGGAGGTGAACGGCGTGAGCCGGCTTCACGGCAAGGTGTCCCAATACATGTTCTCCAATATCTGGAAAGGCTATTTCCCGGAAGAGACCCATGTGGGTTACGTGACGAACGGCGTGCATTTCCCCACATGGGCTTCCATATCCTGGCAGAGGCTTTACCGGAAATATTTCGGCAAGAGCTTCATGAAAGACCAAAGCAACGAAAACATTTGGAAAGCCATTTACGATGTCCCCGACGAAGAAATCTGGAGGACACGCCTGGAACTGAAGATGATTCTCGTCCACTATATCCGCGAGAAGTTCCGCGACAGCTGGCTGAAAAACCAGGGAGACCCCTCACACGTGATATCCCTGATGGACAAGATAAACCCGAATGCGTTGCTGATAGGCTTTGGACGGCGCTTCGCCACGTACAAGAGGGCGCATCTGCTTTTCACCGACCTCGACCGTTTGGCCAACATCGTCAACAACCCGCATTATCCCGTGCAGTTCCTTTATACTGGCAAGGCTCATCCTGCCGACGGCGGCGGACAGGGATTGATTAAGAAGATTTACGAAATTTCGCAACGACCGGAATTTTTAGGCAAAATCATTTTTTTGGAGAATTACGACATGCAATTGGCGCGCCGACTGGTGAGCGGTGTCGACATCTGGATGAACACCCCGACGCGTCCGCTGGAAGCCAGCGGGACATCCGGTGAGAAGGCTTTGATGAACGGTGTACTCAACTTGTCGGTACTCGATGGATGGTGGCTCGAAGGTTACCGCGAAGGTGCCGGCTGGGCTCTGACCGACAAACGTACCTACGACAACCAGACTTATCAGGACAGGCTGGACGCAGCCACCATCTACAGCCTGTTGGAAAACGAAATACTGCCGTTGTACTACGCCCGCAACAGCAAAGGGTATTCCACAGGATGGGTCAAGACTATCAAGAATTCAATAGCCACTATCGCTCCTCATTTCACGATGAAACGACAACTGGACGACTATTACGCCAAGTTTTACAACAAGGAAGCCGCCCGCTTCAAAGTCCTCGTAGCCGACAATTACGCAAAGGCAAAGGAAATCGCTGCATGGAAAGAGTTCGTGGCAAGCAAGTGGGATCAGATAAGGGTCGTGTCAATCGACAAGTGCGATGAGCTGATTAACGGAAGAATAGAAAGCGGGAAAGATTACACAATCCGCATCGTAATCGACGAGAAAGGACTTGACGATGCCATCGGGGTGGAACTGGTCACCCTGCACACGGACTCAAACGGCAAAGACCACATCTACACGGTGGAACCGTTGAACGTAGTGAAGAGGGAGGGTGACTTGTTCACTTTCGAGGTGGTACATTCCATCAACAATGCCGGAAGTTTCAAGGTGGCATACCGTATATTCCCGAAAAACAATGACTTGCCCCACCGTCAGGACTTCTGTTACGTGAAGTGGTTTAATTGACCATTTCTAGAACGAACCTGCCCCAGCTAACAGGTTCCGAGTACGTGTGCGAAAAATGCCGCGAATCGGGGACTCGTTAGCCGGGGTATCTTATGTGACTTGAGGAAGAGCCATGGGGCATAGCGTAACATCCTCCAAAATGAGCCGCCTTGAAGTTATTTAGCCGTCCCTTAAAAAGCCGTTTTCGGCGAGATAATGTAAGCAACCAGTATCCCGCTGATTTTTT
>CAZGBV010000102.1:0-4552 GCA_964523985.1 uncultured Paraprevotella sp.
TCATGCCGTCTCCGACTTACGGGAAGAGTCAGAGAGTTTCATTAAAACAGAGTGCGCCGAAGAGCGTTACGACGAGTTGCCGATTATCGTTAAATCGCCTTACACAACCATTCTTATAGACTGGATGCCCGAAGAAGAGCCGACATATCGACGGAAATGCCGACCCTGATTTCATCCGCTCGGAGAAGTCTTACCGGACGGTGACACCTTGAAACGCCACGTGACGATTTTGTTGGAAACACTTGAAAGCGAACAGGTAATGCTCAGGATGATGAGGAGTTCCTGCGTTTCCTGCAACATGTTCAGGTAAACCAGAGACACCTTCAAGCTCTATAGCGAGTCGGTCTGTATGCGGTCGTCCTGCGCCTTGCGTGCAGTGGGATTTGTTCCCCGCTATTGGAAGCCAGATGGAACCATGTGTTCTTTTCCAGTGAGATGCGGTTGTCTATGCGCCGTATACCCACCAACTTCCTCTGATGCTGTTCCTTGCAACGTGACGCAACGTCTTCAAGTCCTCGTTCACGAACCTGTTGAACATATTTTCGCAAGTCTTTCAGGCGAAACCCGCATCTCCTGTTGCGTTGCGCAGACATTTTTCAGCAATTCCCAGCACTGCGCCTTGTCTTTCGCGTTCATGATGTCCCCGAACAACTGTTCCTCATAATCGGACTCGTCCTTCTGCTTGGTCGTGATATTGTTCTTAATCAGGATGAACACGGCGACGATGACGGACAAGGCCTTCACCACTGCACTGCTGTAGACGGATACGGCAATCATGGCGCAGGCGGTGAAGGCGATGCCGACCGTGAGGAAGCAACTTCCGGTGACGTTCTGCATTCCCGTTACGCGGAACACCGTGTTCTCGCGTCCAAGCACGGGCGGCTAGCAAGGAACCCATGGCCACGACGAAGGGGGATTTCTTCGGATGCAAAACTACTTCCGTAAGATTTAGGATGGGTGACGTTGCCGTTAAGATTGTGTTGTAATCCGCGGGAAGTATGTTTTTCACCGTCTGGGGCGTGGCAGGAAGGCAATCCGGGCGAGGGAGCAAGTCACAAAGGCGGACACGCTCCGAGAAAAGGGAAGATGGAAAGGCAAGACGAGGGATTTTTTTAACCGTTTTGGAATATTATCAAATCTTTTGAGTTAACTTTGCATTCAAAAGCAAAACGCATGAAGAAAAAAGTATTTTTCTTTGTGGTCGGAATATGGATGGTGGGGGCGGCTCATGCCGAAGGGCATAAGGGAAAGTGGTGGCAGGACATCAAACAAAACACCACGATTGGCGGTCTCGTCGTCGGTAAGGCGGCTTTCAACGACCAAGAGCTGGACGACAAGAACGAATCGCATTCCACTTTCGACATCCGTATGGTGCGGGCGTTCATCAACGGCAAGATAGGGGACTTCAAGTATGGTTTCCAAATGGAAATGACGGGTGTCGCCGGAAGTAGCGCGGAGAAGGGGCCGCGCGTGCTGGACGCTTGGGCGGAATGGTGCAAGTACACGTTCCTCACCGTCAAGCTGGGGCAGTTCAAACGATGCTTCACTTTCGAAAACCCAATGAAGCCGTGGGACATAGGTTTCGGGGGATACTCACAGGTGACAATGTCGTTGGTCGGCATGAACGATCGCGCGGGGGAACATACCAGCGGCGGGCGCGACTTGGGGCTCCAACTGCAGGGCGACTTGCTCAAATCGCCGAAAGACGGCCACGGCTGGTTGCATTACCAGATAGGAGTGTATAACGGCCAAGGGATAAACCATACCGACCGCAACGACAACAAGGACATCATCGGGGGGGGCTGGATTTCGCCCGTGAAGGACTTGTGCATCGGCATCACCGGCTGGACGGGGGAATACAGCAAGGATGTCAACGGCAAGAAAATCACCGTAGACCGAAACCGTATGGCGTTCGGCGTGAAATACGAATCAGGCTGGACTGTGCGCGGGGAATACGTGACCGGCCAGGGACACAAGGTCTCGGACTACAGCGTGGCCGACGACGGGACGGTAAGCGTCGGCGGGAAAGACAAGGCGGATGGCTGGTACGCCACGGTGGGGGTGCCCGTCACCCGGAGATGCAAGATATACGGAAAGTGGGACGTTTACCGCGACAGGAAGGACAACGAAAGCAAAAAGAGCGTTTACAACGTGTCCGTGAATTATACCATCTTCAAGAACTTGAAAATACAAGGCCTCTACGGCTTCGTGGAAGACAAGGCTTACAACGGGGATCGGCACTACAACACTGCGGATGTCCAGTTGTACTGGCGTTTCTGACTTTCACCGGCGAAGGCAAAAGACGCGGCGGGGAACGCTTTCCCTGTGCGGTTGCACACGGATGTCGCGCACCTTACGACCAAAACGACATAATGACATGAAAAAGAAAATCCATCTCATCCTCCTGCCTACTGTCACGGCTTTCGCGCTCCTTTCCTGCGGCGAAGACCGCACGAAGGAGTATCTGGCCAAAACGGAAGTGGACAACTGGATTGAAGCGCAAATGAAGGAGATATACCTTTATTACAAGGATATGCCCCAACCTGCATCAGGTGATTACTTCTCGCCCGCCGAGGATTTCTTCAAGAAGCTGCTGACTTCGCAGGACAAATATTCTTATATGGAAATGACTGGAGGGACGGACACGGGGACGGAAGAGGCCGGACTCCGCAACTCCATCAGAACCGTGACATACGGGTTCGACTTCGTGCTGACCGACGACCCGACGGGCAGATCCAGACAAGTGGCGCGTGTGTTGCAAGTGTTGCCCCAATCCCCCGCCGACGATGCCGGACTGAGGCGAGGCGACTTCGTCACGGAAGTCAACGGAGTCGGCATCGGTAGCAAAAACGCCTCGCTTCTGGAAAGCGGGGATGGCGTGGAACTCACGGTCTCCGCCCTCACCACCAACACCGAAACCGGAGAACCGGCCTGGGCTGACGAGGGGAAAGTCCTCTCGCTCCCCGCCGCGACCAGCATGGAAAACAATCCGTTCTTCCTTAGCAAGGTGATGGAACAGGACGGGAAGAAAGTCGGCTATCTGGTGTACGATGAATTTAAAGCGGGAAAGGACGACGAGGACACCGGCTACATAGACCAGATGGTGCAGGTGTTCAGGCAGTTCAAGCAGCAAGGAGTGACCGAGTTCATCCTGGACTTGCGGTACAACCAAGGCGGACAGGTGACTTGCGCCCAGCTTCTGGCCTCGTTGCTGGCTCCGTCTGACTGCCGAGGGCAGGAGTTCGCACATTTCGAATTCAACGACAAACGGCAGGACGCGAACTATAGCCTCGAATTCCTCACGGATTACGCGGACTGCAACCTGAACTTGAGCAGGCTTTTCATCATTTCCGGCTTGTATACCGCTTCGGCATCGGAAATGATGATAAACTGCCTGCGTCCTTACATGACAGTCAATCTACTGGGGACGAAGACGTTGGGAAAGAATGTGGCAATGACGCGCATTGACAGCCCTTACGACTTTGTCATGTATCCCGTCACGTGTACCGTGTTCAACAAAGACGGGTTGTCAGATTACGCGAGCGGCTTCACCCCCAGATACGTCGTTTCCGAACTCAACCATTATCCTTGGCACGAATTGGGCGACCCCGACGAACTCCTCCTGAAGAACGCGCTACAATGGGTGATGGGCGGCACGCCGCAGGACGCGGAGAATGCCGACATTCCCGACGAGCCGGAAACGCCCGGCGATACGGTTTCTGTCCGCCTGCTCCGTGAGCCGGCCCCTGCCTATTCTTCCATCCTCCGCAACCGGGCTTCGGGAACCATCTTGCCTTAATGGAAGTCAACACTTTGAAAAACAGAAAGGCGATGAACATATCTGTTTCAGAAGACATTCAGGTCGTGTATCCGGAGTTCGTGAGCGCGGCCTTGGAAGCGCGTTTCGTCAACACCTCCTATTCCGCCCCGCTGTGTGTGTGGGGGGGAATCAAGGCGTTCCAAGCTGATTGTCGCAGGAAATATACCACGGAGTCCATCAAGGAGATGCCTCCCATACAGGCCACCCGCACCGTGTACAAATGTTGCGGGAAGAATCCGATCCGCTACCGGCCTTCTTCGGAAGCGTTGATGCGCCGTATGTTGAAAGGATTGGACTTTATACCAGATAGATACGGCAGTGAACTTGATAAACCTGGCTTCCATCGCTTACGGTTATACCATCGGCGGGTTCGATGCCGGGAAAACAGCAGGGGACACTATCGTCCTCGGTATCGGACGCGAAGGGGAACCTTACGAGGGCATCGGGAGAGGCCTGCTGAACATCGCCGGGTTGCCTGTGTACCGCGATGCGTAAGGCGGCATCGGTACGCCCACGAGTGACTACGAGCGCATCAAACTTTCTCTGTCCACCACCCACCTGCTGGCAGTGGTCAACGGGTACGACGGCAATCGCGGACAAGTGTTTGCCTGCGCGAAATATATGCAGGAGTTGCTGAGGAAACCTGTTGGTTGAATTACATTAGCGCATATTTTATTCTCCCAATCGGTCGATGATTAACGAAATTGACATATTGCATGAAGGTCATGGCTG
>CAZGBV010000103.1:0-4221 GCA_964523985.1 uncultured Paraprevotella sp.
AGGGGAAAACATCCGCCCCTTTCCGGATTTTGAACCGAATCATCCTTGCCGCTTCGCATACCTCTTCCGGTTCTCGGATATAGCGCGGGAGTTTTCGAGTGCCCACCCTATCAGACTTCTTAAATGCGGCATCAAACTTTTCCCGAGGCCGGTCAAAGAATATTCTACCCTCGGAGGAACTTCCGCATACACTTTCCGGGTTACCAACCCGTCCATCTCCAGATTCTTCAGCGTCTCCGTCAGCATCTTGGGAGATATGTCCGGGAGAGCTTTGTCCATCACGCTGAAACGGGTGGCTTCGTTCTCCGCAAGGTAGCAAAGGATGAGCATCGCCCATTTGCCGGAGAAACGGGCAACCACGTTCCTGATGGGACAAGATTCCACGTCGGTGAAAAAATTCTGCTGTTCCATTTCGTTCATATTCAACTTCACTAACTTCAGGGTAAGTGCCTCACTTCTCCGTAACCTCTTGCGAAAGAAGAAAAATCATCCTAACTTTGCGTCGTCCGGACTATGATTATTAACCCGGTGCAAAGTTAAGACAAAGCCTGCGGAATGGCAAGCGGCTACCGCCTTTATTTCCGGCGCGGCAACGTCGCGGCTTGTACCACAAAAACATCAGCATCATGAGTGAAGTGAAAATTCTCAATTCCGGCGACAAGTTCGCCCACGCCTCAGTCGGCACGTTGCGCGGCTTCGAAGGTAAACAGTTCGTAAAAGAAATCCTCGACTCCACCTCGTGCGAGATTTCCTTCGGGACGCTCCCGACGGGCACGGCGGTACCATTCTTCCACAGCCACAAGGAAAACGAAGAACATTACGTCGTCCTTTCCGGGAGCGGCCGTTTCCAGGTGGACGGAGAAACTTTCGACATCGCGGAAGGATCCGTAGTGCGAGTATCGACGAACTGTGCCCGTAACCTCAAATGCACGTCGGAAGTCCCTATGACTTACATTTGCATTCAGGCAAAGGAAAACAGCTTGAACAACTACACCGCGACGGATGCGGAAATCAACGAGCGCGAGAACCTGCTGTGAGGACGCACGACGGGAGTATCCGCCGCAACCTCGCGCGATGAAGACAATCCGAGCGTGAACTATGCAAGGCCGCATCTGCCGTTTCAAGCGGATGCGGCCTTGTGCCATATTTCTGCATATCCCCGTCGTGGCATCGTCATACGGACTTCAACACCGCAAAAGCCCACGCATCGGAGGAAGAAGCCTTACCGCCTATGTGGCAAGGCAGATGATGTTTTTCCGCAGTCGCCAAAGGAATCACAAGCACGATTTCCAAAACGGCACGTTTTCACGCCAGCGAACCTGCATCCGTCCCTTTTCTCCGAGGACGGATTCTCTCTCACCTCTCACGGGGAGGTTACCCACTGCCGCGGCTCCCCCCTCTCCTTTTCAGTTTGTCCAAACTTTCTTTCAAGGTTGCTATCTTGCTTTCGGCATCGGTCTGCTTCTTGCGCTCCATTTCCACCACCGCCCCGGGAGCATTGGCCACAAAGCGGGCGTTGGAAAGTTTCTTCAACACACCGGCCAAGAAATCTTCCAAGTGTTTCAACTCGGCTTCCTGTTTGGCGACTTCCGCTTCTACGTCTACCAAATCGCCGAGCGGCACGGCATATTCCGTCGTCCCCACCATAAACGAAGCCGCGTTTCCGTGTTTCCGCCCTGCCGACACGATAGCGGCCAGATTGGCCATCTTCTTAATGACATTCGCGAAGCCTGCTTCTATGTTTCCACCTACCACCTCCAGCGTCAACGCCACCTTTGGAGCGATGTTCTTCCGGTTGCGTATGGCCCGCACGCCAATCACGACACCCTTTACGTCGTCCATGCGGGCAACGAGCGTGGTATCTCCCTCCGTGGGAGCGGCGGATGAAAGCGTCGAAACCATGATGCTCTCGCCCGGTTCGCGGTCGTAAATATGTTGCCAAAGTTCCTCCGTGATGAAAGGCATGAACGGATGCAAGAGCTTCAACAACACGTCGAAAAACGACAAGGTCTGTCCGTAGGTCGTACCGTCGACGGGCTGTCCGTAGGCCGGCTTCACCATTTCAAGATACCAACCGGAGAATTCGTCGCGAAACAGCTTGTACACGACCATGAGTGCTTCGCTCAGACGATACTTCTTGAACAAGTCCGCCACCTCGCTTGCCGTAATTTTGAGCAGGGCATCGAACCATTGAACGGCGACGATAGCCGTTTCCGGTTGTGCGATGTCAGCCACCTGCCAACCCTTCACAAGGCGGAAGGCATTCCAAATCTTGTTGTTGAAGTTGCGACCTTGTTCGCAGAGCGCGTCGTCGAACAGAATGTCGTTGCCCGCTGGAGCGGACAACATCATGCCCATGCGCACGCCGTCGGCACCGTAACGCTCTATCAGGTCGAGAGGATCAGGACTGTTGCCGAGCGACTTGCTCATTTTGCGCCCCAGCTTGTCGCGCACGATGCCCGTGAAATACACATTGTGGAATGGCATCTTGCCTTCGTATTCGTAACCGGCCATAATCATGCGCGCCACCCAGAAGAAAATGATATCCGGACCCGTCACGAGGTCGGACGTAGGGTAATAGTAGTTGATTTCCTCGTTGCCCGGACGGTTGATGCCGTCGAACAACGAAATCGGCCACAGCCAACTGGAGAACCATGTGTCCAGCGCGTCCTCGTCCTGATGGAGGTCTGCCACAGTCAGGTCGGCATTGCCCGTCTTTTCCTTAGCCAACACGAGTGCCTTTTCGAGAGTCTCCGCCACCACGAAGCCGCCTCCGGACACATAGTAGGCTGGGATGCGATGCCCCCACCACAACTGGCGGCTGATACACCAATCCTTAATGTTTTCCATCCAACGACGGTAAGTGTTCTTGTATTTTGCCGGATGGAACTTGATTTCGTCTCTCATCACCGCCTCCAAGGCTATCCGAGCCAGATGCTTCATCTTAAGGAACCATTGCATAGAAAGCCTCGGTTCGATAGGTACGTCGGTACGTTCGGAGAAGCCCACTTTGTTCGTGTAGTCTTCAGCCTTTTCCAGCAGTCCCGCCTTATCCAGGTCAATGCTGATTTGCCTCCGCACGTCGAAGCGATCCATACCCACGTACATGCCCGCCGCCTCGCTCACCGTGCCGTCATCGTTGAACACGTCGATGGAGGGCAGACCGTGCTTCTCACCTAACATATAGTCGTTCACGTCGTGCGCCGGAGTCACTTTCAGACAACCTGTCCCAAAGTCCGTGTCCACGTAATCGTCTTCGATGACGGGTATGCAGCGATTCACCAACGGCACGACCACCCTCTTTCCTTTCAGCCACGCATTCTTCCCGTCGGACGGGTTAACGCACATCGCCGTGTCGCCCATGATGGTTTCCGGGCGCGTAGTGGCCACCACGGCATAACGCCCGCTCCCGTCTGGCCGCCCGTCTTCCCCGGCCACCATATATCTCAAGTAGTACAGTTTGCCATGTTCTTCCTTGTAAACCACCTCCTCGTCCGAGAGAGCCGTCAACGCTTTCGGATCCCAGTTCACCATGCGCACTCCCCGGTAAATCAGCCCCTTGGCGTACAGGTCGCAGAAAACCTTGATGACGCTCTCGCTCCGCTTCTCGTCCATGGTGAAAGCTGTGCGATCCCAGTCGCAACTGGCTCCGAGCCTGTGCAACTGTTTCAAGATGAGACCTCCGTGTTCGTCAGTCCACTCCCACGCATATTTCAGGAACTCCTCGCGGGTGAGGTCGGCCTTCTTGATGCCCCTTTCCGCCAAGCGACCCACCACTTTGGCCTCGGTGGCGATGGAAGCGTGGTCGGTGCCCGGCACCCAACAGGCGTTCTTCCCCTCCATGCGTGCACGGCGAACCAAGATGTCTTGAATGGTCTCGTTGAGGACATGTCCCATGTGCAACACGCCCGTCACGTTGGGGGGCGGAATTACCACCGTATAAGGTTCACGTCCGTCGGGCTTGGAACTGAAAAGTTTGTGGTCAAGCCAGTACCGATACCATTTGCCCTCTACATCGGTCGGATTGTATTTGCTTGCTAACTCCATTGTGTACGATTCTTCACGTTTTGTTTTTACGACTTGCAAAGGTACACAAAAAAGGTTACATGTGGCTGTTTTGGTTTGATTTATATTCGGCGGAACACCGCAGAGTCAACCGGCAAGTGCGAATTTAGAGGAAATGTTTGAAGAACTCACGTTTCGATGCCAGGAAATTGAGTT
>CAZGBV010000104.1:0-4182 GCA_964523985.1 uncultured Paraprevotella sp.
GCAACAGGTTCACGTAGCTGTCGAACACCGTCATGTTATATGTGGTGGTCGTGGCGTTGACACGCATCTTGCAGGCTTCTTCGTCGGCCGGGTTGTACTGCTTCACGATGTCGGCCCACATCATGCGGGCGGCGCGGAACTTGGCGATTTCCATGAAATAAATGCCGCCGATGCCGAAGTTGAACTTGATTTTCCCGGCGGCGAGGGCGGACGGGATGCCCGCCTCCGTCATCAGGTGGAGGTATTCGTTGCCCCACGCCAAGGCGTAGCCTAATTCCTGATAGACGTAAGCCCCGGCGTCGCAGAGCGTGCCGGCGTTGACGCAGACGCACCGCATTTGCGGGAACGGCGCGAGGATGCCGACGAGTTCCGTCAGCTTGTCCAGAAGCGGGGTCGTGTCCTTTCCTCCGGCGAGCATCTTCTGCATCGGGTCGAAGTCGATGCTGCCCGCGAGCGCGGCGCGGTCGTACCCCTTTCCGTCGAAGTACGCCGTCAGGAGGCGGGCCAGTTCCACCGCGTGGCCTTGGCAGATGCCGAAGTTCAGCTCTACCGCGTCGGCCTTGATGCCTTCCAGCAAGGCGGAGACGAAGGCGGCGTTCAGCCCTTTGGCCGGCATTTCGAATCCCAACGACGTGACCCCCTTGTCCAAAAGGGTGCGCGCTTTCCCGTTGGCCTCCCCGGGGTCGGTCGCCCGGATGTTCTGGCGGACATACCAACGGTTGTTGTCCTTCTTGTTTCCCCTCAGGTAGGGGAACACGCCGGGCAGCGCGTCCGTCTGCGCCATGCCCTCCAAGTCTTCTTTCCGGTAAAACGGCTCCATGCTGAACCCTTCGTTGGTCCGCCAGACCATTTTTTTCTGATAGTCCGCCCCCTTGAGGTCGACGTTGATTTTGTCGAGCCATTCCTGTCGCGTGGGCGCGGTGAAGTCGGAGAAAAGTTTTTCCTTACTATCTGCCATAGCCATGTCCTTAATGAGGTTTTTATCAATCGGGCAAAAGTAGCAAAACTTTCGTGTAAGCACAAATAAAAAAGCGTGGAAAAGCGCTGGCGGCGCAAAATACAGACTTCCGGGGCAGAGCCGACCGTCGAGTGAAAAATTAGAGGAAATGCTTGGAGAGCTCGCGTTTCGATGCCGGGATTTTCAGTTTCTCCCTTGCGTTCATTTTTTCCCGTCCATTTCACGGAAAGGCGCACTCCTCCACCTTTTCGGGTCGGAATGCGCCTTTCTCACCGTGGGTTGCAATCCTGACGGATCAGTCGTCCACGTCCATGTCGATGACGTTGAACTTCTTGTTGAACTTGATTTCCCAGGAGTTGGACAGCCTCACCTCGTACTCGTAACGGTCGCGCTCCAGCTTGACGATGGTAGCGTCGGGGTGCTTCTCCTTCACGTAGTTCGAGATTTGCGCGGGCACCACGCCGGCCGGTACGCCCGAACGGCGGCAGTTCAGGTCTTTCCAGTCCCCGTTCTTGTCGAACTCCAGATCGTCGCCGTTGTCGAATACCACGTCGTAGGTCGTGTCGAACACTTCCTTGTCCACCTTGGCGAACGTCACTTTCAGCGTGGGGAAGTTCTGCTTGATGAACGCCTGCGCCTTGGCCGGCAGTTGCTCGAAAGTGACGGGCTTGTCGTTGTCGGCTTGCGCCACCTGCAACGCGAACACGCCCAGCAGTAAGAACAATAACTTTTTCATGATTTTCCGTTTTATATTAGACATCCGTTCATTTTGACGATACAAAGGAAATGATTGATTTTGGAAAGAAATGGGAAAACGGGCGGATGTGGTGTTAAACTGTGTAAAACGAAGTGTCCCCGCCTTCCGGGAGACCGAGAAAACAGGGACGCTTGCATACGGAAACGGCATCCGGCGGTCAGCGCATGTCCAGATAGTCGATTTTGTCCATGTCGCCGTAGTCGAGGTTCTCGCCCGCCATTCCCCAGATGAACATGTAGTTGCTCGTGCCGGCGGCGGCGTGGATGGACCATTCCGGCGACATGACCGCCTGCTCGTTGTGGAGCCAGATGACGCGCTCCTCCTGCGGCTCGCCCATGAGGTGGCAGATGGCGTTGCCTTCCGGCACGTTGAAGTAGAAGTAGGCTTCGATGCGGCGGCTGTGCGTGTGCGCCGGCATCGTGTTCCACACGCTGCCCGGCTTCAGCTCCGTCAGTCCCATCTGAAGCTGGCACGTCCCGCCGTTCTCGGCCTTCTCCAAGACGGGCTTAATCATCAGTTGGTTGATGACGCGGTCGTTGCTCTCTTCCATCTTCCCGGCTTTCAGTTGGTTGGCCTGAGTGGCCGTCTTGTTGTCGGGGTTGCAACTGAGCAGTTGCGTGGCGTAACTGCGGTGCGCCGTGGCAGAGTTGATGTAGAACTTGGCCGGGTTGCCCGGGTCTGTGCTTTTGAAAGTCACTTCCTCGTGGCCGCTGCCCACATAAAGCGCGTCTTTGAAGTTCAGGGTATATTCCTTGCCGTCCACGGTCACCGTCCCTTCGCCGCCTATGTTGATGACCCCCAGTTCGCGTGCGAAGAGGAAGTAAGGAGCTTTCAGCGGGTCGATGGTTTCCAGTTTCAAGGTCTTGTTCACCGGCACGACGCCGCCGAAGATGAAGCGGTCGTACATGGAGTACGTCACGTTAATCTCGTCCGCCGCCATCACCTTTTCCATCACGAAGGCATCGCGCAGACGTTGGGTGTCGTAGGTCTTCACGTCCTGCGGGTTGCAGGCCGTCTGGATTTTGTAATTTACTTGGGCGTTCGCTGCGGATGCGGCGAAGCCGAGGCAAAGAGCCACTGCAGAATTTTTCATTTTTCCCTTGTTTTTGATTATGTTATGAGTCCGCTCAAAAGATGCGTTTCGTTAAGTATGTGTCAAATATAGGTTACAACACCGCTTTGGCCGATGAAGAGGAGAACCGCTTTTTCGTCCAATCCTCGGAACGAAGAAGCCGGACGAAGCCTTGGCGGAGGCTCCGGGTGCGGGAACGAGCCCTTGACGTGAGCGACCCGTAAGCTCGTCGCCTCCGCATCGCCCCTCTCCTCGTGTCCTTTTCGGGGAACTTGTCGCTTTCGTTCTCGTCCGACAGCCCTCCGGATGTACTTGTCCGGATTTTCGGCGCGTGTAAGCACGTTGCCTTCGTCCGCCGCTCTGCCTTGCCGCCTCGAAATGCCCGTCGGACAGGAGCCTGTGCACGCTCTCGCCGATTTCCGAGGCAACCACGCCGGGAGACGTGTCGCGCCGCGCATTCGCGCCCGGGTTTCTTCCGGACTCATCTTCGCGCATGCGCAACGGGGATCCGTTGTACATATGGAATCGGCGGTTGCGGCCTGTGTCCTCGAACATATCCATTCGTTTCTACCTCGTGAAGGCGAGAATGATTTGTCAAACGCCTGGCAACTGGACAGAATTTAAAGGCAGGTTAACGCGCGCGTTCCTCCCGTGTCAATATTTCTTGCGGACGATGGCGCGGCGGTTAAGGACGGCCAGCCCGACAGTGCAGGCCACGAGGATGGCCGGACCCGCGTATTTCACTGTGTAAGTCAGGTGGAAGATGACCCATGCCAGCGGGCTGGAGGCGAAGTCGAGCGCGCCGCCCTCGAAGCCTTCGGGAATGGCCACGGCCGTGTCCTTCGTGATGTTGAACACGTCGTGTGCCGCGCTGGTGAAGAAAGGCGCCAGGTTCGTCACGAAGTACAGCCCTGTCACCATCATGACGAGGCCGATGATGAACGTCTTCACCACGTTGCCGTTCGTGACGGGCAGGATGATGGGGAACACGTAGAACATGCCGGCCAGCGAAGCCAAGGGCAGGAACTGGTTGCCCGGCAGGACGACGGCGAGGAACAAGGTGACGGGAATGAGGAGCAGCGACACCACGAGCGTGGTCGGATGGCCGATGACCAAAGCCGGGCTCATGCCGATGTGCAGGCCGGCATTCTCGCCGAACTTGCGGGCAATCATCTGACGGGTGGCGTCGGAAATGGGGCGGAGGCCTTCGATGAACAGTCCCGTAATGCGGGGAATCAGTTCCATGACGGCGCCCATCTTGATGCCCAGCCCGAGGATGCCCGGGATGCCGTCCACCAGTTCCTGCCCGTTCTTGCAGGCCAGTGCGCCGATGCCGCATCCCACCAGCACGCCGAGGAAGAGCGGCTCGCCCAGGATGCCGAACTTCTTCTTCAT
>CAZGBV010000105.1:0-4088 GCA_964523985.1 uncultured Paraprevotella sp.
CTAATGGCGGTCATTAGAAATATAGGATATGAAATCTCTAATGACCGATTTGGGATTAATAGAAATGACGCAAACCCAAATAAAAATCGTTTTTTCGTCCGCGCCTGTCAAATTCGTCCAAATAGGCTATACCGACCCGTCTGCTCCGTCCTTTCCGTTCTTTCCGACCGTTAGGAGAACCTTTCGGTCGCCTCGTCATTGCACGGATTCCGTCTTGTTTGGAAACAAACCCGTCAGTTCGACAATCTCGTCCGCTCCGTTGCCCTTCCGCTTCAACTTGCGGGCAAGCTCCAAGGCTTTGTTCCGCTCCCCGATGCTTATTCCTTCGGCACGAAGTTCACCACATGGAATCATTCCAAATAGTTCGTGTCGTCAGGATGCGTACAAGAGAGGTGGGACGCGGCTTCTCGCGTCCCACCTCTCTCTTTCCTCTCTTGTGATTAATTCCTGAATACCAGCCCGTCGACATCCGCTTCCACGATGACGGGTTTCGTTCGGTCAATACGTTGTGCCAGCAGGGTCTTCGACAAGTCGTTCAGCAGGTACCGTTGTATGGCTCGCTTAACGGGACGAGCACCGAATTCCGGGTCGTAACCCGCACCGGCCAAGAAATCCACGGCGGTGTCAGTCAGTCGTAATGTCACACCGTTGCCCGCCAGCATCTTGGTGATGCCGTTTATTTGCAGTCGCACCACCTGCCTGGTTTGTTCCTGAGTGAGCGGCAAGAACATGATGGTCTCGTCGATGCGGTTCAAGAACTCGGGACGTATCGTCTTCTTCAACATATCGAGCACCTCCTTCTTCGTCTCCTCGATGAGGGTCTCGCGGGCTTGTCCCTCGACCGTCGTAGCAAGTTGCTCGAACCGGCTCCGGATGTAACCGCTACCCAAATTGCTCGTCATGATGATGATGGTGTTCTTGAAGTTCACCACGCGCCCCTTGTTGTCGGTAAGCCGCCCATCGTCAAGCACCTGCAAGAGGATGTTGAACACGTCCGGGTTCGCCTTTTCAATCTCGTCGAACAAGATTACAGAGTAAGGCTTGCGTCGCACGGCCTCCGTGAGTTGTCCGCCCTCGTCATAGCCGACATATCCCGGAGGTGCGCCGATGAGCCGACTCACGCTGAATTTCTCCTGATACTCCGACATATCGATGCGCGTCATCAGCGTCTCGTCGTTGAAGAGATATTCGGCCAGTGCCTTGGCGAGTTCTGTCTTGCCCACGCCCGTCGTGCCGAGGAAGATAAACGAGCCGATGGGTCGCTTAGGATCTTGCAGACCTGCGCGGCTGCGTCGCACGGCATCGCTTACAGCCTGTATGGCCTCGTCTTGCCCGACGACCCGCTTATGCAGTTCCTCTTCGAGACGGAGCAATTTCTCGCGTTCGTTCTGCAACATCTTGCTTACGGGGATACCCGTCCAACGGCTTACCACGTCGGCGATGTCCTCCGGGGTTACCTCCTCTTTGATTAAGGCATCGCCGCCCTGCGTTTCCTTCAACCTGCCTTGTATCCGGTTGATTTCGTCCTCCAAAGCCTTGAGCCTGCCGTAGCGGATTTCGGCCACTTTGCCGTAGTCGCCTTCGCGTTCGGCTCGTTCTGCCTCGAACTTCAACTGCTCTATTTGCTGCTTGTTCTGCTGGATTTTGTTCACCAAAGTGCGCTCGGCTTCCCATTTGGCCTTGTAGTTGCTTTCCTGTTCCTTCAGTCCGGCGATTTCTTTGCTCAGTTGTTCCAGTTTGGGCTGGTCGTTTTCCCTTTTGATGGCTTCGCGCTCTATTTCCAGTTGTTTCAGTCTGCGTTCTATCTCGTCCAGTTCTTCGGGAACGGAATCACGCTCCATGCGCAACTTGGCCGCCGCCTCGTCCATTAGGTCGATGGCCTTGTCGGGCAGGAAACGGTCGGTGATGTAACGGTTGGAAAGTTCCACGGCGGCGATGATGGCATCGTCTTGTATGCGCACCTTATGATGGTTCTCGTACCGTTCTTTCAGTCCGCGCAAGATGGAGACGGAACTCAGCGTGTCCGGCTCGTCGATCATGACCGTTTGGAAGCGGCGTTCCAGTGCCTTGTCCTTTTCGAAGTACTTCTGGTATTCGTCCAACGTGGTGGCACCGATGCTTCTCAGTTCGCCTCGCGCCAAGGCTGGTTTCAAGATGTTGGCGGCATCCATGGCACCCTCGCTCTTCCCCGCGCCCACCAGCGTGTGTATCTCATCGATGAAGAGGATGATGCGTCCGTCGCTCTTCGTCACTTCGTTTATGACGGACTTCAGCCTTTCTTCGAACTCGCCCTTGTATTTCGCCCCGGCGATGAGCGCACCCATATCGAGGGAGTAGAGTTGCTTGTCCTTCAAATTTTCCGGAACGTCGCCACGCAGGATGCGGTGCGCCAGTCCTTCCACGATGGCCGTCTTGCCAGTGCCCGGTTCACCGATGAGTATGGGGTTGTTCTTCGTGCGTCGGCTCAGGATTTGCAACACGCGCCGTATTTCCTCGTCACGCCCGATTACGGGGTCGAGCTTTCCGTTCCGTGCCTCCTCCACGAGGTTCTTGGCATACTTTTCCAAGGCCTGGTAGGTATCTTCGCTGGTTTGCGAGGTCACCCTCTCCCCTTTGCGCAGTTCTTTGATAGCGGTGGCCAGTCCCTTTTCCGTGATTCCAGCGTCTTTCAGAATGTTGCCGGCGACGTTTTTCACGGCAAGCAACGCCTGAAGCATCGGTTCGAGCGAAACGAACTCGTCGCCGCCCTTTGAGGCGTAGTCCTGCGCCCGCGCCAGCACCTCGTTGCTTTCGCGGCTTAGGAACGGTTCGCCGCCCTCCACGCGCGGGAACGAGGCAATCCGACTCTCCAGAGTCTGTCCGATTTGTCGGGCGTTGGCCCCCAGCTTCTGAAAAAGGAAATTCGTGACGTTCTCCCCCACTTTGAGGATGCCGACGAGCAAGTGCTCCGGCTCCACGGCTTGTTGTCTGCGGTTTTGCGCGAGGCTTACGGCCTCCTGTATGGCTTCCTGAGCCTTGATAGTGAACTTGTCAAATGTCATGGTTGTTTCCTTTTTATGTTTGATGGTTCGTTTTCTCGTTTTTTCGTATGGCCTTTTTAGAGCCACACTTACGAGGCATCAAAATGTTTGCCACGAGGATAACGCTGACAAAATATCACAAAACGTGAAAATATGTCAGAGGAACGCTTTGGAAGCACGGAAGGTGGGGAGCGATGAATCAAAAAAGCGGGCTTTTCCTTCAGTTCTTGGAAAAAGTCATTAACTTTGCATCATATACGTACATAATCATAATACCGAATCCGAAAAAATGGGAAGAGTCTTAATCATCGGCGCAGGCGGTGTAGCCACGGTAGCGGCGCACAAGGCGGCTCGGCATCCGGACGTGTTCGGCGAAATCATAATTGCCAGCCGCACGAAAGCCAAATGTGACACTATCGCGAAAGCCATCGGGAGCCCGTCCGTCCGGACGGAAAAGGTGGATGCCGACAACGTGGAAGAACTGGTGGGGTTATTGGAAGATTACAAGCCGGACATAGTGATGAATTTGGCTTTGCCTTATCAGGACTTGCCCGTCATGGAAGCTTGTCTGCGGACTGGATGCAGTTACTTAGACACGGCGAACTACGAGCCGAGGGACGTGGCTTGTTTCGAGTATAGCTGGCAATGGGCTTACAAGAAGCGTTTTGAGAAAGCCGGACTAACTGCCATCCTGGGGTGCGGATTCGACCCGGGCGTTTCCGGCATCTACACGGCCTACGCGGACAAGCATCACTTCGACGAAATCCGTTATTTAGACATTGTGGACTGCAACGCGGGAAACCACCACAAGGCTTTCGCCACAAACTTCAACCCGGAAATCAACATACGCGAAATCACGCAGAACGGACGTTACTATGAGGATGGCAAGTGGGTGGAGACGAAACCTCTCGAAATCCGCAGGGTCTTGACGTATCCGAACATCGGCCCGCGAGACTCCTACTTGTTGTTCCACGAAGAACTCGAATCGTTGGTGAAGAACTTTCCGACAATCAGGCGCGCCCGCTTCTGGATGACTTTCGGACAGGAATACCTCACGCACCTGCGCGT
>CAZGBV010000106.1:0-4035 GCA_964523985.1 uncultured Paraprevotella sp.
CGTGCGCAGGCAAGTGAACGAAGTGATGGCCGACTACCCCCTGTTCGCTTATTAAGGGAATGACGGGCAGTTCCGGAAGTTCAAGAAGATAATCTTACATCTCCCGCCGATGGGACAAGGCCGTGCCCTTGCCGGGATGCGGGCGGGGTTCGGGTGTTTGTGCCGGGGGCAGTCGTGCCTTCCTGTTCCGAGCCTTTCGCCTCAGAGCTTGTCATGGGCAACAAGAAACCGTTCAAGGAATGTCCGCAAGCCGGGTGGTTCTCAAAAAAACAAATGAGCACGTCAGGCGGTTCCGGAGAAATCGGTTTCGGAAGTTGTCCCGGGAAAGGTGGGAGTCTCGTTTGCGGCATGGAACGGCAAGCATGCAGGAGCCGTGACCCGCCGGAGACGAGCCGTTTGCCGGGCGGGAACGCGCAAGGGCGTGGAGCCGCCCGGCCTCGTCGGTGCGTTTTCCATTATGTCGTCAAAAAGAGCCTTTTGCTGTCCTTTTGACGGGAACGGGCCGTTTTCCTTGACCGGCACCCAAGGGGAAAAGTCCAAGATAGAGAGAAATCCGACCGTTTTCGGATACATATTTTTGCATATCGGCCTTGTCTTTCACGTTCTTTAAGCAAAATGGTGCGATTTCGTGCCGCGAAAAATTTCCGGATGACGTGACAAAACACTTTTTTTGTCGTGTCGTCGCGATTCGAATCTCGGCATTTTTTCAAAAAAGTCGCCCGAGGAAGGAAGCCGGGACTGCCGCAGGCGTTTTTTATCTTCTATTTGACCCCCCGCCGGTGTAAGCATCCGGATGACGGTTTGTCAGCCGGAACCGCCTTTCCGCTTGCACGTTCCTCCGCGGCAAGCGCACGGGCCGCCTTTCCGCCCGGCATTTTGCAAGCCGCTACCGTCTCGCCGCTTACGAAACGATTTGCGGATGTCGCGTGAGAATCGGTTTTTTCCGGTCGTCTCCGTTCCCGGACGCAAACGAGCGATTTTTGGGAGGGCGGGAATGACATTTTGTCATTTTGTCAATTTGTCACCGGACGGGGCGGGAGTTTCCCGCGGGGTGGGGGAGGTCGTCTTGCCCGTCAGCCGTCGGGCGGGATGCCGGAAGGGCCGGGCCGGAAGTCCGCTTTTGGGCGCGACCGTGGAGGCCGCCTGCCAGACGAGCCCTTATGGTTCCGCCGAAGGCTTTCCGTCCTTTTCCCTCTTCAGCTCCTCCAGATGGGCCGTGCGCACGCGGCTCAGCGTCTCGGGCGTCATTTGCAGGTAGGAAGCCACGTGCAGCATCGGCGCGCGCAGCAAGATTTCCGGCTTCGTGTTCAAGAGGTGAAGGTATCGTTCCGAGGCATTCTCGAAGCGTTGGCTGTCGGCATGAATCTGTGAACTGATGAGCGCGTGTTCCAATATCTTGCGGTACAGCAACTCTATCTCCTTGTTCTCGTCCGCCAGCTCGTGCAAGGCGTCGTAGGGAATGCCGTAGAGCCTGCTTTTCTCCAGCGCCTCCACGATGAGCCTCGACGGTTCCTGCTTCAGGAAACTTTCGATGCAGACCACGATGCGCCCCTCGTAGGAAAAGTGTTCCGTCACGTCGCGCCCGCCCTTGTAGTAATACTGCCTCACCATCCCGCGTTCCACGAAATACATGTGCCGGCACGTCTCGCCCTCGGGCAGCACCACGTCGCCCTTCGAGTATTTGAAAGGCACGAGCATCCCCGCCAGCACCTCGATGCCCGCTCTCGACAGGCGGCAGTATGTCCGGGCTATCTCGCGGGCCACGTCGCGTCTCAAGTCCATAGGCTGCAAGGTCTTTGTCCGGTTAGTCCAACTTCAGGACGGCGAGGAAGGCTTTTTGCGGCACTTCCACGTTGCCTATCTGCTTCATCCGTTTCTTTCCCCTCTTCTGTTTCTCGAGCAGTTTCCTTTTCCGGGTGACGTCGCCCCCGTAGCATTTTGCCGTCACGTCCTTGCGTAGCTGCTTCACCGTTTCGCGCGCGATGATTTTGGCGCCGATGGCGGCCTGTATGGCGATGTCGAACTGCTGGCGCGGCAGTAGCTCCTTCAGTTTCTCGCACATCCGCCGGCCGAAGTCCGCGGCGTTGTCGATGTGTGTCAGGGTGGACAGCGCGTCCACGGGCTCCCCGTTCAGCAGGATGTCCAGCTTCACCAGTCTGGACGGGCGGAAACCGTCCTGGTGGTAGTCGAAGGAGGCATAGCCCTTCGATATGCTTTTGAGCTTGTCGTAGAAGTCAATCACGATTTCCCCCAGAGGCATGCTGAAATGGAGCTCCACGCGGTTCCCGCTGATGAATTCCTGTTTCGACAGCTCCCCCCTTTTCCCGAGGCACAAGGTCATGATGGGGCCGATGAAGTTGGCCGTCGTGATGACGGAAGCCTTGATGTACGGCTCTTCTATGTGGTCTATCAGCGTCGCTTCGGGCATCCCGGCGGGGTTGTGGACTTCCTTCACTCCGCCCTGCTTGTCGTACACGAGGTACGGCACGTTGGGCACGGTGGTAATCACGTCCATGTTGAACTCGCGGTCCAGGCGTTCCTGCACGATTTCCATGTGGAGCAGCCCGAGGAAACCGCAACGGAAGCCGAAGCCCAACGCCACGGACGACTCCGGCTGGAAGGTCAGCGAAGCGTCGTTCAGCCGCAGCTTTTCCAAGGAAGCCCGGAGGTTTTCGAAGTCCTCCGTCTCTATGGGGTACAGTCCGGCGAAGACCATCGGCTTGACTTCCGCGAAGCCGGAGATGGCTTCCCGGCACGGGCGGCGTGCGTGGGTTATCGTGTCGCCCACCTTTACTTCCGTGGCCGTCTTGATGCCGGAAACGATGTAGCCCACGTCGCCGCAATGCAATTCCCCCCGCGGGCACATCTCCATCTTCAACACCCCCACCTCGTCGGCCGTGTATTCCTTCCCGGTGTTGATGAATGCCACCTCGTCGCCGGCCTTGATGCTGCCGTTCACGATTTTGAAGTAAGCGATGATTCCGCGGAAGGGGTTGAACACGGAGTCGAAGATTAAGGCTTGCAAGGGCGCGTCCTCGTCGCCCACGGGGTGGGGGATACGTTCCACGACGGCCTTCAGTATCTCGTCCACGCCCTCGCCCGTGCGTGCGGAAGCGCGGATGATTTCCTCCCGCTTGCAGCCCAGCAAGTCCGTTATCTCCTCCTCCACTTCCTCCGGGTTGGCGTTGGCCATGTCGCACTTGTTGACCACCGGGACGATTTCCAGGTCGTGTTCCATGGCCATGTACAGGTTGGAAATCGTCTGCGCCTGGACGCCTTGCGTGGCGTCCACCACGAGCAGTGCGCCCTCGCAGGCCGCGATGGAACGCGACACCTCGTAGGAGAAGTCCACGTGTCCCGGAGTGTCAATCAGGTTCAGCGTGTACGTCTCCCCGCCATGCGTGTAATTCATCTGTATGGCGTGGCTCTTGATGGTGATGCCGCGCTCCCGCTCCAGTTCCATGTCGTCGAGCATCTGGCCCTCGGTAATCTTGATGGTGTCCGTGTATTCGAGCAGACGGTCGGCCAGGGTGGACTTGCCGTGGTCTATGTGCGCTATGATGCAGAAATTCCTGATATTCTTCATTCCCGAACTGAAAAAGTCATGCAAAATTAGTGCAAAACGGAAAAAGCGCAAAATCAAAAGCCTTGTTTTTTACGCGTGGCATGGCGGGACGGTCGTCCCTGTTCGGGCCGGACGCGGCTTGTCCCGCGGCGGAACTCCGCGGGCGACCGGAAAAGTAAACGGGCCCGCCCGCCGATGTGCGGCGGCAGGCCCGTTTACTTTCCCAAATCCCGGCGGGCGGCTAATCGTAATGCTCCGTCTTGCTGTCGTTCGTCGAGAAGACGTAGACGTCGTCCAAGTCGTCCCGATGAGCCGACCAGCCGGAGCTGGTCTTCACGCGGTGGCCGTTCCCCCTTTCAGTTATGAAACGCGCCCCGTTCATTCGTAATGCGTGTATTCCCCTCCTTTTTTCTGGATCCAGACGTCCTCCATCTTGTCTTTGAATTTCTCCCAGCCATCGTCCGAATTGG
>CAZGBV010000107.1:0-3987 GCA_964523985.1 uncultured Paraprevotella sp.
ATGAAACGAAATTCGGCCTGAAACCCCTCAAACTTCACGGTTCGCTCTCCGCCCTTCCCTACGTGCGCAACTTTCTTAGCACAAGTTGTTTTTACCTCGTGCAACCGGAAAGAACATGAAAGTCTGTCAGTCTGACGAGAAGTTTTCTCTGCAAACCGGATTGCATGTCACCGCCATGCTCCATCAACCAGCCGCGGAATGAATTGAATGATCCAATACCTTTCTTCTGACAAACAAAGATTTTCTTCCTCGTGACCAAATCCACGAACTGGTTGATGTACGAATAGCCTTTCCGCTGTGTCATGAGCGGTTTGCATATTGGCCGTTTTCATCTTATTTTCCCGGTTTTATTTGCGAGAGGCCGGACATTCTCGTATTTTTGCAACGGCAATGAAATACGTCACCGTTTTAAGCATTGCCGGTTCCGACTGTAGCGGAGGGGCCGGCATTCAGGCAGACATCAAGACGATTTCCGCCGTAGGATGTTATGCCGCCGCCGTCGTCACAGCCGTCACCGTGCAAGACACGAGGGGCGTGAAAGAGGTCTATCCCGTCCCGGCGAGGATTGTCGGGGAACAGATACGGGCCGTGACCGAAGATATGCAGGTGGATGCCGTGAAGATAGGTATGGTGGCCGACGAAAGCACCATGGCTGTCATCGCCGATTTCCTGTCGGGCAACCGCGTGCCGTCCGTCCTCGACCCCGTGCTGGCCTCAAGCGGCGGCTACTCCTTTTCGGCACCAGGGATACCGGATGTCATGCTCGACCACCTGATACCTTGTTGTACCTTGGTTACCCCTAACCTGACGGAAGCCGCGACGCTGTCCGGATTGCCTGTCCGCGACGAAGCTGGCATGGCGACCGCCGGGCATCGCATCCTTGCCCGCGGTTGCCGCGCCGTGTTGGTAAAGGGCGGGCATTTGGACGGTGACGACATGACGGACATCCTTGTCTGCGGAGACGCTCCTGAGGGCATACGCCGCTACCGCGCCACCAAAATAAGCTCCGCCAACACTCACGGAACCGGATGCACGCTTTCTTCCGCTATAGCGGCCTACCTCGGACAAGGCTTTCCTTTGCCCGAAGCCGTCGAAAGGGGGAAGAAATTCCTCACGGAGGCTCTCCTTGCCGGAAAGGATGTCGCCGCAGGAAAAGGGCACGGTCCGTTAAACCACTTTTTTAATCCGAGAAAACTCATTATCAAGTAAGTTTTTATTAACTTTGCGATAAAAACGGAAAACAAACAGACATTTGATAAAAAATCAGACTATATGAAAGCATTCGTATTTCCCGGGCAAGGAACTCAATTCGTGGGCATGGGCAAGGATTTGTACGACAACAATCCGCAGGCAAGGGATTTGTTCGAAAAAGCAAACGACATCTTGGGCTTCCGCATCACCGACATCATGTTCGGAGGAACGGACGACGAGCTGAAGCAGACCAAGGTGACGCAACCCGCAGTGTTCCTCCATTCCGTCATCTCGGCCTTGTGCATGGGAGAAGGCTTCGCGCCGCAGATGGTCGCCGGTCATTCCTTGGGAGAGTTTTCCGCATTGGTGGCAGCCGGAGCCTTGGATTTCGAGGACGGGCTGAAATTGGTTTCCGCCCGTGCCGCGGCCATGCAAAAGGCATGCGAGGCCGTTCCGTCCACTATGGCGGCTATCGTCGGTCTGGACGATGCCACGATAGAGGATGTCTGCGCGGAAACGAGTACGGAAGGTGGCGTGGTAGTCCCCGCCAACTACAACTGCCCCGGCCAGTTGGTCATCAGCGGCAATGTGGAAGCGGTAAAAGCCGCGTGCGCGAAGTTGAAAGCGACTGGTGCAAAACGTGCCATCCTGTTGCCAGTGGGCGGTGCATTCCATTCGCCCTTGATGCAGCCCGCCAAGGAAGAACTGCAAGCGGCCATAGAAGCTACCGCTTTCAGCACACCCGCGTGTGCCGTGTATCAGAACGTGGACGCGCAAGCCCACACGGACGCGGAAGAAATCAAGGCCAACCTGACCGCCCAGCTCACGGCTTCCGTACGTTGGAAGCAGGAGGTGCAAAATATGATTGACACCGGAGCGACGGACTTCACCGAATGCGGCCCGGGCAAGGCCTTGCAAGGTATGATTGCAAGGATTGCCAAAGGGAACGGCAATGTTACAATCCATGGCATCCAAGCATAAACCAATTCCGGCATTCCTCCCCTTTCGCGGCGGAAAAGGCAAAGGGAAGAATGAACGCCGCCCACCAACGCCTTGGCACGCGGAAGACAGGATGATTGTTTACCAAGTGCTTGTCCGTCTTTTCGGGAACGACAGGAAGAGATGCATTCCCAATGGCGGCAAGGACGAGAACGGATGCGGACGCTTTGCCGACTTCACCCGGAAAGCTTTGGCGGAAATCAAAAGCCTTGGGGTGACGCATATCTGGTACACCGGCATCATCGCGCATGCCACGAAAACCGACTATGTGCGCTACGGCATCCCGTCTGATCACCCTGCCATCGTGAAAGGAAAGGCAGGATCTCCCTACGCCGTCAAGGACTATTACGATGTCGACCCCGACCTGACTGTCGACCCCGAAAGACGGATGAAGGAATTCCAAAACCTAGTAAGCCGCACGCACAACGCGGGTCTGAAAGTCATCATCGACTTCGTCCCCAACCACGTGGCGCGGCAATACAAATCCGTCAACAGGCCGGAAGGCGTGAAAGACCTCGGGGAAGACGATGACGCGTCCCTGCCCTTTTCTCCAAATAACAATTTCTATTACATCCCCGGATTTCCGTTCCGCCCCGGTTTCGACTTGCACGGCGGCGTGGTGGCTCCCTACGAGGAGTTCCCCGCCAAAGCCACGGGAAACGATAACTTCTCGCCCTCCCCGGAGTGTGGCGACTGGTACGAGACGGTGAAACTGAACTACGGGGTGGATTACCTCAACGGAAAGGAACGGCATTTCATCCCGATACCTTCCACATGGTTCAAGATGCGCGACATTCTGTCGTTCTGGGCGGGGAAAGGGGTTGACGGCTTCCGTTGCGACATGGCCGAAATGGTTCCCGTAGAATTTTGGGAATGGGTTATCCCACAAATCAAACGCCGTTACCCCTCGCTCACGTTCATTGCCGAAGTGTACAACCCCGGTGAATACCGTAGCTACATTCGCAGGGGTGGCTTCGACTACCTTTACGACAAGGTGGGGTTGTACGACACGCTCCGAGGGGTGGTCTGCGGCTATTATCCCGCACACCAGATTACGAGATGTTGGCAAAGCGTGGACGACATCAAGGACTGCATGCTGAACTTCCTCGAGAACCACGACGAGCAACGTCTGGCCTCCGACTTCTTCGCAGGGAACGCCGGGAAAGGCCGCCCCGCCCTGTTGGTCAGCGCATGCTTGGGGCGGAACCCTTTGATGATTTACTTCGGGCAGGAATTGGGCGAGCGAGGAATGGACTCCGAAGGATTCAGCGGCAGGGACGGGCGCACCACCATCTTCGATTACTGGAGCGTGGATACCGTCAGGCGGTGGCGTGATGAAGGCCGGTTCGGCACTGGCAACCTCACGGACGAGGAACTCGCCCTGCGGGCATTTTACGCCCGTATGCTCATGTTGTGCAATAGCGAGAATGCCCTGCGGGAGGGCGATTTCTTCGACTTGATGTATGCCAACAGAAGTTCCGACCTTTTTAACGCCGACAAATGCTACGCTTTCGTCCGGCACAAAGGCAGGAACATGCTGATTATCATTGCCAATTTCGAAGATATCGGAAGGTATGTCGCCGTCAACCTTCCCCGCCATTTATTCGAATTCTTCCATATACGGGAAAAAGGGGAAGTCACGGCCACCGACCTCTTGAGCGGAGTCAAGGAGCGCGTCACGCTCAATGCCGGCCAAAGCATACAGACGGACGTACCCGCGTGTGGCGGTAAAATCTTAAAGATAAGAATTTAGCATTTGGGACACCCGAGGGAACTTCGCTGTCACACATAAAGTAA
>CAZGBV010000108.1:0-3471 GCA_964523985.1 uncultured Paraprevotella sp.
TCGCGATTCGAATCTCGGGCAGTTGCCGGAAAAGTCGGCTGAAAGAGGGGAAAGGGACTGCCCCGGACGCTCTTTTTCCTTCTAACTGATGCCTCTTCGCGTGCAAAATCCGGATGGCGGATTGTCACGCGGAACCGCCTTTCCGCTTACGCGCTTCCTCGCCGCGGGCGCACGACCCGCGTTTCCGCCCTGCGCGGAGCAGTCCTTTTCCCTGTTTCGGCTTGCAAAATGATTTCGCGAAACCGCGCGAGAACCGGTTTTTTCCGACCGCCTCCGTCCCCGGCTCCAAACGGGCGATTTTCGCGGGGATTGGAATGACATTTTGACAAGACCGGCATTTTGCCAGAAGGAAGCCGGTGCCCGTTTGGCATTTTGATTGCAAGTCCGCGGCGGGGGAAAGCGGGCGGCATCGTCCGGATGCAAGCCCACGCCTGCGGCGATGCCGGTCTTCCTGCACGTTTCGTCGATGCGTGGCTTCCCGTCCGTCAAGCCAGCGAATGCACCACGTCCATGACTTCCCGCCCGACGGCCTCGGCCTCAGCCTGCGTGGCCGCCTCGGAATACACGCGGATAATCGGTTCCGTGTTGCTTTTGCGCAGATGCACCCATTTGTCGGGAAAGTCGATTTTCACGCCGTCGGTGTCGTTCACCTCTTCGCCCTTGTACGTTTCCTTCACTTTTTCCAAGATGGCATCCACGTCCGTCTCCGGGGTCAGGTCGATGCGGTTCTTGGCCATGAAGTACTGCGGGTAAATGGCGCGCAGCTCGGACATCTTCTTTCCCGTCCGTGCCAGGTAAGACAACACGAGGGCGACACCCACCAGCGCGTCGCGTCCGTAATGGGCCTTGGGGTAAATCACGCCCCCGTTTCCTTCCCCGCCGATTACGGCGCACGTCTCCTTCATCTTGGCCACCACGTTCACTTCGCCGACGGCGGAGGCACTGTATTCCCCTCCGCGCATGCGGGTCACGTCGCGCAGGGCACGTGTGGAGCTCAAGTTAGAAACCGTGTTGCCCGGCGTGTGTTGCAGGACGTAGTCGGCCGCCGTCACCAAGGTGTATTCCTCGCCGTACATCGTCCCGTCCTCGCAAATCATCGCCAGGCGGTCTACGTCGGGGTCTACCGCGAACGCCACATCGTGCCCTCCTTTCCGCATCAAAGCCATGATGTCGCCCAGGTTCTTTTCCAAAGGTTCGGGGTTATGGCCGAAGATTCCCGTCGGTTCCGTGTACAATTTCGTGATTTGCTCCACGCCCAGTTCTTCCAGAAGCCGGGGCAGAATGATGCCTCCCACGGAATTCACCGTGTCTATGGCCACGCGGAAGTGCGCCTTACGTATCGCTTCCACGTCCACCAGGTCAAGGTTCTTTACCAGTTCTATGTGCTTCCGGTCGTAGGTGCGGTCTTCCCGGCAACGCCCCAGCTTGTCCACGCCCGCATATTCGAAAGCCCCCTCTTCGGCCAGCCTCAGCACTTCGTTCCCGGCCTCCCTGTCGAGGAACTCCCCTTTCGCGTCCAACAGTTTCAGGGCGTTCCACGTCATGGGGTTGTGCGATGCCGTGATGATGATGCCTCCGCACGCCCCTTCCATCGTCACGGCCAGTTCCGTGGTGGGAGTGGAGGCCAGTCCGAGATCCACCACGTCGAAGCCCATTCCCGTCAGCGTGCCGCACACCACGTCCCTTACCATCTTGCCGGAGACGCGCGCGTCGCGCCCCACCACTATCTTGTTGCTCTTCGCCGCGCCCGCACGGCAGACCGACGTGGCGTAAGCGGACGTGAACTTCACGATGTCCAGCGGGTTCAGCGTGTCGCCCACGCCGCCGCCGACAGTCCCGCGTATGCCCGAAATGGATTTGATAAGTGTCATAACAGGATATGTTTGCGTATCATTTTTCGGCAAAATTAGACATAAATCGCGATTTGTCTCATAAATCCGGCTGACAAAATTCCGCCCGGCCTGCATTCACGGGTTTGCCGTCCGCCATGCGACAGGAGTATTTGCCCAATCTCCTGAAATGTGGAAGTTGGGAATGCAGATACAGAAAATCCTGAAAGATGCAAGCGACGGACAACAAAAATCAGCATGAAAAGAGTCGGCTATTTCCCGATTCCGGGACTTGGCGGATGTTAAGAATACAGGATCCGCTCCATAGTAAAAGAGGGAAAAGTCGAAGTGCCGGGCGATTTCACCGGATTCTGTGAAGAGGCTTGATTGAACGAAAATGTCGTGTGAACCATTTTGACAAATCGCCCTCAAATGTGACGCCGTTTTTCAAGGGAGGCCAAGGAAATGAAGAAAATGTTGCACAAGACATTTTTTCCTTGGCAAGGATTATCCGCATATTGCATGTTTTGATTATCTTTACGCATAATAAGCAATAGAATATACGCACATGGCAACAAAACCGTTTTATAGGAATAAGATAAGAGTGGCATTGGCATACAGAGAGCTAACGAATCATTGGCTGGCCGAACAGCTTGATGTTAGCGACATAACCGTATCTAGATGGACGACCAATAAAATCCAACCCTCAATGTCTCAGTTTGTAGAAATAGCTAAGAAATTGAATGTTGATATAAAAGAGTTGATAGAAGACGGGGAAGCAAAATAATTTGTTGTTAAACTTAGGTTTGTCCTAAACTTGGTCACGTTGAGACACGATTTGGTTTAATGACAACACCAGACTAAAAGCAATGGCTGAAATTAAAGAATTCACCTCAAAGAGGAAAAGGGTAAAAATGGTGGATTTGTTCGCTGGTGCAGGAGGCATCAGCGAGGGATTCCTTCAAGCATACACTGATGACAAGTATTTTGATTTTCTGTTGGCATCAGACATTAATGCCAATTGTGAACTTACGCATGAAGTAAGATACAATCACCAGCTTGGATTGAAGACGAAATTTATATGTCAGGATATAATGGAAGATAGTTTCCTTGACAACCTGTTTGCCAAGATTGGACAAGAGGAAGTTGATGTCGTGACAGGCGGCCCGAGTTGTCAGTCGTTCAGTCTGGCTGGGACTCTCAAGAAGTTCGACAAGAGGGACGATCTCTTTTATCATTATCTGAAAGTCATAAAGGCGTTGAGACCCAAGTACTTTGTCATGGAGAATGTCAAAGGCATACTAATCAAGGACAAGGGAAGAATCAAAGACCGCATTTTAAGCGAAATACGCTCAATTCTTGATGAGTGGAAGTTGCCGAATCTCCTTGGATTTATACAGAGAGCATTGCCATCTTTCATGACACCGTTCGCGATGAGGGCTCTGATGATGAAACTCAACTATGAGACGTTGCCGGAGGGTCCTGCGTCCGCATATTATCAAGATTTCTTTGCATTACTTGAGGAGCAGTTGAAAGTCATCACGCAGGGGGTTGATTATAAAATTAGCAAGTCCGACGAAAATGTAAACACAATTCGGCATGGCATTCTCATGTTGAAGGCAAAGGCTGAACGTGAACATCT
>CAZGBV010000109.1:0-3454 GCA_964523985.1 uncultured Paraprevotella sp.
TGTCCTTGATGCCGAAGAAGTTGGCGGCCCCGCACTCGTCGATGTATTTCTTCTCTTTCGCGTCGAGGTAGAACTCGCAGGAATATCCCAGGTCGTGCGCCATCTTGTTCGCCCTCAGGCTCGCCGCGTAGTTCCCGCCCACCTTGTAGATGCCCGTCCCCAACGGTGCGGAACGGTCGTACTCGCGGATTATCACGTAAGGGTTGGTGGCAAAGCCACCCTTGAAGTACGGCCCGACGGGCGTGACGAAAATGAGGAATAGGTATTCGTCGGCGGGATGTACGCCCACCTGCGGCCCCGTGCCGATGAGTAGCGGACGGACGTACAGCGAGGCTCCGCTCTCGTAAGGGGGGATGAAACGCCTGTTGAGCCGCACCGCCTGCCGCGTCATCTCCTCGAAACGCCCCTCCGGCAGTTCGGGCATCAGTATGCCGCGGCACGTGCTTTGCAGGCGTTTGGCGTTCTCGTCCATACGGAACACCCGCACCTTGCCGTCCGGGCATCGGTAGGCTTTCAGCCCCTCGAAGGCCGTCTGCCCGTAGTGCAGGCAGGTGGCGGCCATATGTATGTTGAGGGTTTCCTCCGCGCAGACCTCTATCTCCCCCCACTCCCCGTCGCGATAACGGCAACGCACGTTATAGTCTGTCTTCATGTAGCCGAAAGGCAGGTTCGCCCAGTCGATTTTTTTCATCTTTTCCCTTTTTGATTCCGTTCTGAAAGGCAAAGTTACGGAAAAAAGCGAAAATATGCGCGAAAGAGCGGGATATTATTTCGGCCTGTCACTCCTTTTCGTCCGTTTCCAGTGCTTTCTTTATCTCCTCTTCCGTCGCGAAGAGTTTTTCCCGGCAAAAGGCCATCAGGCTTCGGGCTTCTTTCAGTTCTTCTGCCAACCGGTCTATGCCCGTCTCGTTGCTTTCCATCCGGCGCACCAGCTCTTCCAGCCGCGCCATGGCTTTTTCGTAAGTCAAGTTCTCCTTTTTCATTCTTGCAGGTTTATTGTACGACCGAACGGATTTCGCCTTCCGCCAGCCGGGTCGTGATTTCATCTCCTTTCTTCAGCGCGGATGCACGGCGCACCAGCTTCCCGCCCGCGAAAGTCATGCTGTATCCCCTTTTCAGCAGCAAGGCAGGGTCGGCCGCCTCCACCCGTTGCCACAACAACTGCAGGCGGGATTGCTCGCGCCCGATGCGGACGGACAGGGCGTGTCCCGTCCGTCCGGCATAAAGTTCCAGCCGGTGACGCTCGTCGGACAGCCTTTGGCGACCGGCGGACACCAGGCGTGCGTTCAACTGTTCCAGACGATGTTCCCCATTGACCCGCACCTGCAAACAGACGGAAGACAGGCGCGACGAGAGGCGATCCGTGCGCCGCCGCTCCTCGTCCATGCGCTTTTCGACAGCCGCGCGGATTTCACGGGCGGCTTCTTCCAGGCAGGCAGCCGCCTTCAACTGGTGCTGCACGAGAAAGGACGCGGCCGCCGTCGGAGTCTTCACGCGGGTATGGGCCACGAGGTCTATCACCGTGTCGTCGCGTTCATGCCCGATGCCGGTTATCACCGGCAAGGGAAACTGCGCGCACGCCGCCGCCAACAAATAGGTGTCGAAGCCGGACAAGTCGCTGGTCGCCCCTCCGCCCCGGATAATCACCACAGCATCCCAGTCGTCTTTCCGCGCCATGACGGCATCCAACGCCTTCATCACGGAGGATTCCACGTGCTCGCCCTGCATCACTGCGGGGAAAAGCCGCACGGTGAAACGCAAACGGTAATCGTTGCGGAGCAACTGGTTGCGGAAATCGCCGTAGCCGGCAGCCGTGGCCGACGAGATGACGGCGATGCGGTTGGCCACGGTCGGGAAAGGCAACTCCTTGTTGTCGTTCAGTATGCCGTCCGCCTCCAAACGCGCCAGAATCTCCCGGCGTTGACGCGCCATGTCGCCCAGCGTGTAAGTGGGGTCGATGTCCGCCACGGTCAGCGAATAGCCATAAAGCTCGTGGAACGTCACGTTCACCTTGACCAGCACCTTCAGCCCCGGAACCAGCGGGCGTCCCGCCTCTCGCTCGAACATGGGTTTTAACAGGCGGTATTTCCATGCCCATATCGTGCCGCGCGCCTTTGCCACCAAGTCGCGGCCGTTCTCGGACTTCTGCACGAACTCCAGATAGCAGTGGCCGTTGTAAGCCTCCCGCACTTCGCTCAGTTCAGCCTGCAACCAATATTCGCCCGACAGCGTATGTTCCAGCGTACCGCGCACCAGTCCGTTCAATTCGTATAGCGTCAATATCTTTTCCATCTCATCTTTCTCCCGAATATGTAAGCAACCCCCCTCGCGGAACGGTGCGTGCACCAATCCGGCACTTTCTTCTTTCCGTGTTCCATATCTGACAGCGTGAGCGTCTTCTCACACAAAAGTACGAAGAAAAATTCAAGGCGAGAGGGAAAACCGGGAATTTTTCGTGATTCCGTTGGGACAACATATTAAAGTCGTGAACGAGTGATACAATGAATACGCAAGTTCGGGATAAGCTTTCGCACCAATTAGAACAAGTCGAGTTGCCTTGTCCTTTCGACATGTAGGGGCAGTGCCTCAGATTTGTCTCGAAGAAGCAGTAAACGGTGAGAGCCGGGCAGATGTTCATCAAGAAGTTACGCACCAACCGGCGGCGCGAGTGTACGAGGTCGGCTTTGTTTTTGAGGAGTCCGTCGATGCATTCGAGGATGTGTCTCTTGCGTGGCAATATTCTGTCCCGGATGGACATGAGCCCGTTCCTCATGTCCGCTTTCAGCCCGTGTACGGGGTGTATGCCGCGGTCGGAAAGTTCCTCAAAGAGTTCCCGTCTGCCGTGTCCTCTGTCGGCAAGAACCTTGCCATGAAACTCTTTAACAGACACGTTCCACGCCCTCGCGTCCCTGCCGTTCACGTTTGCTCTCGTAAGACAGAAGGTCAGACCTCCCCGCAACCGTTGCACAAGAGGTGAAGCTTGAAGCCGTGACACCATCCCATCGTACCTCTTCCGTCAGCCGCGATATCCTTGAACACCTTGTTGGAACGCCGCCCGGGATTGTGGCGGACGAGTATCATGGTTCGTCCACAAGGCTGATGCCCGGGCATTTCCCGAACGCCTGAAGCCTCATGAACAACATCATGTGAAGGAACACACGCGACATAAGCTTTGGCGAACCGGTTGTATGGAACGGCATCGGGGAAGCAGGATTCAAAATGGCTTCTGATGTAAGACAAGTAACGGTGCCTGAAATTCCTGAACGAACCGAAACGGCAACATACGGGTATCGTCATGTCCCCGTTCTCACAGGGCTTGCCCCTGCGGTTTCCGTGTCTTGTCCCGCTGTCTGGGACTTTCGACCTGAAGTTCTTCTGCAGTCCGGTGTGCAAATTCTTCTCAATCCCGTCCATAACACAAAAAATCCAATGACTTTGTTTTCGGTAATCATCG
>CAZGBV010000110.1:0-3411 GCA_964523985.1 uncultured Paraprevotella sp.
TCCAGCCCAGCGTCTGCATGGCACTCCAGAAGCCGTGCGTGAGGTGGAACCACAGGGCCGCCAGCCATATTATATATAATATTGTATAGACAGGGTGGCTGAACGTGGTCACGATATAGCCGTATCCGTCCGTAGCGTACAGTCCGCCCATGAACGGGTCGCCCGTGAGTTCGGCGAACATCATGTTGTACCAGAAGTTGTACAGGTGCAGGAGCAGGCCCAACATGATGATGATGCCAAGCACGAACATATTTTGCGATGCCCATTCCACCTTTTCGGGCTTGTCCGTCACGGCGTAGCGGTTGCTGCCGCGTGCCTTGCGGTTCTGCAGGGTAAGCCAAAGGGCGTAAACCAAGTGGATGACCACCAGCGCGGCCAAGACCAGAGTGGCCGCCACGGCGTACCAGTTGGCACCAAGGAACTCGCATATCTTGTTATATCCTTCTGCCGAGAACAGTGCCACGACGTTCATCGACGCGTGGAACGTCAGGAACAGGACAAGTGCCATGCCGGTGACCGACATCACCACTTTCCTACCGATAGATGAATCACATAACCACATAAACGATTGAATTTAAATGTTTGATAAATAGTATAAAGGATATTCCGCTTCGTCGGTCGCGCGACACGCTTTTGCAAAATTACTCTAAATCCGGTACAACGCAAAGAAATAACGGAATTATATTACTAAAAATCACTACTTTTGTAACCGCAAAAACAAGTTGGGAATGAAGTTCGACTACGACGTGATTGTGGTGGGGGGCGGCCATGCGGGGTGCGAGGCGGCGGCGGCCTCCGCGGGCATGGGGGCGCAAACCTGCCTCGTCACCATGGACATGAACAAGATGGGACAGATGAGTTGCAACCCGGCCGTGGGCGGCATTGCCAAAGGACAAATTGTACGCGAAATAGACGCTTTGGGCGGCTATATGGGCATCGTGACCGACCGTACCGCCATACAGTTCCGTATGCTCAACCGTTCCAAGGGGCCGGCCATGTGGAGCCCCCGTGCACAATGCGACCGAGGCAAATACATCTGGGCGTGGCGCGAAATACTTGAAAACAAGGAAAATTTGCATATCTGGCAGGATCAGGTGAAAGAGCTCGTCACGGAACACGGCGAGGTGGCGGGCGTGAAGACGTATTTCGACGTTACCATCCGGGCGCGTTGTGTCATCCTGACGGTCGGCACGTTCCTGAACGGCCTCATGCACATAGGTCGCACGCAGTTGCCCGGGGGGCGCATTGCTGAGCCCGCTTCTTTCCATTTGACCGAATCCATCGCCGTGCACGGAATAAGCTACGGGCGGATGAAAACCGGGACACCCGTGCGCATAGACGGCAGGAGCGTGCATTTCGAAGACATGGAAATCGAGGAGGGAGAGCAGGATTACCGAAAATTCTCTTTCATGGGGCGCGGACGCATGTTGAAGCAACTCCCGTGCTGGACTTGTTTCACGAACCCCGAAGCGCACGGCGTGCTGAGAAGCGGGTTGCCGGATTCTCCCCTTTACAACGGACAAATCAGAGGTTTGGGGCCGCGTTACTGCCCGAGCATTGAGACAAAGCTGGTCACTTTCCCGGAGCGCGACCGACATCAGCTTTTCTTGGAGCCGGAAGGCGAGAACACGCAAGAATATTATTTGAACGGTTTTTCGTCGAGCCTGCCCCTCAACATACAAATCGAGGCGTTGAAGAAAATACCGGCATTCCGCGATGTGACCGTATATCGTCCGGGATACGCCATAGAATACGATTATTTCGACCCGACACAACTGTACCATACGTTGGAATCGAAGAAACTCCCCGGCCTTTTCATGGCCGGGCAAGTCAACGGGACTACGGGTTATGAAGAAGCCGGCGGACAAGGCATCGTGGCCGGAATCAATGCCGCCTTGAAATGTTCCGGGAGCAAGCCTTTCGTCATGCAACGTGACGAATCCTACATCGGCGTGCTCATCGACGACTTGGTCACCAAAGGTGTGGACGAGCCTTACCGTATGTTTACGTCGCGGGCGGAGTATCGCATCCTGCTTCGTCAGGATGATGCCGATGCCCGTCTCACGGAACTCTCGTACAAAACAGGACTCGCCACACGTGAACGCTACGACCATTGGCTTTCGAAGAAGGAAGCCGTGGAGCGCATCGTGGATTTCTGCAAGGACTTCCCGTTAAAGCCTGCCTTGATAAATGCCGGTCTGGAAGCCTTGGGCACATCTCCGCTCATATACGGATGCAAGCTTTTCGAGTTGATAAACCGTCCTCAGGTCACGTTGAAAAACATAGCCGGATACATAGAGCCGCTGAAAACCTTGCTCGACACCTTGACCGACCGCAGGGATGAAATCATAGAGGCTGCCGAAATAAGGATGAAATATCACGGATATATTGCCCGCGAAAGGGTTATCGCCGACAAGATGCAACGTCTGGAGGACATCAAGATAAGGGGGCGTTTCGACTACAAGAGCATCAAGTCGCTTTCGACCGAAGCTCGTCAGAAATTGGAGAAGATCGACCCGGAGACTTTAGCACAGGCGGGACGCATTCCCGGAGTCTCTCCCAGCGACATCAACGTCTTGCTCGTGTTCCTGAGGCGGTAGGCGGTAGACCTATGTTTCACGTGAAACAATGTTTGAATTGTCAACGCTTAAAATATTGGATATGAACAATCCTACTTTGATGAAGAACCTGCGCAACATTCCGGATTTCCCTATACCCGGAGTGCAGTTCAAGGATGTGACGACATTGTTCAAGAACGCGAAGTGCATGAAAATCATGCTGAACGAATTGTATGGAACCTACAAGGACAAGGGCATCACAAAGGTGGTCGGCATCGAGTCGCGCGGGTTCGTCCTCGGTGCCGCCCTCGCCGTGAAACTGGGCGCGGGGTTCGTCATGTGCCGGAAATCAGGCAAGCTCCCGGCGGAGACCTTGCAGGAAAGTTACATGAAAGAGTACGGCAAGGACACGATAGAAATACACAAGGACGCCATCGACGAGAAGGACGTGGTGCTCATCCATGACGACCTGCTCGCGACGGGCGGTTCCATGAAGGCGGCCTACAATCTGGTGAAGAAATTCAATCCCGAGAAAGTTTACATCAACTTCATCATCGAACTCACGGGCGAAGGGCTGAACGGGCGCGAGGTATTCGACGAGGGCACGGAAATAAGCACGATACTCCATGTGTGAGATTTGATTTTCCGGAGGCGTGGGCGTAATCCGCGCCGTCCTTTTTACCTGTGTGATTCCAAACGCCATGGAAAGCGATGAGAAAGAGAAGCTCGACGCTTACTTGAAAGGCATCGTTCTGAACCTGCCGGACAACCCGGGGTGTTACCAGTACCTTGACGAAAAGGGGCAAATCATATACGTCGGGAAGGCCAAGAACCTGAAACGGCGCGTCTGCTC
>CAZGBV010000111.1:0-3176 GCA_964523985.1 uncultured Paraprevotella sp.
GGCTATAAGTATTCCCCAAAGGACTTTTGACAGTGTATCGCTCTCACGGTATTCATAACAAGGAGGCATCGCAAGCCTTTCCTTGAAGTTCGTGAGGATATGCGACAGGCTTTCGTGGATTTCATAAGGAGAAGGAGGCATCTTCGAAATGTTGCCAACCTGTTTATGGCCGAGAATGTATGATCCGTCCGCTACCATTCCTTCCAGAAGACCGGACTGAACAGGATGAGCACACCGAACAGCTCCAGACGGCTGATGAGCATAAGGAATGACAAAATCCATTGGCACGCATCAGGCATGGCACTCATGGTGAAAGCGGGGCCGAAGTGTCCGAAACCGACACCCGTGTTCCCCATGATGGAGATGACGGTAGTCAGCGCATCCATGAAGTCTATGCCAAAGAACATCAGCAGGATGCAGCCCACGAAACCGCACAGTGCATGGAAAAGGAGGAACGTCGTGACGGAGTTCACCATCGAGGGGGGCACGACGCGCTTGTTAATCCGTACCGGAAGGATGGCATTGGGATGGAGAAGCCGCTTGAACTGGTTCCTTACGGCATGGAACAGTATCATGATGCGGACGTCCTTCACGCCGCCGGCCGTCGACCCTGTGCACCCTCCGGCTATCATGGCGAAAAGAAGGATAGGCCAGATGTACTGCGGCCACGCGGTGTAATCGTCCGTCAGCAGACCACAAGAGGTGTGTATCGAAGCCACTTGGAAAAGAGCCTTGCGGAATGCCTCCTCGAGCGGATAGTGAAGCTGGAAGAACAAGCCAGCCGCGGCAACCAGCGTGATGACACCTACCGAACAGAGGAACCACCGCGTCTCGCCGTCCTTGAAAAGCTTGCCCAGCTTGCCTTGCATACCCAGCACCAACAGCGAGAAGTTCAGGCTGGCTACGAGCATGAAGGCCGCCGTGACGTATTCGATGAAAGGAGAGTTCCAATAGGCTATGCTGGCTTGGCGGGTGGAATAGCCGCCGGTACCCATGATGCTCAGCGAATGGGAGATGCCGTCGAACAAATCCATGCCGCCCACGCAGAGCAAGGCGGCGCACGAGCCGGTCAGGAAAATGTACACCGTCCAAATAAGTTTCGTCGTCGTGCTTATCTTCGGGTGCAACTTGTTGTGCGTCACGCCCGTGGTTTCCGCGCTGAAAAGTTGCAGATTTCCTCCCCCGAAGATAGGCAGCAAGGCTATGGTGAAGCACACGATTCCCAAGCCGCCCACCCACTGCGTCAGGGCACGCCAAAAGAGCATTCCCTTGGGCATCGTGTCGATATGGTCAAGTATGGTGAAGCCGGTGGAGGTGAAGCCGGACATGGTCTCGAAGAAAGCGTTGGTGACGGACGGTATTTCACCGCTCAGGCAAAAGGGGAGCATCCCCAGAGCGGTGAACAGAAGCCATGTGAGCGTCACGATGCAATAGCCGTCGCGGCGCGTCATCCATGTTTCGGCCCCCCATCCGCAAGCCATCAGTCCGCCTCCGACAATCAAGTTGACGACAGCGGCATACGCGAAATATACGTAGCTGTCTTCGTGGAACAGCAGGGAAACGCCCATGCAGATGAGGAACATGCCGTCTTCCACCCAAAGCAAAATGCCGATTACGTAGGCGATGAGTTTAACGTTGATGATGTTGTTGAGCGGCACATGGCCGTTGTTCCCCTTCGTTTGAAAGTCGTAAGTCGTGTGGCTCATTATATATATGAATATGGAATGGGGTCAAAGTGTTTTGCGACGGACTCAAGGACGTAGTATCAGCTCCCAGCCCGTGACATCTAAACGTTTCCCGAATTTGACACCTACTTTTTTGAAAAAGGCTACTTGCTCGAACCCGAGCTTGCGATACAGGGTACAGCTGGATTCGTTTCCGCGGGTGATACATGCAATGAGTACATGACAGTCGGAGTTCCGGCATTCTTCAATCAGAAGTGACATCAGCTGTCGTCCTATGCCTTGGCGGACGGATGCGGAAGAGACATAGACAGCCGTTTCCCACGTATGGCAATAAGCCGCCCTTTCCTGCCACATCCGGGCGTAGGCATACCCGATGACCCGCCCGTCCTTCTCGAACACCAAATAAGGAAAGCGGGAAGAGATGTCGGCGATGCGTCTGCCCATCTCGTTAGCGGGAACGGCTTCGGTCTCGAAGGTAGCCACGCTGTGCAGGACATATTCGTTATAGATGTCCGCGACGGCTTTGGCATCGCCCGGCTCTGCATGTCTAATCATGATTGGCTTCTGTTTGGTATGCAAAAATACGAAAAACACTCGTCATTACAGCTTCTCAGGAAGATTTATTCGCTACGGGGTAAATGAGCAGGTCGGGAAACGAAAGTTTCCATGACAATCCGCATTGAACCTGAGTTGCTGTTGTACGCTCGGATTCTAAAACTTGGGGAGAGGGGCGTGGAGTCAACAGGCGACCTGTCAAAAAAGCCTTTCTCCGAAACGGCGGCGGTTGAATTTGTGGCGGAATTCATTGGAGTTCTCCAATAGGAATTCCGGTTTGACACCGTGGCAGATGTCGGGAGGCCCGGTCTTCGCGTCCGCCATTGCCGCACGGCCTCATGGAGGCACCTTCTCTGTTTCATCGATGCTGACGACAACCCCACATATTCTTTACGCGAGTTCGGGATAAGAAAGTACATGAAAAATGGTGACCTCGCAAATGTTTATGATGCCAATCTGGGACAAGACAATGCCATGTAAGAGACACATCGTCGAATGGATCAACGAACTCCTTTGGGAACAAGGCCGCCCTTGTACACTCGCGCCACCGCCCGGTGCACGACTTCTTGATGGACATTTGCCCGGCTCTCACCGCTTACTGCTTCCTCGACAACAAATCTGAGGCATTACTCTACATCTCGAAAAGACAGAGCAACTTGACTTGTCCTGATTGACGCGAAAGATTGTCCTGAACTCGCGTATGCATGTTCCTGCTCCCGCCAAGTTTCTCGTTGCCGAAACAAGAAACACCCTACACAGGAACACGAACGGGTCGTCCGTCATCGAAATGGCAAATAGTTCTTACCGACCCGACCGTGCCAGTAAAGTCTGGTTTGGGTTTCACGTAATTCTATCATAACGTGAGTTCGATATAAGGTTCAAAAATAATCTGCTGGATATTAGGAACATAGCGATAAAAGCATTAATTTTATAGTA
>CAZGBV010000112.1:0-3120 GCA_964523985.1 uncultured Paraprevotella sp.
TCCTTCGTTAAGGACAACCAACTTGCATGCTTCTAACCTTATATCGAACTCACGTGGTTTTACTGCGACGGAAATCATTCGCGAAGTCGGAGCGGATGTTACGGTCTTGTTGAAAAAGGGGTGCATGGAGTCCTTTGTCCCTTTTGTCACGGGACGGGAACCGTTCCCCCTCGCAAACGAAAAAGTTCGGATTCGGCGAGAGGGAGGGTGGCGGGCGCAATCCGTGCCCACCCTTGTTGCGACCGTTTCCGCCCTTAGTCTCACCTTAACGGATGGAACGCTTCTTGGATGGCTTCTTTCAATGCTTCAAGATATCCCCGGCCGAATTTCAGGTCTGGTTCCATATAATTGCCTTCCGCCCATTCGTTCCACGATTTGAGGAATACGATGCGTTCTTCCGTGTCTTTGTGTGCGACGTTGCGGAACGACGCGAGGGCGTGACGCTTGAACTTGTCGGGCGTGGAGCGGACGAGGATATGTCCGGACTTTCCGGAGCGCGGAGAGTGATCCCAATTGGGGATGATGGTCGGATAGCAGTCGTTGGAACGGTCTTCCTCTCCATGGAAGTATTTCGCGGCTCGTCCGTAATCGATGTGCCGTCCACGGTGCAGGACGATGCGCCGGAACTTGGCGCTCGCGCGCCCGAAGAGGGAGAAATCCTTCTTGAACACATCGAAGAGTCTCACCATGATGTTGGCATCGAAGCCCCATTGGCGGAAGAGGGGCAAGTCCTCGGCCTTGGAGGTGTGTCCCACGAAGTGGATGCGGAAGCCGTGGCGGGCGGCAAGGCTCTGCCAAAGTCCGATGAAGTGAGCCGGATCGGGGATTTCCTTGGGCGAATAGACCACGAACATGGGATTGCCATGCACCCGGACGTATCGCGGATCCGTGAAAGCGGGCAACACGGCGTTGAAGTGCGCGATATAGTCCTCATCTCCAGGATAGAGTTGTTCCATCAAGATTTTATGCCCGCCGTCCTTGTTGAATTGCCTGTCTTCCCAGTTGTGGTTTGCCCACGCCAGACAGAAAGGGAAGTCCGGCTGACCGCCGGCCAGCACTTCGTCGAAAGGCCTTTGCAGCAGTTGCCTGCCCCCCCCGAACCAATAATGCCAGTAACAGAACGCCTCCACGCCGTATTCGCGTGCCAAGTCGGCCTGCGCTTGCCTCGTTTCCGGCAAGCGCAGGTCGTAGTAACCCAAATCCGCCGGCACACGCGGCTGGTAATGTCCTCTGAAAAGCGGCTTGGCCTTGCCCACGTTCGTCCATTCGGTGAATCCCTTGCCCCACCATCTGTCGTTTTCCGGTATCGGGTGGAACTGGGGCAAGTAGAAAGCGATGACTCTCACTCTCTGTCTATCGGTGTTCATGTCGGATTAGTTCTGCGATACGTAACGCGTCCTCCTTTGTCTTCAACGGACGGTACAATTCGTCCATAATCGTAGCCATTTGCGCGGGAGGCAAATCGTTCAAACGTATATCTTTGATGATTGGGATTATTTCTTCTGCCACCCGGTAGCGGATGAGCCGGGCAGGATTGCCCCCGACAATCGCATAAGGGGGGGCATCGCGCGTTACGACGGCACCGGTGGCGACGATGGCTCCTTTCCCGATGGTGACGCCGGACAAGACAGTGGCGCCATAGCCAATCCAGACCTCGTCCTCGACCACGATAGCCCCCTTATTGACTGCGTCCTTCCTATACGGCTTTCCTTCAATCATTGAACGTATGGGATAAGTGAACAGCGTCTCTGTCTGATGGTTGCCGCTTAAGATGAAATGCACGTTTGCAGACAGCGACACATAGTTCCCTATGGTCAGCACCTTTTCCGTTTCGGGAAAATAACATGAGACATGCAACTCTCCGTATGTCCCGCGCCCGACATCGACACATTCCATGGGGAAGACATTCATCGGCACGGTATGGTTGTGCCTGTTGCGCTTGCGCCATTCCTTTCTGAACTTGCCAAGCGTGTACGCGCGTGCGATGCCGCGCAACACCGGGATTCTGCGGATGAAATTCATTGCCCCGACATTCTTTTATGAATTTTCCGCAAGAAACGTTTCAGACTGTACCGTCTGGTTCGCTTCAGCAAGTTGCAGGGCAGTTGCGTGAGGTATAGCCTTTTTCCCTCCGGCACGTGCCTCAATGCCTCCATCCAGTCTTTTCCGCGGAGAAGCCGGAAGCTGTTCCACGGCTTGTTGAAACCCGGATAATGAATTTGTACGGGATGAGCCAATCCTTCCCTGAACTTGGAAGAGGCTACGGCTCTGTCTCCCGAAAACTCGGTGTTTCCTTGGTAAAATTCTTCTGGTTCCGCGTCAGGCCGATAGAAAAAGTTCGGCAGGTTATAAACCATCGGCAAATATCTGATGTAAGGCCAGCAGGTCAGGACAATGCAGTCTTGCTCCGGAAAAAACAGCCGCGGATAGTTGTCGACATAAAAGGCGGTGATTTCTTCTTGCTTACGGTCGTCCCGCAATTCCTTCAGGTTGACGAGCAGGAAACCGGCCGCTATTTCATGTTCAAGCACTTCCATTTCCGCCGCGCCGAAGTCTTTCCGATAATGCGGCATCCGCGTGGTATTATCTACCGGCCCCACACCGGCAAAGTAGAACTTCTCGCCGGGGAACATGAAGAAAACGGGAGAGAAGTCGCCCACGAACACTACGTCCACGTCGGAACATATAATTCTGTCGTACTGGGGGAAGATGTCGGCGGCGACGAGCTTGTAGAATATTTCCTTGGAGAAATGCGACTTGGCTTCGAAGCCCTTGACTTTCTCTTCGTAGCGGGTCATGTCGATGAAGTGCAAGGCGGCGTGGGAGAACTCGCGGAGGCTGTCGCGAAGGCTTTGCCGATTGCGGGGGCGCAAAGTGGTGTGCAAGACGTACAACTCATAGCGGTACTCGCGCGAAGCGTGGCGCAACATGGAGTGGATTGCCACCCGCGCCCCCAAAAGGTAGTTCGTGTCGAAAGTGAAGAAAACGGGTATCGTCTGCATGGCGTTCATTGGCGGGCTTGTCTGGCGAAACGGACAACGCCGCGCCTCAGTTCGTAATCGAAATACAGGAAGCCGGGCGTCGTTTCCGTCGCGAAGCCCGCGCTTTCTAACGCGTCCC
>CAZGBV010000113.1:0-3012 GCA_964523985.1 uncultured Paraprevotella sp.
TAATTAGGCGGATGTTCCTTTCCTGTACTAAGGCCATGCATGACGGGGTCAGTGAACGGAATGTGTCGTTTCGGATGCCCCTGTGGCTCCGGCAAGGTGTGTCGGCGGCTTTGCCCATTGTGGGATGGGAGACACCTATCGTCTCCTAATTCGTACGTCTGCCGCCAACCTTCACTCCACACTTGCGAGGCGAGTGTGTCCGCATGATACGAAATAAGGAATTTTTAGTTTAAATTATGTCGTTTCACGAATAAATTATCAAATAAAAGTCTCATATTTGCAAATGGAATGCGGTGCAAGGCGCAATCTGGGTCAAGTTCGCTTGAACTCTTCTTGTGCGCCGCGTTGGGCGAAACCGATATCCAAGGCGGACGGACAAAGGTTTCTCCGTCTGTCGGAGCGTAATGCCATTTCGGAGTCGCGCCTCTCGCAGGGATGCCGCCGGGAAATGATACACGAATGATTATAAAATATAAAATAAGGAATATGGCAAAGAAAGACGAAGAGGCCGCAGAGGGCGGCGGGACAAATACAGAAAAACTGAAAGCCCTGCAAGCGGCAATGGACAAGATAGAGAAGAACTTCGGGAAAGGGGCTATCATGAAACTGGGCGATGACCGAGTGGAACAAGTAGATGTGATTCCTACGGGATCCATCGGGCTGAACGCCGCCTTGGGGGTGGGAGGGTATCCGCGCGGACGCATTATAGAAATTTACGGGCCGGAGAGTTCCGGAAAGACCACCTTGGCCATCCATGCCATTGCCGAAGCGCAAAAAACCGGCGGGATAGCCGCGTTCATAGACGCGGAACACGCTTTCGACCGCTTCTACGCCTCCAAGTTGGGCGTGGACGTGGACAACTTGTTGATTTCCCAACCAGACAACGGGGAACAAGCGTTGGAAATAGCCGACCAGCTAATCCGCTCGTCGGCCATCGACATCATCGTGATAGATTCCGTAGCCGCTTTGACGCCGAAGGCCGAAATAGATGGGGACATGGGAGAGAACAAAGTAGGGCTACAAGCCCGCCTGATGAGTCAGGCCTTGCGCAAACTTACCTCTACCATCAACAAGACGAACACCACCTGCATCTTCATTAACCAGTTGCGCGAGAAAATCGGCGTGTCGTTCGGCAATCCAGAGACGACCACTGGCGGCAACGCCTTGAAGTTCTACGCCAGCGTGCGCTTGGACATCCGTCGCGTGACGAGTATCAAGGATGGCGATGAGGTAATCGGCAACCAAACGCGCGTGAAAGTGGTAAAGAACAAGGTGGCTCCTCCCTTCCGTAAAACCGAATTTGAAATCACTTTCGGAGAAGGAATCTCTAAAGTCGGCGAAATCGTAGACTTGGGTTCGGAACTGGGAATCTTGAAGAAGAGCGGATCATGGTACAGTTATAAGGACACGAAGATAGGACAAGGAAGGGATGCCGCGAAAAAGATGCTGAAAGACAACCCCGAGCTCTGCGACGAAGTGGAAAGGTTCGTCGCGGAAGCTTTGCGGGATGGCAACGTCAATAAGTGACGGCGCGTTCTTTCATAATCGTGCCGAAACAACTCGTCTTGGCAATATAAAAGGAAATCTCAAGAACCATTCTTGGGATTCCTTGTTTATTTTGGAACTGCAAAGCAACATCGGATGCAGTGCCAAATAGGCATCTCCACTTGCGGCATCATACCCAAAAGTCCCACTTGTCTGTCCGTAGCCGGTCATCGGACGTGCGCATATCCGATGAACGATATGAGGGGAAAATAGGGCTTTGCCTTTCTTGGAGCGAAGCTCACCGATTAAAGAAGAACAGATGAAAGGCTGTTTGTTCCAAATGGTTACATTTAAACTCCGGTTTTTTGAAGATGTTGACCGAAGAGTGGCTTCAAGCCTATTGCAGATGCTTTTTCCATTCTATTCGATACCCCGCTCGTCAAGAGCCTTCGCGTAACGTGCCGCGTTGGCTAAGTGTTCGCGGTAGGTTCGTGCGAAGTTGTGCGTGCCGGAAAAGTCTGCCTTGGCGCACATGAACAGGTAGTCGTGCCGCACGTAGTCCAACACGGCATCGATGCCGACCACGGAAGGAATGCGGATGGGACCCGGCGGCAAGCCCACGTTGCGGTAGGTGTTGTACGGACTATCCACGTCCAAATGGACGCGCCGGATTCGCCGCAGAGAGAAGTCGCGCAAGGCAAACTTGACAGTGGGGTCAGCTTGCAGGGGCATCCCGACGCGGAGGCGGTTGATGTACATCCCAGCCACCATGGGCTTCTCCGCGTCGTTCGCTGTCTCCTCGTCCACGATGGAGGCCAACGTGACCACTTCGATAGGTGTCAGTCCGGCGGTCTCGGCTTTGCGCATTCGCTCGGCATTCCAAAAAGTGGCGTTCTCCTTACGCATCCGTTGCATGAAGTCCTCCACGCTCGTGTCCCAATGCATCTCATACGTGTTGGGGATGAAGAGGCTGACTATCGTGGCCGTGTCGTAGCCGTGGCGGTGACAGAAAGCGGAGTCGGCGAAGCACTGCGCCACACGGGCGGAGTCCATCATGAGCTTCTTCCCCAACACTCCGGCCAGCTTGTCGGTGGTGCGCACGCTCGGTATTGTGAGCCGAACAGGTGTCTGTCGCCCTTGTCTGAGACGACGGAACACGCTGAACATGTTGTCGCGTGGTTTCACGGCGTAACGCCCACTTTTCACGTCGTAGCCCGCCAGCGCAGACAGTATGTCGAAACCCGAAGAGTTGCCGGGACGTGCCGCAACCTTGAGCTTGACTCGCACGGAGTCCGGCGTGTCGTCGGCATCCACGTAGAGATAGACAGTGTCGCCAATGCCGAAGGTGACACGGAAGAACACCATATAACCCCACAATGCGGCGACGAAAGCTACGGCACAGGCTACGGGAATGCCCCATTTGATGAAAATCTCTCTTTTCCCCATCATGGCGATTTGCTGTTTCTACATCTCGCAAAGTTAGCCAAAAAGAGGGGCGTTCTCAAAAAAGATACGTATATTTGCGAC
>CAZGBV010000114.1:0-2807 GCA_964523985.1 uncultured Paraprevotella sp.
TGGTTAAGGGACGTGAAAAACGAGGCCGAATTGCAAAAATATGTATCCGGAACCGCCCGGACTTCTCTCTATTCGGAGTTTTTTGAATCAAGTGCCGGTTAGCGAAATCGGCCTTTTCCACACAAAAAGACAGCAAACCCCGTGTCCGGACGACAGAATGACATCCGGCGCGGACGGCGGGCATCTACGGCTTTTTACCTTTTCATGAATTTCCCGAGCGGAGTGACATATATGCCCCTCGGCCATTCCTCCGGAACGGGCTCGCCGGGACAGAGCACGCCTTTCTTCTTCCCGTCCAGTCCGTAAACCGGCAATAAGCGGCTGTCTTTCAGGTTTCTTGCTTCTTTCACCCCGGTAGGCCGTCCGTCCTCGACCAGACGAACGCGGGAGGCGGGGGCATCCACCACCAGATATCCCCTGCCGGGTGCTATCCAACTTCCTTCCGCCGCCTGCACGAAGTGTTCGCCGCTATCGTCCAGCAAGTACACTTTTTCATCCTTGATGTCATAACGGCCGAACATGGCGTAAAAGCCTTCCTTTTCTTCTGTCCCGCTCTCCCGGCCTTGCACGACCGTGCCATCCCCCCGGAAGCAGACCACGGACTTCCGGCGTTCCGAAGGCCGCCAAAGATACGGCGTGCCGGCTTCCCAATCCTCGTCGGCTTCCGTCTTGCGGAACACCGCACCTCCTCCGGCTATTTCTTCAAAACGAAGGCGTTCCACTGCCACGGTTTCGCCGTCGGCATCTTCCCATGTCACTTTCTTCACGGAAAAGGGCAAGCCCACGGTCATCCATCCGCCGTCGGCCTCCGTTTCCCTGTACCACGTTATTCCCGAATCTTCCGGCACGGTAAAGGAATATTTGGGTTCCAAGGCGCAACTGTCGCACCCCGTCATGCGTGTCGCGGCCTTCCCTTGCACGTCACTGTCTTTCCGTTCTATTTCCACCACGTTGAGCCACCCTTCCGGCAAACGCTCGGCATCCCCCTTGCGCACGTAAGTCCACACATATTCTCCGGGCAACCTCACGCCGCCCGCCACCGCGCGTCCCTGCGGCAAGGGAATTTCCGTGAAATCAATCCTCCGGGCTTGGGCATAATCCAACGCGAACAAGGAATCCGCCGTCCAATCTCCCTTGAAAGTCCAGTCGCCGCCCTTGCCCCTTTCAAGCGTCGGGGACTGCAACTCCTTGTATATGAACAAGGAATCGTTATAGCCATCAGGCCTCAATTTAAAATTTGAATTAGCTCCATTCATTGACAAACAATGTTTTTTCAATTCCACTTTTGTCAAAATAGGAGTCTTTGCATTTTGAGAAAACACAAAATTCCGGTTTATCTGAGAAGCCGATTCCTTTTTTATTTCTTCATCCGTCAAGGTATACAAAGAGGCGGAAGTACTATTTTTTTCTTCTTTTGAAGAATAAGCCAACCACGCCTCCAAAGTCACGTCACGAAACGAATACGTGTTTCCCGCGGCCTCCAATTCGAAAACGGCCGTTCCCCCGTCGTCAACGTGAATCCTTCCGTTTTCATCCAACGGCAACTTGCGTTTTGCACGTGAGTTCACCTTTGTGCCGGTCTTGTCTTGAACACTCATCACATACACCGAATCAGGACTTTCTCTACAGTAGCTCGCCAAGACATAACGGGCACCGTCCTCCATATCGCCGATTTCCCTCACCCGCCTGAAAGTTTGCGCCGGAACGGTTACGCTCCCGGCCAAGGCCGACAGGAGGACACTACTACACAAGAAACGTCTGACTACCATGGCTTACCGTTTAATTCCAACCGACCGACCGCCTCCTACATGTCCCGGCAAAGTGTCTATGGTTATCGTATCATTTGTATCGGGTTCGGGATTGGGTTCGGGTTCAGGTTCGGGATTGGGATTGCCGGGACTTTCGGGGTTGACATCCGGTTCATTCCCTCCCTCCGGCAACCACTCGTGAACTTCCACACTTTTCAATCCTACCACCCGGAAATACATTTTCACCAGTCCGTACAATCCTATACGGCATCCCATCCTCTCCGGGTTGTCCACGAGATTGGCCTCATCCCGCACATCCGAACCTTTTTTAAGTTCCACCGGCATGCAATGCGCGACATCCCTTTCGCTTTTCGAGTCCGCTATCAGGATGTTGGATCGTATGCTGTCTTTCAATACCTCTTCTATCGTGAACACCGCACCGCTCATCGAAGTTCCGTGACACGCCCCCACGATATACCCTATGACCTGTTCTTCATATTCATCGTCCGGGCCTATCCCCCTGTATATTTCCAGGATGGAGTCCACCGTGCAATTTCCATTTTTCCCGGACGACCCGTTGCCGCCCGTTCCTCCCGGATTTCCCGGGTCGTTCCCGCCGTCCGAGGGAGGGTTCGGAGCCACATCCCCTTCTTCCGCGGGCAGTTCCACTTTCTGGCACGACGCGACGACCCCCGCCACGCACAGCGCACACAGCATCACCGTGAGATACTTGCCCCGCCCCCGCATGCCGCCTTACTCTTCGGTCAGCGTCTCTTTCAGACGTTTGAACTTGTTCTTCATGTCGTGCGAATAATACAGCTCGTCGCACCACGCCCATACAAACACCACCAAGTCGAAAACCAACCAGCAAGCCAGCACCCAATGCCAAGTCTCCATGACGTAACCTTCGATATGATTTCTCTCGCACAAATATACGATTTTATCCCAAAGTCCGCCGCCTTCCGGTAAAAAAAACTATCTTTGCACGTGATAAATTTCCGACCGTCATGGAAATCATTCAAACCGCCATCGAGGGCGTGGTGATTATCAAGCCCCGCC